>CAJOKM010000042.1 GCA_905235205.1 uncultured Clostridia bacterium | reverse complement strand
GTATTCGAGAATCGTTCTGCGCGGCGAAAGACCCATCGTCCGATAGAACGCGAGCGCGCCCGCGTTGTCGTTCCAGACGTTTAAGGTGATCCAGTCGAAGGCGTTTTCCTTTGCGTACTGCTTTACACGGGAAAACAGCCGCTGTCCGACGCCGGTCCGTCTTGCGGACTCGTCCACGCACAGATCGTCAACGTACAGTTCGCGCCGTCCTACGATCGGTCCGTCGTCCGCAACGGTTTTCCGAAAACAGATCGCGTAGCCGATCACACGCTCGGTCTCGTCCGTATCCACAAACAACACGCAGTCCGGATTACTCAAAAGCTCCAAAACACCGGCTTCGGAGTACTTCTGCGTACCGCTCCGGTACATATCGGGCCGCGCGGCGGCATGCACTTCCAGCACCTGTCGTAAAAGCGCTGAAATGCGCGGCGCGTCCTTGGGTTCGGCTCTGCGAATCACGGCTTACTCCTTCATCATCCGCGCGGCAAGCTTCATGCGCTGTTCTTTCGAAAGAATGCGCTTGCGCATACGGATGCTTTTCGGCGTGATCTCCACAAGCTCGTCGTCCGCAATGAACTCAAGGCACTGCTCAAGCGTAAAGACCGTGGGCGGCGTTAAGCGCAGCGCTTCGTCGCTGCCTGCCGCGCGCATGTTGGTGACGTGCTTTTTCTTGCAGACGTTCACCACGATATCATCCGCGCGCGCGCATTCTCCGACGATCTCTCCCTCGTATACCGGCACGCCTGCGCCGATGAACATTCGACCGCGGTCCTGCGCGTAGAACAGTCCGTAGGAGCAGGAATCGCCCGTTTCGTGCGCGACGAGACTTCCCGTCTTGCGCTCGGAAATGTCGCCCTTATACGGCTCATAACCGTAGAAGATATGATTCATGACGCCGTTTCCGCGGGTGTCGGTCATCAGCTCCGACCGGTACCCCATCAGCCCGCGCGCCGGAATCAAGAACTTCAGCCGCGTACCGGTGTCGCCGAGCGTCGTCATATCGGTCATCTCCGCTTTGCGCATGCCGAGCTTTTCCATGACAGCGCCCACATATTCCTGCGGCACGTCGATGGTGAGTTCCTCGATCGGCTCGGTCACAACGCCGTTTTCATCCTTGTGCAGAATGACCTTCGGACGCGACACCGCAAACTCATACCCCTGGCGGCGCATCTGCTCGATCAGGATCGAAAGATGCAGTTCGCCTCTTCCGCTGACACGGAACGTATCGGTCGACTCGGTTTCTTCGACCCGCATGGATACGTTGGTCTTGACCTCGTTGAACAGGCGGTCACGGAGGTTGCGGCTCGTTACGTACTTTCCCTCTTTTCCCGCGAACGGACTGTCGTTGACGAGGAACATCATCGAAACGGTCGGTTCGTCAATCTTGACAAACGGCATGGGTTCGACGCAATTCGGATCGCACGCCGTCTCGCCGACGTTCAGGTCCTCCACACCCGCGACGCAGACGATGTCGCCCGCATACGCTTCCTCGACTTCGACGCGCTGCAGGCCCTCGAAATTATAGAGCCGCGTGATCTTCGTGTCGCGCCGGCGGTTCTCCTGTCCGCCGCACAGCGTGATGATCTGCCCGCGCTTTGCAACGCCGCGCTCGATGCGTCCGATGCCGATCTTTCCGACGTACTCGTCATAGTCGATCGTGGAAAACAGGATCTGCAGCGGCGCGTCGGTATCGGTGGACGGCGACGGGATCTCCTTTAAGATCGTGTCGAACACCGCCTGCATGTTGTTCTCCATCTGATCGGGCTCATAGCCGGACATATTGTTGCGTGCGGACGCGTACACGATCGGAAAATCCAACTGCTCGTCCGATGCGCCGAGCTCGATAAACAGTTCGAGCGCCTCGTCCACGACCTCATACGGCCGCGCTTCGGGACGGTCGACTTTGTTCACGACGACGACCGCTTTTTTATTCAGTTCGAGCGCTTTCCTGAGCACGAACCGCGTTTGCGGCATGCATCCCTCAAACGCGTCAATCAAAAGCAGAACGCCGTCGACCATCTGCAGGATGCGCTCGACTTCGCCGCCGAAGTCCGCGTGACCCGGCGTGTCGACGATATTGATGCGCGTGTCGCCGTATGTGACGGCTGTGTTCTTGGACAGGATCGTGATGCCGCGCTCGCGCTCGAGATCGCCGCTGTCCATGATACGCTCGGTCCCCTGCTCGCTGCGGCGCAGTGCGCCCGCGTCCTTTAAAAGCTGATCGACCAGCGTGGTCTTGCCGTGGTCGACGTGTGCAATGATCGCTACGTTGCGGATATTCATAAAAGCTCCTCTTTCCTTCGAGTTCTTCGTGTTTTTCTGATCAAAAATCGAACCAAAATATTATACATTGGTTTTTGTCCGAATGCAAGTAAAACCGCAAAAAAAGACGAACGCATCTGCGTCCGTCCCAGCTTGTCAAAAAACCTTTTGACAAGCTGAACAGGCTGTTGGGAAGGGAGGCAGAATTCGCGTTCTTCGCGATGAAGCTATACTTAAGTATGCGACTGAGCGAAAACGCGGATAGTTTACGGCGAAATAATGAAAAGAAAAGGTGGTTTGCTCCTTTTCTTCCGACCAGTATTATTTATATAACCTATCGCCGCAAACGGTCTGGCCCCTTTTACGACAGCCCGAGACGAACGCATCTGCGTCCGTCTGTTTGATTCTTTCGATCAGTTCAGACCCGCGGCCTGCCGCAGAATCGCCGCCGCATCCTCGGCGTTGACCGTTCCGTCGTGCGTTACGTCCGCGGCAAGCAAGCCTGCATCCTTTAATGCGGACAGCTTGACCAAAAACCGCAGGATCAGCGCGGCGTCCGCCGCCGTGACCGAATCGGAGCCGTTCGCGTCGCCGTCCCGTACCGTCGGCGCGTCGGCGCCGAGCGTCACGTATTTGCCGTAGAGGAACGCGCCCTGCCCCGTCGCGCGATCCATCACATAGTACCAGTCGCCGGAACGGTAGTACACATACAGCGCCGCGCCCTTGCTGATCGCATAGTATTTTGCGAAATTGGTCGACGGACCGCTTCGCAGGTTGGAGTCGTCGGCATTGCATACGCCTTCCCATTGTGCGCGCGGCGTTCGTTCATAGTAGTTCACGGATTTCGCGCTGACGTACCCCTTCTGCCGGCTCGCCTCATCCCGCACATACAGCCAATCCCCGCTCGCGCCGTATATTCCGACGATCGCGCCGAGCGACAGCGTCCTCTTTACGGCAGACCCGTCCGACGGACTTTCACGAAGGTCTAAAGACCTGACCGTAACGATTCCGCAGTGATCGATCTCGGTCGGCATCTCCGTCTGTCCCGGCGTCGGTGCAGGCGACGACGTCGCGCCTTCCTCATAGGTAAATACAAACGATTTGTTCGATTCGATCGCCTTCCCGTTCGCGTCGTACAGCGTCGCGCCGCGATAGTAGAACTTCAGAACATCCACATAGGAATATCCCTGTTTGACCATCTGCGTTGCGCCGCGGTGCGACAGCCCCGTACGGTGTCCGCTCGGCACGCCCCAGATAAGCTTCCATTCGCTTTCCGCCGTCCGGACCGCAAAGCAGACCGTGCCTGCCGCGTCGCTTGCCGCGGCTGCTTTCACCTCGTCGGGCGTACAGGAAAACGATGTTTTCTTGGTCGATCCGTCCGTTTTTTTGACCGTTACGGTCCAGTCGTAACGCGCCTGCGGCGCGAGTGCGTTCGGATACCGGTCCGTTCCGTTCGGATGCGCCGTGTCATGGATTCCCGTGAGCGCATCGACGGAGACGATCTCCTTTGCGTCGCTGCCCGCTTTTTGCAGCAGGAACGCATACAGCGCTGCGTCCATTGATTTGGGCGCCTTGCCGTCGATCGTCCGTACAACGTTCTTGGAGGAGCCCAGAAGATCGAACGGGTCGTAGCCGAAGTGGTATGCGCCGTCCTGCGCTTTGCCGCCCCAATGGATATACGGCGTCAGAATCTGCCCGCCGTCTGCGGTGCTGTAGTACGTTTTGACCGTACTGCCGTTATAGCGCAGGGTTTGCTGCCAGACCGCATCGACCGCGGCGATCGTGTTCACATCGGTCGCAACATAGCCGTAATAAAGCTGGGAATTGGTGGTGTCGTAGACGTCAAAGTACTTGGATGCACGCGTTTCGACTTCGCAAAGCGCAAAGCCCTTTGCGCAGATCGTTTCGACCTTCAGAAGATCGGGCTTCGAGGAATCGGACATTTCTCCGCTGACCACGCCGTAGAGATAGTGATGCAGGTCCACATAGTTGATGACGCGAAGCGTCCCCCCGTCGTTGTAGAACACAAAATCGCCGTAATACGAGCGTTTGCCGTGCTTGGCGTTCTGAAACGTCAGGATGGTGGACGCGTCGGTTCCGACACGCTTGAGGCGTGTGACGGTATCGGTCGTTTTCAGTACGCCCGCGGACGAATGCCGGACCGTAATGACGCCGTTTTCGATCGAAGCGGTCACGGTGCCGCCGGTCACCGTCTTGTCGCCGACCGCGTATTTGCCGGACAGCGTGACCGAAACGGTGCTTGATGCGTCGGTGGACAGCAGAACGCGCACGGTTGTTTCGTCCGCCGCGCTTTTTGATGCAGGCAATGCCGGCAACAGCAGCAAAATCACAAGCATGAGACTGAGCAGCCGCTTCATATGCAGTCCTCCTTTCGCAGTCGTTTCCTGCTTCCGTTATACCATATATCGTATAAAAAAAGAAACGCCCGAGGGCGTTTGTTGAAACTCTTTTTACAAAAATGACGTATTTTTACGGCTTTTTCGGAAGATTATGGAAGCGGCGCATAGATGCGCATGATCGCTTCGGCGGCTTTCCATCCGTCCACCGCCGCGCTGATGATTCCGCCCGCGTACCCCGCGCCCTCTCCGACCGGATACAGTCCCGGATGCGACACCGATTCCATGCCTGCGTCACGCAGAATCCGCAGCGGTGAAGAGGTGCGGCTTTCCACCGCCGTCAGTACCGCGTCCTCCATATCGTATCCTTTCAGTTGTCTGCCGAATGCTTTGAGTCCGTCGCGGATTCCCGCCGCCGTAAACGCGGGCAGGCAGTCGGAAAGCTTTGTATAGCGAACGCCGGGACGATAGGTCGGCGCAACGGATTGTGAGGCGTGCGAAGGCTCGTCGCGCAAAAACGCGCCGACTGTGGACGCGGGCGCGGTTCCGTCGCCGCCGCCGAGCAGGAACGCGCTGCGCTCAAGCCGATCGAGATACCCGAGTCCGTCCAGCGGATGTGATCCGAAATCCTCCGGTGTGATCTGCACGACAATCGCCGCATTGGCGTTCCTGCCGTCGCGCGCGAAATTGCTCATGCCGTTGACCACCACCTGTTCTCCTGCGCTCGCGCTTGCCACGACCTGCCCGCCCGGGCACATGCAGAATGTATACACGCCGCGCGTGCCGCTCTTTGCGGTCAGACGGTATTCCGCCGCGCCGAGCCGCGGATGGTTCGCCATCGGACCGAACTGGCTCTCGTTGATGATGCTTTGCGGATGCTCCGCGCGAACGCCGATCGCAAACGCCTTCGGCGCCATGGAAACGCCCTTTTCATACAGCATGCGCGCGGTATCGCGCGCGCCGTGTCCGATCGCCAGCAGGATCGCGGAACACGGCTCCCAGGTTTCCTCCGTTCCGTGCCGGAGCTTTGCCGCGGTCACACGCCCGTCTTTCGTTTTGAGATCGGTCAGTGTCACGGAGAAGCGCACTTCTCCGCCGAGGCGTTCGATCGTATGCCGCATGTTTGTGACCACGGTCCGGAGGCGGTCGGTTCCGACGTGCGGTTTTGCAAGATACGCGATCTCCTCCGGCGCGCCGCACGCGATCAGTTCATTGAGCACGCCGTCAATATGCGGGTCCCGGATGCGGGTCGTGAGCTTCCCGTCCGAGAACGTGCCCGCGCCGCCTTCGCCGAACGCAACGTTGCTGTCGGGATCCGGCTCCTTCAACAGTCCGCTCCAGTAGCGTTCCACGTCCCGCACCCGCTCATCGATCGGTCTGCCGCGCTCGATCACAAGCGGCCGGTATCCGTTCTTTGCAAGCTGGAGCGCCGCAAACAGACCCGCGGGGCCGAGCCCGACCACAAGAATCCGTCCATTTTGGGGACGCGTTCCGAACGCAAACGGCTCCGTCCTCTCCGGTTCAACGCGCTCGGCATGCAGATTCGGATTGGAAAGCACACGCTTCGCCGCGGAGTCCGTCAGCGTCAGTTCTGCGTGAATGCAAAAAAAGATGTCCTGCTTCTTTCGTGCATCGAGCGCCTGCCGCACAATCCGCATACGCAAAAGCGCGTCGCGCGGAACGCCGAGTCTTTGACCGCACGAAGCGGCGAACGATTCGTCCGTCGCATCGAGCTCGCGTCTGAGGTTTTGCAAATACACTGTTTTCATCGAATAGAAAACGGGGACGGCTTCCGTCCCCGGCAGGCTGTCGCAGAAGGGGTCAGACCGTTTGCGGCGAGAGTTTCTAAAACAGAATGCCTGTCGGTAGAAAAGGCAAAAACGCCTTTTCTTTTCATAATCTTACCGCAATCTATCCGCGTTTTCGCTCGGTCGCATACTGTAGTATAGCTCCATCGCGAAGAACGCGAATTCTGCCTCCCTTTCCGGCAGCCTCCGAGAACGTTACGGTGTCGGTCCGTTCACCAGTTCGACCGTGACGGTTTCGGCAAGCGGTACGACGGTAAACGCGTTCGCCTTATCACTCGTCTCAAAGCGGATCGGCAGTTCATACGTGCCGACGCCGAGACCTGCAAGGTCGACCGTCGCGCTGATCCACTCGGGTTTGAACGATTGCAGGGACACGATCGTGCCCGTGACGCGCACACGAACGGTTTCGCTCGAGCCTTCCTTGCGCGTCACGCCCTCGGCGCCCTGATACGTGAGCGGGATCTCGATCTCGCGCTCCGACGTCTTCTCGGAAACGGTGATCGTGACCGAAATCGTCGTATTGAAATCCTCCGAAACCTTCACCCCGTCCGGCAGGATCAGATCCACCAGCGTCTTGGCTTCCTTCATCGACGGGACCGCCGTGATCGTTTCGGTATGGATCGCATCGATCGCATCGAGCGTTGTGCGATCGCCGTACAGCGTAACCGATTCGCGCGAGAGTATGCAGTTCCATTCATACCCTTCTTCGAGCATCTTGACGGTCGGAACGATCTCGACCTCCTTATACGCGCGAATGACCACGCGCACGTTGGCGGTAACCGCTTCGCCGTTGCTCTCCGTGATTCCGTCGAGGCGCACGTTTGCGCTGTTGTAGAACTGCACCGGCAGCACACAATCATAGGTGTTTGCGAGCGTTTCCGGATCGTTTACCGGGAAGGTATCCAAGTCGACAACCACTTCGCCGCGCGCAATCTGATCCAGCTCGGATTTCTGCCCCGTCAGGGAAATCGAAAGCGCGTTCGGCACGTCGACAATGTATCCTTCGGGCAGTCTGCCCGTATAACGGACGCCGACCTGGATGTTGCTTCGCGTGGACAGCCGCGCGACCGTGAGATCGACCGAGCTGACCGAGAGCGCCTGTACCTTGCCGTAGTCGGATGCGACGCTTGCCTGCACGTCCAGAGAGATCGTCTTGCTGTTTTCGTTTTCATCCAATGAAATCGCGCGGCTGCCGAGATCGACAACGCACGCAATGCGTGAAGCGTCCAGTTCGCTGTGCTTGCTGATCCGGCAAAGCACGTCGACGTCGGTCGTTGCGGTCTCACGCGTAACAAGCATCAGTCCGCGGGCGTTTAACGCATCCTCGCCCGTAACGGAGATCTCAACGTCGCGCACACGCTTGGTGTACTCGGGATTCTCAACCGCGAGAACGTATCCCCACAACAGTACCGCAAACAGCAGCGCAACAACCTTCAGCGGCACGTTCTTGGTAAAGACGTTTTTGAGAAACCGTCCGAGTGCGGAGAAAAACTTCTGTCGTTTTGTCATATTACGCCTCCGCCTCCTTTTTTCTGCGACTCCACGGGAACACAAACGAATCGCCCTTGATCAGCAGGCTTTCCAGCGCGTTGGTCAGCGCCTTGTCATCCAGATACCGGATCAGCTTGCCTTCCCGCGCAATGGAGATCGCGCCGGTCTCCTCGGAAACGACGATGACGACGCAGTCCGACGCCGCCGAAACGCCGATCGCGGCGCGATGACGCGTGCCGAGCTCGCGGGCAACCTTCATGTCGTCGGACAACGGCAAAAGGCAGCTCGCCGCAACGATCGTCGTGCCGCGAATCACAACGGCGCCGTCATGCAACGGCGTGTTCGGTTCAAAGATGTTCTCAATGAGCGCGCCGGTCAATGCAGCGTCAAGCGTTACGCCGGTCGCCGCGATATCGCCGAGTCCCGAACGCCGCTCAAACACGAGCAGCGCGCCGACGCGGCGCTTGGAGAGATGCAGAATGGAACGCTTCAGATCCTGTACGATCCGGCGCGTATCGGTGTCGTCCGAGATCACGCCGAGCTTGCCGATGCGGTGCGAGCCGATGCGTTCGAGTATGCGGCGCAGTTCGGGAGTGAACAGAATGAACAGGATCAGGAAGATCGAGCCGCTTGCCAGGATGCTGTCGAGCACCCAGGAAATCGTCGTCAGTCCCAGAAGTCTTGTAAGAACCGATACGAGGAACAAAAGCCCGATGCCTTTCATGACCTGATACGCACGGGTTTCCCTTGTCCATTCCAGCAGTTTATACAGGAAGATGGCTATGATCAGAATATCGAAGATAATACTTGCCAGTCCGCTCGGCTGCTTCAACACGTTGAAGATCGTTCGGAAGATACTGACCAGATCCATGCATTCGCCTCCTTTTCACCGCAAGCATCGCTCGCGACCGGAATTTGCCCATACAACATATTATACCATCAATGTGTTATAATTGTCACGAAATAATTACAAATTCAAGCGAATTTGTTCTGCCTGTTTCATGAGCCGGCCATAGACGATTCCGGTAACGGTCAGAATCAGAATGCAGACCGCCGCGGCGATCCATCCGCTCCCGAAAAGCAGGACCGGAACGACCGTAATCAGCAGCAGCGCAAAGCAGATCAGCATCATAATCAGCACCGCGCCGCTCTGCTTGACAACCTCGGTGTCCGATTTCCAGGACAGCCGCGGCATCTTCGCGTTGACGAGCAATCCGAGCACCGTTGTGCAGAGCAACGACGCGACGGGAAGCAGATAGAGTCCTGCGACATCGAGCGGATGCAGCGCCGCGCGGAACGCAATCGAGAGCAATGTGATCGAAACCAGCAGCGCGGGCCCTGCCAGCGCAAGGTTGACGTACAGCTTGGCGCGCAGCCATTTTTGCGCGGGGATCGGCAGCTGCTTGCTGATCCAGACCTGCTTCCCTTCCATGGAGATCGCGCAGGCGGTCGTCGGCGCAAGCGTCGCGCAAAAGATCAGTACGCCGATGAGGATTGCCGGCAGAAACGCCACAAGTCCGAGTTCCGAAGCCGTTTCGATCAGCCGCCGTGAAAAGATGCTGCCCGCAATGCCGATCGCAATGATCAGAACAACGCCGATGACCGTGTTCAGCACCCACGCCGTGCTGTTCAGAAAACGCCGCGCTTCCACGGTGAACAGCGCGCGAATGACGCTGTTCTGCCGCTGCCGTTTCAAGCGGTAATTCACTACATGATAGGACGAAGCAAGCCGGTCGTGCAGCGGCAGAAACGTCCGGTTCAGAACAAAAAGGAAACCGGCGCACAGCACGATTGATCCAAGCGTATACAGCAAAACATGCGGAATCGACCCCGTCGCGCCCTTTGCAAACCACGCCGCCGGCGGGTAGATACGCGAGAGCGAGTCCGCGATCGCCGTCGGGTTTTCGAGAATTCGATCCGTCATGCGCGGCAGCAGGTACGCGCCTGCCACAAACACGAGCAGAAACACCGTTTTGATCGTCGACGTGATGCCCTTTTTGTACTTGCTTTTTGCAAACGCGGCGGAGAGCAGCAGATCGGCGCCGCTGCCGATCACAACGGGCAGCACGGGAACCAACAGCGTCATCACAAGATACGCGGGATAAAACCAGGCAGCCGGACGCGCGATAATCCCGTACAGGATCCCGCACGGCAGCAGAAACGCGAGCGAATAAACAGCTTCGACCAGATACAGCGCCAAAAACCGCGCAAACACGACAAGCGAGGTTCTGATCGGCATGCCCATCAGCGTATCGAAGTCCGCGAAGCCGGACAGCGTCGCGCTGCCCTGCGAGAACGCCATGACCAGTACAAACACGCTCGCCATCGTACAAAGCATCAAAAACGGCGCTTCATTGGTCTGCCCGGTCAAGAACAGCGCGGCTGACGTCGATGCGGACATGAATCCGTAGCTCACCGCAATGATCCCGATCGCAACGATCCCCATGATCGCGTTTCTTCGCTCCCGCCTGTCCGAAGAATGCCGGATCACCGAAAAGCGGAAAATACTGTTGATGTACAGTTTGATCAGCGTCCAAAGCGGTCTCATTCGTCCGTCAGCTCCAAAAACAGTTCTTCAAGCGTATTGTCCCCGCGCACCGTCTCCATGGCGCCCGCGGCGATCAGTCTGCCGTTTTTGATGATCGCGATCTTGTTGCAGAGCTTCTCCGCAACCTCCAGTACATGCGTGCTGAAAAAGATCGCGCTGCCGGTTTCGACCATCTCGTGCATAATACCCTTCAGCGTATGCGACGCCTTCGGATCAAGGCCCACAAACGGCTCGTCCAGCATCAAAAGCTTCGGCTGCTGTACAAGTGCGCCG
The DNA here is from genome assembly GCA_905235205.1 of uncultured Clostridia bacterium. Taxonomy (GTDB): domain Bacteria; phylum Bacillota; class Clostridia; order Christensenellales; family CAG-138; genus UBA3792. The sequence goes on along the minus strand of CAJOKM010000042.1, from coordinate 1,782 downwards.
ATCAAAGCAAGCTTCTGACTCATGCCGTGCGAATAGGAGCTGATGAGATCGCCGAGCTTCGACTCGATCTCAAACTTGGCGGCGTATTCCCTGATGCGCGCACTGCGCGTGTCAGAATCGATCCCGTAGATGTCGCACAAAAAGTTCAGGTATCCGATGCCGGTCAGAAAGCCGTAGAGGTCCGGATTGTCCGGGATATAGCGCATGATGCGCTTCGCTTCGAGCGGATGCTCCTTGATCGAAATGCCGTCGATCGTGATCTCGCCGGAATCAAACGGCAGGATGCCCGAAATACAGCGCAGCGTCGTGGTTTTGCCCGCGCCGTTGTGCCCGATAAAGCCGTAAATGTCCCCCGCCTCAACGGTCAGCGACAGATCGTCGACCGCCCGCGGTCCGTTTCCGTAGGTTTTGACAAGATGCCTGATCTCCAGCATGATTTACTCTTCTTCCTTTTTGCGGTACAGCACCAGTTTTCTGCCGATGCACTGGATCACGTCTGCGCCGGTCGCCTCAGCGAGCTCGGAAGCCGCTTCCTTTGCGGAAAGCTCGCTCGTTTCCAGTACGGACAGCTTGATCAGCTCCCGTTTTTTCAGCGCCGCGTCGACCGCCTCGATCAGCGTGTCGGTCACGTTCTCCTTTCCGATCTGAAAGATCGGCGTAAGCGTGTTCGCAAGCTTCCGAAAGCCTGCGCGTTCTTTTCCTGTCATGGTTTGCCCCTTCCTTAATCCGTAAAGTCAAACTCCCATTCGCCGAGACGGATCGTATCGCCGTCTTTTGCGCCCATCTCCCGGAGCGCGGAAATGATGCCGGTCTTGATCAAAAGCTGCTGGAACCGCCGCATCGAAACGTCATCCTCCGGATCGGTGGTGTCGAGGATGCGGTCCACGTCGCCGCCCTCGACCACGAACGCGCCCGCGTCGTCCCGATGCACGGTGAATCCCTTTTCGTACTGCGCGCCGAGCTCGAGCTCCGCTTCGTCATACACGCGCACCGGCGGAAGCGCGTCCAGCATCTGCACCAGGCAGTCCAGCATCGGCTCAAACCCCGCCGTCGTCGCCGCCGAGACCGCAAACGTGCGAACGCCCTGCGGTTCCAGTGCCGCGCGGATGCGTTCGTACTGCGTTTCTGCGCCCGGGATGTCCATTTTATTGCAGGCGACGATCTGCGGAAGATTCGCAAGCGCGTTTGAAAACTTCTGAAGCTCCGCGTTGATCTTCTGATAATCGTCCAGCGGATCCCTTAGTTCGCTTCCGGACGCGTCGAGCACATGCACAAGGATTCGCGTGCGCTCAATATGCCTGAGAAAATCGTGCCCCAGTCCCGCGCCTTCCGCCGCGCCCTCGATCAGTCCCGGGATATCCGCAAGCACAAACGACCGTCCGTAACGCGTCGCCACGCCGAGGTTCGGCGTCAGGGTTGTGAAATGATACGCCGCGATCTTCGGTCTCGCGCTCGTCAGCACGGAGAGGATCGTGGATTTACCGACCGAAGGCAGACCGATGATCCCGACGTCCGCGATCGTTTTCAGTTCCAGTTCGACTTCGCGCTCTTCGGTCCTGATCCCGTTCTGCGCAAAACGCGGCGCCTGCTTGGTCGCGGTCGCAAACCGCGCGTTTCCCTTACCGCCGCGACCGCCGCGCAGCACGACGCGCTGTTTTCCGGCTTCCGAAAGATCCGCGACAATGCTGTCGGTCTCGAGATCGCGTACAATCGTGCCGACGGGCACCTTGATCAGAAGGTCCTCGCCGTTTGCGCCGGCCTGCAGTTCGGATTTACCCGGCT
>CAJOKM010000041.1 GCA_905235205.1 uncultured Clostridia bacterium | reverse complement strand
GCGGATCATCTCCGATTGATTCATCCCATAGGCCTTGCACTTCCGCCTCGATGATCTCCACTTTCATCTCATTACAAAACTTCCTCAAGATTTCTCCTATGTCCTTCTTGATCTCGTAGTATATTACCTTTCTGTGATACCAGGGTTACCACAAGCTGCCGGAGCAGATCCGGGTGGTGGGCTGTTGGGCTCGCGCCAGGAGAAAGTTCGACGAGGCGCTCAGCACGCTCCCAAAGGAGTTGCACAGCGGCAGCGATGCTGCTGAGGGCGTAGCCTGGTGCAGCAGACTGTTCAAAATTGAAGAAACCCTGACCGGCCTTTCGACGGAGGAAAGGCTCCAACAGCGGCGGGAGCAGGCGCAGCCTGTTCTGGACGCCATATTGTCATGGGCCGAGAGCCTGATCCCCAAAACTGCGGCGAAATCCGCTCTGGGAAAGGCGCTATACTACCTCAAAACGCAGTGGCCATATCTGATCCGCTATCTGGAGGACAGCAGACTCGAGCTTAGCAACGACCGGGCCGAGCGCAGCATCAAGCCCTTTGTAATGGGCCGCAAAAACTGGCTATTTTCCAATACGCCCGCAGGAGCGCAGTCCAGTGTGGTTGCTTACAGTCTGATCGAGACCGCCAGGGAAAACGGACTGGATCCTTACCGCTATCTGCTGTGCATCTTCCGTGAGGCTCCTAAGGCTGCCGCCTCGGATCCGGATTGGGCAGAGTACTTCTTGCCACAGTACTATCCGACATCAATTTAAACCTTCATTTCTATGTTTTCAGCCCGCCCCCGGCGGGCTGAAGCTTTTTTTGCCGCCAGAGTTGACGCTTACGGCTTTTTATCCACCCCTGGTAGAATCAGGGGTGGATTCAAGCAAAAAGCGCCAAAAACATCCGGTCACGCCGCCAAATAGCGGGCGTAACCGGATGTTTTTTACAACGCTTTTTGGGCCGGGGATAATTACGCCTTCGCACTATCGCGCATAAATGCCGCCAGGCAGGACAGGAGCACTGCGATCAGCAGCAGGACAAGCGCAACGACCTTGGCTGGAGACAGATAGGCGTTCAGCTTGGCGCTGACGGTCACCACATAAAACACGACGCTGTAACCGATGCCGAGAAAGGAGAGGTTGTAGGCGATCGGCACGAGCGTTTTCAAGGGCGAAAGCTGCGGGACAAGCAGCGTGAGCGTTGCCGTCACCACGCCCACAAGCAGCGAAACGACAACCAGCGTCACCAGATCGTTCTCACTTTTCCCTGCGTCTGCAAGCGAAATCGCGTACGCGATCAGACCCAGCATGGCAAGAAGGGCGGACAGGCAAAGGAATTTCCAGCCCCGACTGCGATTTTTCAGCTTCATTGCTTCTTCCTCCTTTCGACGATCACGGCGCATACATGCGCAAGAAAAGCGGCTGCCGTCAGAACGCCGAGGACAATCGTTGCGGAATGCATGGCTGTCTGCCACCACGGCGTGACCGGAACGACCTGCGATGTGGCGGCGTGCCCGTTCCGCGCAATGCTGTTCACATAGGTATAGAGCATCTCATGCACGCGCTCGCGGACGATGCCCCAATACTTGGCGTCTGCCTTGAGCGCTGCCTCCGTCAGAGGCGCGTTGTCACCCTGAGTAAAGGCGGTTGCGGACGGCGCGCAATAGGTCTGCGAACCGGCGGCAAGGAACTCGCGCGTACGCATCAGGATCGGACTGGTATTGAAATCGGAGATGTTCAGCCCGTCGAAACCCCATTCGTTCCGGAGAATCTCGGTCTGCAGCTCGTAGCACAGCGGCGACATGACGCAGCCAACACGGTTGAAGGACGTCATCGTGGCACTTGCGTTTCCAAGCACAAAGGAGCCTTCGAATGCGCGCAGATAGATTTCACGCGCTGCCTGCTCGTTTAAGAAGGTGGACAGACCCCTGCGGTTCATATCCTGATCGTTGAACGCCAAATGCTTCGGAGACATAATCATGCCGCGCGCCTCCGCCGCTTTGCAGATCCACGCGCCGATATAGAACGCGTGCATACTGTCCTCGGACATATACTCGAAGTTGCGTCCGGTAAACGGCGTACGGTGCATATTGCAGCCAGGAGAGCGCTGCCAGGAATAGGTCGTCCAGATGCCGTCGTCCGCGAAGATGTCGCCGAGCCGGGTCATCAGCTCCTCGCTCCAGGTCGAGGACTGCACGACCTGGGAATTCATCGTTGTGCCCCACATATCGGCGTACGCATAGCCGTATTGGTTTGTTCCGGTCAGCTCCGGATGTGCGAACGAATACTGCGCGCCGATGCCGATCGCGCCGTCGCGCCCGTAGGTGCCGTTGAACGCGATGGACGGGAGCGCCCGGATCTCGGTACGGGAAGAAGCGACGAACTCGGTCAGCTCCTCAAAGGTGAGCTGATCCAAGAGATCCTCCCAAACGGGGTCATCGTAGTCCCTGCCGTACATCTCGGCAAAGGTGTAGCTCGTATCGGTCGAGCCCACCTTGTAAGCATTCTCGTCCGCTTCACCCGCTTCATAGAAATGCCCCTTCATGGCGTTGATCATTTTCGTATTGGCGGTAAGACCGGTTTCCGGTGTCGGCCAGGTCCCCGCCCAGTCGGAACGGGAGAGATAGGTTACCGAATAGCCGTCGTAATTGTTCAGATCGGCAAATTCGAGCCGGTTCGTGACTTCATAGCCGGTCACGGAGGCTGCATACGTCATGTCGTCATACGCAAAGGTTTGCATCCAGACCTTATTCGCGTCACCTGCTGCGGAATTGCCCGCAGCATCCACCATTAGCGCCACATTGACGGCAACGCCGTCCGCCTGTTTCGCAGCAAGGATGTTGTTCAATGCGTCGTGGCTGTCGCTGCCGATCGCGAAGTAGTAGTTTCCCGCATCGATCACATAGGTTTTGGCGTTCTGATAGTCATAGCTCGCACCGTAACGCATGTCGAATTCGATCGTGACAGTCTCGCTTGCGCCCGGGGCGATTGTGCCGGTCTTGGTGAACGCGGCAAGCTGAATCGCCGCCTTCTCGATGCCGCCCGGCGTATAGGGCGACTGCATGTACAGCTCGACGACGTCCTTTCCCGATACGCTGCCGGTATTTTGGACGCTCACTGTCGCGGTGACAATGCCGCTGCCGGAATCGTAGGAAACACGATCCAACGATTCCTCAAACGTTGTATAGCTGAGCCCGTAGCCAAAGGGATAGGTCATTTCATCCTCATAGCGCCAGACAGAGCCGCTTGCACCGACCGCATCGGAGGCGTTACCCTGGCCGAGTACGGTATCCTCATAGCGGGTCTCGTAATACTTATACCCGACGTAGATACCTTCCTTTTCGACAATATAGCCGGAGGCAGCAGAACCAAACTCATCAGGGTTGGATTCCGCCCTTGCTTCCTCATTTGCCCAAATGAAATTGCCGAAGTTGGCAAGCGCGGGCATGGAGGTGTTGTGCTGCGGATAGGCGTCAACCAGACGACCGGAAGGCGAAGCCGCGCCGGTTAAAATGTTGCCGACGCCGATAAAGCCCCGCGCGCCGGGCGAGCCTATCCACAGAACGGCGTCGACACCGTCCCGCTCCTCGAGCGGCTGCAGTTCCATCGCATTGTCGCTGTTGATCAACACGATGACCTTATCAAACTCCGCAATCGCAAGATCAATGACATCCAGCTCCTGCTGATGCAGCTGCAGCGCATTGTGGATCCCATCGCCGTCCGTAACGCCGTATGCGCCGTCCGAGCCGTTCCCGACCGTTTCGTCCGAAGCGAGGTCCGAGCCCTCAATGCCCTGCCGCGTGATTACAATCACGGCGGCTCCATCGTATTCGGCAAAGCCGTTGTCGGCAGGATAAGAGCTGACCGGCGCTTCGCCGATCCGCATTTCCGCATAGATGCTCGAACGTGTGAACACATTCCGCTTGAGGTTCGAATCCGTGATGTACGGGCAAGAAAGGTACCAGTCCCACATCTTCGGATTGACCGAAAGCCCCGCGACCTCAAAGCTCGTTTTGATGTCAAGCGCCTGATTGAGGTCGTTCATGGACGCGCCGCCGACCTTGCCGCAGAAGCCTGGATTGACGCTCGAAACGCCGAGCAGCGTGATGTTATGCTCGTTCTCCGCCAGCGGCAAGGCTCCGTTATTTTTCAACAGGACGGATCCTTCCTCTTGAATTTCGACGTTCAGGGCTTCCTTGACCGAAAGCAACTCCTCAAGCGTATCGTATTTGGATTTGTAATGCTCCGTTTCACCGTCGCCTGCGATCACCTCGTAAGACGAGGTGCGCAGAAAGACATTGATCTCGGGAACAAAGTAGTTCAGAACCATCGACGCGATCAGAACGAATGTGAAAATGATACCGAGCACGCTTGTGATGCCGCGCCATGAGGTCGATGCAAAAAAGTTTTTCTTCATACTGCCTCCCTATTCGAGCTTTCAAACACGGAAAGCTCAGCCCTTGTTTGTCCAGTTCGCGCCCTTGTCGCCGGTGTCCTTGAGCACATAATCGGGATTCGGAATCGAAACCTTTCGGAATGTTGCCTCGTCGCTGCACTCGCCGCTTGCGGCCTTCACGGTCACATTTGCGCTCATCGGCACGGTGAATGTAAAGATATGGCTGCCGTACTGGGTATCAAGCTTGTCGCCGTTGACGTAGAGCGTGACCTCGTTCTGGTTCGAATAGACCTTGACTGCGATCTTATCCTCGGTGCGATCCGTAAAGCGTTTCGAACAAATATGCACGAACGGATCGTCGCTCCACCAGGCCTTGTAGAGGTAGAAGCTGTCCTTATACGTCTTGCGGTCGAAGGTGACAAGTCCCTTATGGTTCATGCCGGGTTCGCCGCCTTGATCGCGCATGGCGGAAGCGAAGTCGAACATCGTCCAGACGTGCGTCGCCCACATATACGGGTGCCGGTCAAAGCAGCGGAGCATGTATTCGTGATACTTCGCCTGGTATTCCTCGGTGTGATCACCGCGCTTCGGGTGTGCAGAATGCAGGTTCGGCATACCCTCGCAGCCGTACTCAGAATAGCCAAGGCAGCGATTGGGGTAGACCGTATGGAAGAACCACATCCAGACGTCGTTGAGCCAAAATCCCGGAACGTACCAGCCAAGGTACAGGTTCCACGAAACGACGTCCGTGATGTGTGCGGAGCGATTGAACGGGCCGCACATCGCATAGCAGGCGAGCGTCGTGAAGCGCGTCGGGTCCATCTTGTGGCAGAGGTCATTCAGCACGCGATGGTTGTCAAGCATATCCTCTTTATCCTTCGTGCTGATCGTGATCTCGTTACTAACGCCCCAGCAGACGATCGATGTGTGGTTGAAGTTCTGTGTGATTAGCTCCTTCATCTGGCTGATCGTATTTTCTCTTCCGTTCGGCATATGCTCGGAAATATACGGAATCTCTGCCCATACGACCATTCCGCGCTCGTCACAAAGATCATAGAAATACTGGTCGTGCTGATAGTGCGCAAGGCGGATCGTGTTTGCACCCATGTCGCAGATGATATCCATATCCTCCTCATGCTGCGCCTTACCGATCGCGTTGCCTAATCCTTTATGATCCTGATGGCGGCTGACGCCGTGCAGCGGATAGCTTTTGCCATTGAGGTAGAAACCCGTCTTGGGATGGTAGTGGAAATCGCGCACCCCGAAGTGGGTCTTGATTTCATCGCAAACCGCGCCGTTTACGGAAAGCGTTACAACAGCGGTATACAAATACGGGTCCTTTCTGCCGTTCCAAAGATGCACGTTGGGAATCACCAGCTCAGCTTTCCTGCCGGAGCCGGAAACGACTTCGTTCCCCTCGGCGTCGAGGATCTTAACCGCAACGTCGCCCTCGACGTTTGCCCATGTTTCGACTGTGACCGCGCCTTTTTCATAGCCTTCGATCGGCTTGGCAACGACCTGAATGCCGGGACCGCCGTAATAATCGAGATCGAAATGATTCTTGTTCACGACGAGCAGCTCGACGTCACGATAGATGCCGCCGTAGAACGTGAAGTCCGCCTTCTGCGGGTAGACGCGGTCGTTGGGACTGTTATCGACCGAAACGGACAGGATATTATCGTCTTTCAGTTCATCCGTGATATCCTTGCGGAACGTCGAATACCCGCCGTCATGCGTCAGGACCTCAACGCCGTTGAGCGTCACGACAGCCGTAGAGTTGACACCGTGGAATTCCACATAGACGCGCTGCGTTTCGGGATCATGTGCCGGTCGGGAAAACTCCTTGCGGTATTGGCACATTCCGCGATAATAATTTTTTGTACCGTCCTCGGCATTCCAGGTATGCGGCAGGTTGACCGCCGTTTCCGCGCCGTTATGATCCGTAAAGATCCAGTTGTCATTGAACGAAATGATGCTGCGCATAGCTTTCTCCTCTCTATGTCAACAAGTTCGGACGAATCGAAGGCTGTCTTTTCAGTTTTTTTCCTGCTTGGAAAAACCGACGATGACAGTCAGCACGATCGCCACAAGATAGGCGACGATCGCCGCAATCGCAAGGTTCATCGCTGCAATGGCGATCGGGTTGCTTGCTTCCAGATCGGAGAAGTAAATGTACCCGGCAAGCAGCGTGCGCCCGGAGATCAGCGCGCACATCGCCATCGACGTCAGAAAGACCGCGACAAGCAGCAACACATCCCGCACCCAAACGGGCAGTTTGCCGCCGAACGCAGTTACGAGCGCATAGAGAACGGCGGCAGCAACGCAGCCGACGATGACCGTGATCAAATGATTCAGTGCGTACGCAGTGTTTGAGCTGATGACCGTGAGGATCAGCGCGGCGATCACAAGAACGGCGCTGATGGCCGTCAGGATCTGCGTCTTGGAAAGCTTATTCCCGTTCATGCTTTGTTCTCCTTCCTCTTCTTGGTCTCCAGAACCGTCGAAACGATGTACCCCCCGGCGCAGATTGCCGTCAGCGCAATCGAGCCGTAATACAGCGCCTTATACGCGACACGCCACCATACATTCACCTCGACGCGGTGCGAGCTCGAGTTGATCGCATTCATCGCGTTGCTCTGCGCGTAAACGTACAGCGTGTTATGTACGCGCTCCTTGATCGCGGAAAGCAGCGTGGCATCGCCGGAGAACGTGTTCGTCGTAGAGGTCATATAGCCGTTCCAAAGCTCACTGACCTCAGTCGTGTCAAAGTTCGTCGTACCGGCGACGACGGATTCCTTCCAGGTCATGTAGGTCGCCGGATTGACCATATCGGAGATGATATAGCCGTGGAAATCCCATTCGTTGCAGAGGATGTCGGTAATCAGTCCGCTGTGTGCGCCGACATAGGTCGGTCCGATGCGGCTGAACGAGGTCATGACGCCGAGTGTGCCGCCCTCGATCGCGATCTGGAAGCTTCTCAGCTCCAGCTCACGCGCCTTCTGCTCCTCCATGAACGGCGCGACGCCGTTGCGGTTGGATTCCTGATCGTTGAATGCATAGTGCTTCGGCGCGCAGATCAGCCCCTTGGTCAAAGCGCCCTTTGTGATCGCAAGCCCGGTATTGCCGCTCAGCACGGGATCCTCGGAATAATACTCTCCGTTGCGCCCGTTATAGGCATGGCGGTGGAGGTTCAGGCCCGGTCCCCAGATGAACGGCAGACCGTTGAACAGGCTGTCGTTGCCCCAAAGGACGCCGTATTCCTCGGCAAACTCCTTGTTGAAGGTTGCGGCAACCAACGGCGCGCAGCCCATATCGTTGCAGAGGTACTCGGCATACGGATCATCCGCCGAGACGTACCACGGGGAATTCTCATCCGAATACGCCGCGAGCTTGGCGTTGAAGCCGTTCGGCGCGTTCTCGGTGTACTGTCCGCCGGAGAAGCCGACCGAATCCATCGCAGGCGCGTTGCGGTTGCCCTGCGTGATGAACAGAATCGCTTCCTGCAAGTCAAGTTTGTTCAGAAGGTCGTCCCAACGTGCGTCGTCGTAATCGACGCCCTTCATGTCACTGAATGTAAGGTTGTCGCTGCTCGCCGCGTTGAACGTAATCGAGGAAACGTCGTCGCCGGTCTTTATTTCATAGAAATCGTTTCTGAGGTACGGCAGCATGTCTTCGGTCAGCGACAGATTTGCGTAGGTCTTGGGCCATGTCGCCGCCCAATCGGAACGGGAAAGATATGTGACCGTACCGGGGACCCAGGTGTTGTAATCGGCGTCGGTCAGGTGATTTTTCACCGTCACGCCGCCCTTGGAAACGGCATAAGTTGTCGTATCAACGCCGCCCGCAACGTTGTAGTTCCAGCTCTTGACGTTGCCCGCGTCGCCGTCCACGCTGTATCCCTGCGCTTCCAGGATGTTGTTGATTGCCGCATGGCTGCCCACCGCGACGGTGAAATAATAGTCACCCGCATCGAGAATATACGTCTCGGCGTTCTCATCATCATAGCTTGTCAGGTTCTTGAGATCCGCCACGATCTCGACGGTTACGGACTCGTTGGGCTGCAGAATCGCCGTCTTGCCGTAATCGAGCAGCACGACGGCAGATTTTTCCACGCCTCCCTGGAAATACGGCGCCTGTGCGTAAAGCTGGACCGAGGTCTTGCCCGCGACCGAGCCGGTGTTTGTGACGGTGATATTCGCTGTCACCGTACCGGCCTCCGCATTCACCTCAACACTGTTCAGCGCACGATTGAAGGTGGTATAGCTCAGCCCGTAGCCGAACGGGTACACGACTTCATCGTCGTAGCTCCACGCGCCCGTAGAATCAAAGGCTCCAACCGTGGAATCGGCGTTGCCCTGTCCCATCACGGCGTCGGCATAGCGCGTTTCATAATACCGATAACCGGTATAGATGCCCTCGGCTTCGATCAGATAGTAGTCACCGCGGTTCACAGCCGTATCGAGATAGGCGTCCGCATTCGCCCAGCGGATCACGCCGTAGTTTGCCATCGCAGGCGTCGAGGTGCTGTCAGAGGCGTAGATATCGGGCAGACCGCCGGAGGGGTTCGCCGTGCCGGTGAGAACATCCACTACGCCGCGCATACCGTAGTTGCCCGGCCAGCCGATCCAAAGAATCGCGGAGACGCTGTCGTTTTCCTCCAGTTCGCGCAGTTCCATCGCGTTTGCGGAATTGATCAAAACGATGACCGTGCTGAAGTTCTCGCCCGCGAATGTAATCAATGCGCGTTCCGCATCGGAGAGCGCCAAAGGATTTCTCGCGCCGGAGGACTGATCCACGCCGATGCTGCCGGGGTAATAATCGCCTGCCTCGGAGCCGGGACGACCGAGCACGACGATCGCCGCATCATCGTACTTGGCAAGCGAGCCCATGAACGTTCCGTCCGCAGCAATCAGCTCCTCTAACGTCGGCTCGGCGATTACATATTGCGGCTCGTTTCCGGCAAGTACGCCGGAAAAGCTCGCGGAGATCTTGTTCACGCCGTTATAGTCCGAGCCGGAATTGACCGTGTTATATGCAGCGTTTGCGGTCTCGTTCACGGAAAAGCCCTTCTCGGTCAGCGCCTGCGTTAAGCTGACGTTCTGCGCCGCCGGAACGCTTACGCCGATGGTTGCGCCGTAAATGGTCTTGGCGTCAGCGCGGATGCCCAGCAGTGTGACGTTGCGTGCGCTTTCCGCAAGCGGAAGGCCGCCGTTGTTCTTCAAAAGAACCGCGCCCTCCTCCATCAGCGCTTCGCCCTTCTCCTGATGGGCGGCGACGAGCTCGGTGGTATTCGCATAGTCTGCCGTAAAGGTGGAATACAACGAACCGCCTTCATCGTCGGTTACGACCGTATAGCTTTTCGTGCCGAAAAAACCATCAACCACGTTGCGGTTTGCCTCCAAAGCAGTGCCTGCCGTGGATCCGACGAGGATTAGCGCTGCAAACAGAAACGAGAACCCGCGCCAAATGTTTTTCTTCATGGCATTTCCTCCAATGTGATGATAATAAAAAGGGTCTGCGAGTGAACAAACCGCCATTCGCAGACCGTTATGCCAGATCAATCAGCCGATCGTATTCCAATCGGTAATGTTCTCCTGAATGAAGGTGTAGATCTTCTGCACATCCTTGCCGATGAAGCCGGTCAGATCAGAATCCACCGTCAGCTCGTCGCCATTGACGGAGAACGCCATATCCTGCTTGTCACCGAAGAAGTTGAACAGGACCTCGAACTTATCGTGCGCCTTATTGGTTTCGATCAGCATATCAACGTTTTCGTCCGTCTCCTCGAAGTAGTACGGAACGACAACATACTCATCCCAGTTCGTCGTAGCCGGGAACGGGCCGCCGACGTCGACTTCGACAGCATCACCGGCGGTTTCGGCTGTCGCCGCGGCCTCGGTCGAGGCGGACGCGTCGTTTTTTTCTGCGGGCGCTTCGGTTTCGGTCGCAGCGGGCTCGGCGGTGGTCGTGTCGCTGTTGGTGGACGAGCTGCCGCCGCATGCGGAAACGAACAGCGCGACAACAAGCACCAGTGCCAGAAGCATCATTTTCTTTTTCATTGTGTTTCCTCCTTATCGATTTTTCTCGATATTTGCAGACAAAGTATAACAATGCCTGCGTCCCCGCTTCAAGCGGAAGAACGCAGGCTTTCATTTTTCCTTCGTAAATTGACAGTGGATGGTCAGGAAGGAAAAGGAATCAAAATATTGACCGTAAAGGTGTTGTCTTCTGTTTTGTAGGTGTAGGTTCCGTCATAGTTTTCCACAATTTGCCGGATGCTTTTACTGCCGAAACCATGATTCTCGCGATCTGCCTTCAGCGTAAGCAGTTCGCCGTCCTGCTCCAAAAGCTTTCCGTCGAAATAGTTGGAAAGGTGGATCGAAAAGAAGTCAAACTGCCGCCGGACGACAAGCTGAATACTGCGTTTGTCCTCCGGCAGCGCTATTGACGCCTCAATTGCGTTGTCGATCAGGTTTGCAAACAGCGTGTAGATATCGAGATCGCGCATAAAGTCGATCCCATCGCCGTCTGCAACGCAGGTAAAGGGAATCCCGTTTGCGGAGCAGACGAGGCTTTTTTCTGAGAGGATCGCGGTCAATGCGCCGTTTTTCGTCTGTATATTCGAATCAAACCGATCCGTGATGTTTTCCAGCTCGGTCAAAAGTTCCTCGCGCCCGCTTTGTTCGGTGCGGAGATAGTTGATTTGCTTTTTCAGATCGTGGCTCTTGATATTGATGCTGTCGATCAGCTCCTGGGAGAAGTGATACTGCGCTTCCTTCTGCCGCTCGAGCGCCTGCAGGGCAAGCTGCTCCTTTTCCAGCGATTGGCGCAGAACGAGGTTTTCAAGCATATAGACCATGACCATATTAAACATGGTAAAATAGATCTGCGCCGCAACCATCGTCGGTCCGAAGTTCATGTTGCTGTCGTTGACGCGCAAGAAAGAGGTCAGGATATTATCCGACATCAATAGGATCGTCGCAATCAGAATGACACGCCGATTATGGGAGTCCAGATGCAGTCGTCCGCGATTGGTTTTTCTCGCGCCGAACAAACGATAGAGCAGTATACAGGTCATCGCCAGTACGGCAAGGTTGAGCGCGACCGAAGGGATCCCCGGATTCCGTTGCGCCTCCTCCCCGAGGAGCAAGGCCTCAAGCAGCTTATACACATTGAACTGAGCCACCTGGCTTGCAGCCGTGATCTCCATCAGAAAGATCGCGTTCCATAGATCGATCTTGAAGCAGCAAATGATCTGAACCACCGTTAACGCGGCAAGAAGCGTGTGCCAAAGGGTGTTCCATACAATGTTGCCCGCCACGACGAGGTCACCGTTCCATTGCCAGTTCTGCGCGACAAGACTGGAAAGGACCAGCATCCCGATCGCAAATGCGCTCCAACGCAAACGCGCGTTTTTACGGCGCGTAAACGAAAAGCACAGGCATGCTTCCATAATCAGCATCTCTGTGATAAAATTGTTTTTCCAAAATAGACTCGTAAAAGTCCCCATCGTCAAGCGCCCGTATCCATTCCCATTTCAGTAAGCGTTTCCCTCGCTGCGCATCATTTCCGGATGTTTGCGGCATCCTTGCAATCATGTGATCCAAACATCCTTATATACAGTAAAGCCTACGGCTTTCCCCCGCAAGGGAGTTGCCGTAGACTTGCATTTTTTCTTCGTAATTTATCCGCTTATCCGCCGATATAATTGCTCAATGCTTCTAAAAACGTCTTCCGGCGCGGGCGGCTGATCTGCAGCTCGGTATCGCCGACCAGAACGGTATATTTCCGCACGGCTTTCACATAGCGAAGATTGACAAGATAGCAGTTGTTGCACAGCGAAAACCCAAGCGGCTCTAATTGCTCCCGCACCTTTGCCATGGTGCCGTAAACCGGATAATCCCCCTCGCCCGTGTGATAAATCAGCTGATGATCGGATACCTCGATGTACCGGATCGAAGAGGAGCTCATCCGGACTCTGGTTCCTTCGGACAGAAAGGAAATGTTGTTGGCCTGCTTCTGCTCCAGCCGGTTGAACGCGCGTTTCAGCTTCAGCTTCAGAGAATCATAGTGGATCGGTTTGACCACAAAGTCGAACGCCTCCACCTCATAGCCCTTTGCCGCCATGTGCCCGAGCTTCGTTGCAAAGATCAGCAGCGTCGAGCGGTCGATCTCCCGCAGCTTTGCTGCGCCCTCCAACCCGTTGAGATAAGGCATTTCAATATCCATAAAAACGATATCGAAGTTGGCGGGATAGTTGGTCAGAAAAGTGACCGCGTTCCGATATTCGAGGATCTCCAAAGCAAGCCCATTCTCCCCCGCATAGCGTAGTAGCATGGTCTTTAATTGGACCGCAGCCTCCTGCGTATCCTCAACGATCGCAATTCGATACATGGTATCAATGACTCCTCAAACCCACTCTTAATACGATTGAATCATCTGTTGTTATTTTATCGCGCCTTTCTGCAAAATGCAAGCGTTTTAACGGCTTTGAAAACAGTGTAAAGCTTCGTTCCCGGCAGGTAAAAAAGACTCCCGGCACATTGAACTGAACCAGTAAAAACGGACAATAGACAAAAAGACCTCCTGTGTAGGATAATGAAACTACACAGGAGGTAATTTTTATGAGTCGAGAATATAGAAGGATAG
>CAJOKM010000040.1 GCA_905235205.1 uncultured Clostridia bacterium | reverse complement strand
GTTTTCTGGATGCAGACGATCTGCTGAAGGAGAACGCGATGACCGAAGTGTACCGCTTTTTTGAAGAGCACCCCGAAACGGACGTCGTTTCGCTCCCGACGATCTCTTATGAGAAGCAGGACGGGACACATTCGTTTATCGACAAGTTTGAAGGCGGCACACGCGTGATCCGTCTGGAGGAAGAACCCGCTTTTGCCAGAGTGGCGGTTTCGTCCGCGTTTTTCCGGTCCGAAGCGCTGCAGGGCAAATCATTCGACGCGCGCCTGATTGATGCGGACGGCACAAAGCTGATGCAGACGGTCCTGCTTGAGAAGCAAACGCTGGGCGTGATCGCGGACGTGCTGTATCTCTACCGCAGCGGAAAAGAGAAACCGAATCCGAGAGAATTCAAAGAATGGTACATCCCGTACGTGGAAAACTTCTGTCTCGAAGTGATCCGCCTGTGCGAAGAACGGTACGGACAGGTGCCGAAGTTCATACAGAATACGATCGCAAGCGGACTGCTTGTCAGGCTTCGCCAGCAGAAGCTCCCCTCGGAGCTCCTGAGCGAAGAAGAAAAGACGAAATACCGCGCGCTGATCGCAAACGCGTATTCGCATCTTGACGACGAAATCGTGTGCGCACAGGCATACCCGCGCATCCGGTCGAAGGCATACGCGCTGTACCTAAAGCACGGCACGCTTCCGAAGCCGGTCGGCGCGATCGAGGAGCATCTGTATCAATACGAAGACGGTGCGACGGTGCAGATCAATCCTTCGGGAATCGTACTGGATTTTCTGAAGGTGAGAAAGGGCGTTGTCACGATCGAGGCGTCTTTCATCCATGACCTGTTCGTATCCGAAAAACCGACGTCGTTTTTCGTGTCGGTCAACGACAAGCTGTTCCCGTGCGAAGCGATCGACCGGAAACGGTCGATGTATTCGATGGACGTACCGATCGGAAAGCGGTTTGAGTTTCGGGCGGAGTTCCCGCTTTCGGGGACGGAGCCGTCGTACACGATCCGCTTTTATCGCGCGAACGAATCGGGCAAAGAGTGCATCGACCGTTATGGACTGGGCGAGTTTTTCCCGATCGAAAAATACCGGAGAGCGTACTCGTTTGAGAACGGGTACGTATTGCGCTACAGCGACGGCGCGCTGCGACTGGAAAAGCCGCAGCACAGCCCGTTCGGCTATGAGGCGCGGTTTATCAAAGAACTGCTGCGCAACGCGAATCGCAGAACGAGATTGGCTGCGCTTGTTCGCATCGCGCGGCTGCTTGTAAAACCGTTTGTGAAAAAACCGATCTGGATCCTGTCCGACCGCATGAGCATCGGCGGCGACAACGGCGAGGCGCTGTTCCGGTATCTAACGAAATCGCAAAAAGAGAACGTCAAGGCGTACTTTGTGATCGATAAACACAGCCCGGATTATAAGCGGCTGAAGAAAGTCGGGAGCGTTCTTAAGCTGAAATCGCTCAGGCACAAGATTCTGCATCTGCTTTCGAGCTATCATTTGTCCTCGCAGGCGCGCAGAGAAGTGTTCGGCGGATTCAGCAAGAAGTATAAAGCGCTCAAGGACATTGAGAGCAGGATCCGCTTTGTGTTTCTGCAGCACGGCGTAACAAAGGACGATCAATCGAGCTGGATGAACCGGTACAACAAGAACATATACGGACTGGTATCCTCCGCGCGGCCCGAGACGGAAGGCTTCCGAAACGGCGACTATTTCTATCCGGAGGAGAATCTCTGGGAGACCGGCATGCCGCGGTTTGACCGGCTGTATCATGACGAGCGGCATCAGCTCACCATTATGCCGACCTGGCGCAACTCGCTGGTGTCGTACCGGGACGCGAAAACGGACATCCGGTATCTGAAGGAAGGCGCCGAAGACAGTTCGTTCTTCCGGTTCTTCAACGCGCTGATCAATGATGAGCGGCTGCTTGCGGCGGCAAAACAATACGGCTATCGCATTTGCTTCCTTCCGCATCCGCTTTTGCAGGAGCATATCGGTCTGTTCGATCAGAATGATTCCGTGACGTTCTTCCGCGCGGATACGCCGTACCGGAACGTGTTTGCCGAGAGCGATCTGATCCTGACCGACTATTCGTCGGTGGCGTTCGACTTTGCGTATCTAAGGAAACCGGTCGTATACGCGCAGTTCGATCAGGAGGAGTTCTTCTCGGGCGAGCACACCTATACAAAGGGCTATTTCGATTACGATCGCGACGGGTTCGGCGAGGTGGAGACAAGCCTCGAAAAGACGGTCGACCGCCTGATCGAATACATGCAGAACGGCTGCAGATTGAAGGACTGCTACCGTGAGCGCATCGACGCGTTCTTCGCGTATGACGATCAGAACAACTGCCGCCGCGTATACGAAAAGATCCGCGCGCTGGAGACGGCGGAAAAAGAATAATAAGCGGACCGATCGCGTCGGTCGCGGATTGGGGGGATTCTTTGATGGAAACGGAACCGCGTTCTTTGACGTACGAGGAGACCCTGTCCTGGCTGGAGCATGCGTGCCTTGACGTTTTGAACGGGTACGCGCGGCAAAACGAACCGGTTCCCGCACCGGTGCAAAGCGCGCTCGCTGAAAAGCTTAGGGACCGCCTGCTTTGCGAATCCCCGGGTTTTTTTGTCACGCCCGGGCAGGGCGCAGCGCTTCGCGCGCGCTTGAAGCAGGCGTACGCGCTGATCGACGACGAGGTACTGTGCGCGACAAAATTCGCGAACGTACGTCAGAAGGCATACGCGTTTTATCTGAAGCATCAGGCGCTGCCGGAACCGGTCGGCACGACGGAAACGTATCAGTACCGGTATGAAAACGGCACGCTCGTCCGGTTTCCGCCGTCGGGGATCACGCTGGATTTTCTGAAGCTGAAAGCGGATTCCTTTGAGATTGAGGGCATGTTTCTGCACGAGCTGTTTTTAAACGGCGAACGACCGCAGATTTTGGTTTCGGCAAACGACACGGTCTATCCGTGTGAATCGTTCGACCGCAAACAGCCGTATTGCATTCTGGGCGAGCCGATTGCAAACCGGTGCAGCTTTCGCGTTTCGATCCCGCTTTCGGACGCGCCCGAAAAGCTGACGATCCGGTTTTACCGGAAAAACGAGATCGGCACGGAGCCGATGCGCAATCTGCCGCTGAATAAATTCTGTCCGATCAACGATTTTCTGCTGTATTCCTATTGCTGCGAAAACGGACACGTGCTGCGCTATTCCAAAGGAACGTTGATCGTGGAACGGCCGCGGCACTCCCACCTCGGCTACGAACTGCGGCTGATCCGCGAGCTGTGGGATTCGAAGGACGCCGACGCGCGCGAATGCGCGCGGCTCCGGATCAGGCGGATCCTTCTGAAACCGTTTGTGAAAAAACCGATCTGGATCCTGTCGGATCGAACCAACGCGGCGGGCGATAACGGCGAAGCGCTGTTCCGGTATCTGCGAAAAGCCCGCGTCAGGGATGCGCGGGTGTACTTTGCGATCAGCAAGGACAGTCCGGACTACCGGAGGCTGAAGCGGATCGGGCGCGTCGTTGACGCCGGATCGAAACGGCATCAGCTGCTGTATTCGCTTTCGACGTTCAATATCTCCTCGCACGTCGACGACCACATCATTCTGCTGTTCTTAAAGCATGAAATGCTGTACCGCGATATTCAGCACGGCGTGCGGTTCATCTTTTTGCAGCACGGCGTGACCAAGGACGACGTATCGGACTGGCTGAACCGGTTCAAAAAGAACATCTCCGCGTTCGTGACGTCGGCGCGTCCCGAAACGGAATCGATCCGCACCGGCGACTATTTCTACGCCGCCGACGCCGTGTGGGAAACCGGCATGCCGCGGTTCGACCGGCTGTATCACGATGAGAAACGCCAGATCACCGTGATGCCGACGTGGCGGCAGTCGCTGGTGTCGTACATCGATCCCGAGACCGGCGTCCGCCATCTGAAGGACGGATTTTGTGAAAGCGCGTTCTTTACGTTTTATAACCGGCTCATGAACGATGAACGCCTGCTTGCGGCGGCAAAGACGTTCGGCTACGAACTCTGTTTTCTGCCGCATCCGCTGCTGCAGCCGCACGTGAGTCTTTTCACAAAGAACCCGGGCGTCACGTTTTTGCCCGCAGGCACGCCGTACCGCGAGGTGTTCGCAAAGAGCGATCTCGTTGTGACCGACTATTCCTCGGTGGCGTTCGACTTTGCGTATCTAAGGAAGCCGGTCGTCTACGCGCAGTTCGACCGCGACGCGTTCTTCTCGGGCGAGCACACCTATACGAAGGGCTATTTCGATTATGAGCGCGACGGGTTCGGCGAGGTGGAGACGACGCTGGACGGCACGGTCGAACGGATCATCGAATCCATGCAGAACGGCTGCAGATTGAAGGACTGCTACCGAAAGCGCATCGACGCGTTCTTCGCGTATGACGATCAGAACAACTGCCGCCGCGTGTACGAAAAGATCCGCGCGTTCGCGGCGTCGTCCGGCGATCGGCGGTAAAATCAGCGGAAAACAAAACAGGGACGTTCCGAAGCCGGAACGTCCCCTTTTCAGTTCTCCCACCGTTCGAGAAGCATCGAAACAAGCTCCGTGTCACGGATGCCGTGCGCCTTTGCGGCGGCGATGGTTTCGTCGAGCAGGGCGGTGAGCTTTTCCGTCCGCCGTTGATCGCGCGTCTGCGCGCTGATCGGCGCAACGAAGCAGCCGCTGCCGGCGCGCGTGACGAGGTATCCGTCGCGTTCGAGCATGTCCCACGCGCCGCGCACCGTGATCATCGAAACACCGAGCTCTTTGGACACGGTACGGATCGGCGGAAGCGGCGTGCCGGGCGCAAGCGCGCCGGAGAGCACCTGCGCGGCGATCTGCTCATACAGCTGCCGGTAGATCGGGGTTTTGTCGTTCGGATTGACGGAGAGCTTCATTGCACGTCCACCCGCTCGAAGCGTTTGACGGACAGCCGCACGGAAACGAGCGTCCCGACGGCGTAGATGAGAAGCGCCGCGCCGAACAGGATCGCCTGCGCCGTCCACGCCTCCCCGGTCGCGGGGAAGCAGTCGATGTTGTCGGCAACGAAGCGGAAGAACGGAAGATCGAGGCTCTGATTCTGGGCGATCGCGTGCGACGCGATCATCGTGCCTTCCGAGAGGACGATCCAGAGCCATACGCCGATCGCGCCCTTCAAGAACGCCGCGCCCGCCTTGTAGCCGGTCCGATAGAAGCTCGGCAGAAAGATCAGGTTGAAGATCGCAAAGAGGATCAGCGCAAAGGCGAGAAGCGACAGACCGTGATCGGTGCCGCCGGCGTTTGCGCCGTCCATGGCGACCAGAGAGAACGCGCACATGCCCGCCATCAGCAGAAGTTCAATTATCTGCAGAATAACGACGAGCAGACACCGCGCCTTGACCGCCTGCGCTTTACTGACCGGAAGCATCGCGGTGTACAGCGAATCGCCGTTTTCGCGCGACGACTGAAAGATAAAGAAGATCGCGTTGCACAGGAAGAAGCACGCAACGAGGTACGGATAGCTCGGGATCAGAAGCATCAGCACCAGCGCGAGATAGATGAACACCGTCGGGTGCAGACAGAGACGAAGCTCTTTATTCAGCAGCGCGTTCATGACCGTCCTCCTTTTCCGTATAGATCATGATCGATTCCATGTCCGCCGGCGCGACCTTGAGCCCTTCGGCGGCGTCGGCGTTTTCGGCGCGCATGAGTCCCGTAAAGCCGAACGCGTGCGCGCGGTATCCGATCAACCGGTCGCGGAAGCGGTCGAGCCGGTCCGCTTCGCCGGACACGAGCCGGTACGCGTCCTTGAAGGAGTCCGCGTCGGTCGAGCAGAGCACGCTGCCGTTCTTGATGTACGTGATGTAGTCCGCGCATTTTTCGAGATCGGAAATGATGTGCGTCGAAAACAGAATGCTGTGTTCGCCGTCCTCGATGATCGCGCGAAAGAGCTCGAGTAGCTCGTCGCGCGAGACGGGATCGAGCCCGCTTGTCGGCTCGTCGAGGATCAGCAGCTTCGCGTGATGCGAAAGCGCGAGCGCGAGCGCAAGCTTCACGCGCATCCCCTGCGAAAGCTCGTTGACCTTCTTTTCGGGATCGAGCGCGAACCGCGTTAAAAGCGACTGATACAGTTCTTCGTCCCAGTCCGCGTAGAAGCGCTTCGTCACGTCCGCGATCGTTTTGAGCTTCTTGCGCCGGTAGTAGCTGAACTCGCCCAGCACCAGTCCGATCTTCTTTTTGCACGCGGTCTCGTTCGCCCACAGATCTCGCCCGTCAAAGCGCACCTGTCCGCCGTCGGCGTGAATGAGGTTCAGGATCGCCTTGATCGTCGTGGTCTTGCCCGCGCCGTTGCGCCCGATAAACCCCATGATGCAGCCCTCCTCCACGTCGAACGATACGTCGTCCAACAGGAACGTCGGGTACCGCTTTTTCAGGTTTCGCACCTCCAAAATCATGGAACAGCCTCCCAAATTGTGATTATTGTACATACACAATTATAACGCGCCTCGGGCGGTTGTCAAGGGGGGAATGTGACTTTTGTGTGATTGCGGTTTTCAAACGCGGAAAGATGTGATATGCTGAAACAAACGAATAAAGGAGAGTGTTACAAATATGAAGAAAACGATGGCGGTCCTGCTTTCCGTGACGCTTCTGCTTTGTGCGGGATGCACATCGTTGCCGATCGAGCCGAAATCGCCTGCGCCGGCTGCGGAAACGCCCGTTCCGGCTGCGGAAACGCCCGTGCCGGTCGAGGAAACGGCCGCGCCGGATGCGGAACAGACCGGACTGGCGTTTGAGACGAAGACGCTTTCGGGCGAGGCGATCGACGGCGGCGTGATCAAAGACTACGATCTCGTGATCCTGAATTTCTGGGCGGAGTGGTGCGGCCCGTGCGTAGAGGAGCTGCCCGCGCTCGAGCAGATCCATCAGGCATATCCGAACGTGCTGATCATCGGCGCGTGGATCGGCGACGACGCGCAGGACGCGGTCGAAACGCTGAACGACGCGGGCGCGACCTATCCCGCGGTGTATCCCGCGGGCGCGTTGCTCGATTATGCGGGCAAATCGATGTATATCCCGGCGACGTACTTCTTTGACCGCGACGGCAACGAGATCGCCGAGCCGGTGATCGGCGGTCAGAGCTATGCGCAATGGGAAAGCGTCGTAAAAGGGCTGCTGCCGTGAAGCGGTATCTGAAAACAGGGATTTTCGTCGCGCTTGCGATCGCGGGCGCGGCATTCATCGTGTACGGCATCGCGTCCGGACAGGCGGTCGCGGTGCTGAACAAGGCGATCCGGATCTGTATGGAGTGTATCGGCATTGGCTAAAGCGAAGCGAGTAAAGGGCGAGTGGAAGCGGCTGACCGTGCAGGCGGCGGCGTTTCTCGTGCAGAATCCGAAACTGCATCATTTCTTCCTCGGCACGATCGATCAGGGGAATACCAAGATCGTCTGCGCGCCGGGGCTGAACTGCTATTCGTGTCCGGCGGCGATCGGCGCGTGTCCGATCGGGTCTTTGCAAAGCGCGCTGAGCGCGAAAAAGCCGTCGTTTCCGTTCTACGTACTCGGATTTCTGCTGCTGTTCGGTCTTGCATTCGGACGCTGGATCTGCGGGTGGCTCTGTCCGTTCGGGTGGGTGCAGGATCTGATCTATAAGATCCCGTTTTTCAAAAAGATCCGCACGTTCCGCGGCGACAAATACCTAAGGCTATTGAAGTACGCGGTGCTTGCGATCCTTGTGATCCTGCTGCCGCTGCTGGACACGCTTGTGCCGTATTTCTGCAAATACGTCTGTCCGTCCGGCACGCTGTTCGGCGCGATCCCGCTGACGCTTTTTAACGCGGGTCTTCGCGCGCAGATCGGACCGCTTTTTTGGTGGAAGATCGGGGTCCTGACTGCGATCCTTCTTCTGTCGCTTTTGATCTCGCGGCCGTTCTGCCGGTATCTGTGTCCGCTCGGCGCGATCTACGGACTCATGAACCGGATCGCGCTTTTAGGGCTTCGGCCCGAACCGGACAGGTGCGTGCATTGCGGCAAGTGCGAACCGGTCTGTCCGATGGGGATCGATCCGAAAACGCAGTTCGATTCGATGGAATGCATCCGCTGCGGACGCTGCGCCCGCGCGTGCCCGACCGATGCGTTGAACCTGCGGTTCGGATGGAGCAAAAACTCACAAAAATAACACAATATGACGCTTGCAAAAACGGCAAAGTGTGATAGGATAACAAACGAAGAAAGACGGGGCGATCCCCGAACGAAGAGAGGGACAGGTATGACAAAGATCGATATTTTCAGTGGATTCCTGGGCGCAGGCAAGACCACGCTCATTAAAAAACTGATCGCAGAGGCGTTCAACGGCGAAAAGCTCGTTCTGATCGAGAACGAGTTCGGCGAGATCGGCATCGACGGCGCGTTCCTGCAGGAAGCGGGCATCGAGATCACCGAGATGAACTCCGGCTGCATCTGCTGTAGCTTAGTCGGCGATTTTTCCGCCGCGCTCAAAAAGGTGCTTGCCGAGTTCCGGCCCGACCGCATTCTCATCGAGCCGTCCGGCGTAGGCAAGCTTTCTGACGTCAAGCACGCGGTCAGCGGCGTGTTGACCGACGAGGTCATCATCAACAGCTGCGTCGCCGTGGTCGACGCGAAGAAGGCGCGCGTCTATCGCAAGAACTTCGGCGAGTTCTATGAGAACCAGATCGAGGCGGCAAACTGCGTCGTGTTAAGCCGCACGCAGGACGTGCCCGAAGCGCGCGTACACGAGGTGCTGGACATGGTGCGCGAGCTGAACCCGGAGGCGACCGTCGTCGCCGCGCCGTGGGACGAGCTTACCGGCGCTGACCTGCTGTCCGCGATCGAAAGCCGCGACACGCTCAAAGCGTCGCTCGAAGCGCTGAAAGCGGAGCATCACCACGATGCGGACGAGTGCGACGATCCGGACTGCGAGTGCCACCATCACCACGACGAGGATGAGGAGCATGAGCACCATCACCACCATCATGACGATGAGGAGCACGAGCATCATCACCATCACGATGAGGATGAGGAGCATGAGCATCATCACCACCACCATGAGGAAGACGAATGCGACGATCCCGACTGCGAATGCCATCATCATCACCACGACGAGGATGAGGAACACGAGCACCATCATCACCACCACCATCACGGACACGACGCGGACGAGGTATTTGTTAGCTGGGGCATGGAGACCATGCACCGCTTTACGGAGGACGAGCTGAAAAAGAAACTGTCGGCGCTCGACGACGAGGGACAGTACGGCGCGGTTTTGCGCGCAAAGGGCGTGGTCGCGTCGGCGGACGGCGGACAGTGGCTGCACTTTGACCATGTCCCGGGCGAGATCGAGGTGCGCCGCGGCGCGGCGGGCGTGATCGGGCGGCTGTGCGTGATCGGCTCGAAGATCAACGAGGACGCCTTAAAGGCGCTGTTTACGGAGTAACGCGCCATGATGCTTCCGGTCTTTTTATTCACGGGATTTCTGGATTCCGGCAAGACGACGTTCATCCAGTCGATGCTCGACGATCCCGGCTTCAACGAGGGACAGCGCACGCTGGTGCTGTTGTGCGAGGACGGCGAGGAAGAGCTCGATCCGAGCCGCTTTTCGATCAACAACGTCACGATCCAAAAGGTTTCCGACCAGTCCGAACTGACGCAGGGCAACATGATCCTGTGGGGCCGCAAGGCGGCGGCGACGCGGATCATGATCGAGTACAACGGCATGTGGCAGATGAACGATCTCTTCGACCGCCTGCCGGAGAACTGGGGCATCGCGCAGGAGACGATGATGGTCGACGCAAGCACGATCGCGGCGTACAACGCGAACATGCGCCAGCTGGTCGTGGACAAGCTGACCACGGCGGAGCTGGTCATCTTCAACCGCGTCGAGCCGGAGCAGGACCGCATGGACCTGCACAAGCTGGTGCGAGGGGTCTCGCGCGGGGCGCAGATCGTGTACGACCTCACCGACGGTACAAGCGAGGAGGACGACATCGAGGACCCGCTGCCGTTCGACCTCAACGCCGACGTCGTCGAGATCGCGGATTCCGACTACGCGCTCTTTTACCGCGACCTTGTGGACGAGCCGGAAAAATACGAGGGCAAGACGGTCCGCTACAAGGGACTTTGCGCGAACAACGTGCGCATGCCGAAAGACACCTTTTTGGCGGGACGCCACATCATGACCTGCTGCGAAGCGGACATCGCCTACTGCCCGCTCGTGTGCAAATGGGACATGGCAAAATCGGTCAAGCACAAGGGCTGGGGGATCATCGAGGGCACGATCCACGAGAAGTTCTCGAACATCTACGGCAGGAAGGGTCCGGTGATAACCGTGGCTTCTTTCGAACCCGCGGAACAACCTGAACAACCTGTAGCTACGTTTTACTGAGCAACTAAAAAAGCGCTTCCGAGTTTTCGGAAACGCTTTTTTGTTCTTGGGTTCTTTATCTGCCGCGGCGCTGTGCAAAGCACTCGGAGCAATAGATCGGTTTGTCGGTTCTCGGCTCAAACGGAACCTTGGTGGGCTTGCCGCAGGCGGCGCAGACGGCGTCGAACATCTCGCGCTGTGTGCTGCGGGCCGCGTTTTTGCGCGCTTTCCGGCAGTCCGGGCAGCGAACGGGGTCGTTTTTGAAATCGTTCCTGGCATAAAATTCCTGTTCGCCCGCGCTGAAAACGAATTCCTTGCCGCAATCTCTGCAAACCAGTGTCTTGTCTTCGTACATGTGTTTTTGATTCCCTTCGCGTATTGGATGATTTTTGATACCCGTGTTCGGCTGACCTGGTCTTTGCCCCCACACTCGCCGGCAGGAGGGTTCGCTCCTAAAGCATCGCTTCCCCACTACTGCCTCTCTCGACGGTTTCCCGCCGGCCGGACTTACTTCTAAGCCGCACCATGCTCACGGGCGCATTGGCCCGCTTATGTGGATCGTTTCGCCTGCGACTGGCATCGACTTGCAACCACAGACCCGAATCCGGACATCCTCACAAGTATATACCATTCCGCGCCGAAACGCAAAGGTTTTTTTCGCTTAGTTGCTGATTTTTCTTTGAACGTGCGCATCAGCGCCGAGAGGCACATTGTCGTATTGCGCTCTGGGACCGCCGACGTACTTCGGGCGCGAAAACGCCATGACGAGGTTCGCTTCACCGATGCGGCGCAGCGGACTGTGCACGGGCACCGCCACGCAGTGCAGATGCATGCCGATCAGCGTGTCGCCGATGTCAATGCCCAGGGTCGCCTGTCCGTTCAGGGACTCGACCATGACCGCGTCCTTGATGCGCGCGTACGCCTCGGTCACGCAGGCGCCGCCGGCGTGCAGCCACGGCTTGACCCACACCTGCTGTAAGTTGAGCCGGTTCATGGTTTCGCGGCTGCAGCACAGCGCGCGGTTGATGTGCTCGCAGCCCTGCACGGCAAGCGCGAGCCCCGCTTCGTTCACGAGCGGCAGCAGCGCGTCAAGCACCGCCTTTGCGGCGTCTTCGGACGAGTTTGAGCCGATGCGCGAGCCCGTGATCTCGCTGGTCGAGCAGCCGAGCACCAAGAGCGCGCCTTTTTCGGGCTTTGCGGCGTTCATTAAAATGCCGAAGGCTTCTTTGACCTGTTCTTGGATTTCCGTTGGATTCATGTTTTCACCTCTGTCTGAAACAAAGTCAATGCCCGCCGCCGGGCGGGCCGTCGATTGCAGTATATCCGCTCCGCGCAGCAAAGTCAAGGGCGGCGGGGTTGCCGACGCGCGGCGGACTGTGGTATACTTTCCGTATGGAACTTGTCGAACGGCTTTTACAATGGTACCCCGGTCATCACCGCGATCTGCCGTGGAGACGGACGCGCGATCCGTACGCGGTCTGGGTTTCCGAGATCATGCTTCAGCAGACGCGCTGTTCGGCGGTGATCCCGTACTACGAGCGGTTTTTATCGGAGCTTCCGAACGTCGCGGCGCTTGCGGCGGTCGACGACGATCGCTTAAACCGGCTCTGGCAGGGGCTCGGGTACTATTCGCGCGCGAAAAACCTCAAGAAAGCGGCGAACGAAGTGCTTTCGCGCTTTTCCGGAACGATGCCGGACCGGTATCGGGATCTTTTGACGCTGCCGGGGATCGGCAGCTACACGGCGGGCGCGATCGCGTCGATCGCGTTTTCGGAGCGCGTGCCCGCGGTGGACGGCAACGTGCTGCGCGTGTACGCAAGGGTGCATGCCGATCCGTCGGACGTCAGCGATCCCGCGGTGAAACAGCGCGTGTTCGACGAACTCAAGGCGGTGATGCCCAAGGACGCGGGCACGTTCAATCAGGCGCTGATGGAGCTCGGCGCGACGGTGTGCGTACCGAACGGACAGCCGCTGTGCGGCGACTGCCCGCTTGCCGAACTCTGTAAGGCGCGCGCTTTCGGCACGGCGGGACTGCTGCCCAACAAAAAGCCGAAAAAGCCGCGCGTCATTGAAAACCGCACGGTGTTCGCGCTGTTCGATCACGGCGCGCCGCTGCTACGGAAGCGCCCGAACAAGGGGCTCCTTGCGGGACTGTACGAACTGCCCAACACGGAGGGCACGCTTTCGACCGCCGAAGCAATGGAGTGGCTTTCCGCGCACGGGCTCATGCCGGTCGGCGACGTGCGCCGGTACGGGCAGAAGCACGTCTTCACGCACGTCGAATGGCACATGCGCGTGTACGCGGTTTCGGTCTCGGGCGAGGGCGTCAAAGAATATGTTCGCGCCGACGGAAGCCAGTCGATCCCGACCGCGTTCTCGGTGTGCCTGCCCCCGGACGCAATTTGACAAAACCGGGATGGTATGATACCATTTCGGGTACGAAACCGACCGGAACGCATGGAGAAAGGAGGCGGTTTTGATGAAGAGAGCATTGCTGATGCTGCTTGCGCTGCTGTTTGTGTTCGCGCTCGGCTGCGGATGGGAAACGCCGTCCGCGCAGTCTGCAAAGACCGCCGATCCGAACGCGACGGTCGCGCCGACCGCAGCGCCGACCCCGGAACCGACGGTCGCGCCGCACCTGAGAACGGTGGAGCCGTCGATCGAAGCAAGCGTGTCGCCTGCCGATCCGGACACGACGCCGGATCCGAACGCGACGCCGGACCCGGACGGAACGCCGGACCCGGACGGAACGCCCGAAACGGAACGCCCGAACCGGAGATCACGCTTGAGCCGGGCGCGACGCCGACGCTGTCGCCCGACGCGAAAAAGCTGGTCGGCAAATGGGAGTTCACCCGGAGCCTCTATAAGGGCAGGGAGATCCCCGCGTCCGAAACCAAACAGACGATCGTGTTCTGGCTGTTCGACAACGGCAGCGCGGAAATGAACGTCAACAAACAGGAAAAGAACACGCAGGCGATCCAGTGGCGGCTGAACGGCGCGACGCTGACGATGACGCTCTACGGGGAACTGATCATGGAGCTGCAATTCGACGGGACCTATCTGATCTTAGAGCAGAGCGTGTTCAGCTCCGACGACATCGATTATATCCTGTTTGAAAAAACGGACTGATCTGTGTAAAAGGAAAAGGGGAAACCTTTTAGACTGCCGAGAATGGTATCAGAAGCCGCGTTCTTCGGTTCAAGCTATACTGACGTATGCGAAGAGCCGAAAACGCGGCTTTTTTTGCGGCGAACGTACCCCGCAAACGATTGGTAGCGCAGCGGAGGCGTCGCGAGGGCGCTTGCAACCGAGCAGCCGAAGCAAGCGGGATCGTTTGCGGAAAGGAGGAGCGGCGGAGCAAGGTGAAGCGATGACTTGCTTATGAAAGAAAAAGTCGTCGCGAGCCAAGCATAGCCCGCGACGACGCGATCTGGTGCCGTTATCGGCAGTCGTTCTCGTAGGAGCCGCAAAGGCTCTCATTCTCGCGTCCCGAATCGCAGTGATGCGTCGGGCGGACGCTGATGCTGTTCAGTGCGCAGTGCGCGCCTTTTTCGTTCCAGCGGCAGCTTTTCACTTCGCAGCCGATGTACTGATTCCGAACCTGTTCCATGTATGACCGTCCTCCTTTCGTTTTTCGGTAGTATGTGTGAAAACCGATCGATCCATGCTCCTATGAAACGGTTTTTTCAAATAAAATGCGGGTTGAAAAGTACGCTGTTTCGTATTATACTGAAAGCGTATCCGGAAAGGATCAATCTCAGGAGGGAAATCGAATGAAAAAGATATTGGCACTGGCACTTGCGCTGATCCTGGCGCTCGGCTGCATGACCGCCTGCACAAAGGGCGGCGGACAGGACACGAACGAGAAGACCGTCGTCGCGATCGTCGTGGCGGGGCAGTTCGGCGACCGTTCGTTCTACGATTCGTCCAAAGCGGGCGGCGAACGCCTTGCGAAGGACTTTGAGAACGCGGACGTGAAGTACATCGAGTGCAACAACGAGAACCACGCGGTGCAGATGCGCAACGCGGCGGACACGGCGAACATCGTGGTATGCGTGGGCTGGGAGTTCTACGACATCGAGACGATCGCACCCGAGTATCCGAACGTGAGCTTCATCTGGATCGACAACGCGACCGAAGCGCCCGTTGCGAACGTTCTGAACATCACCTACGCGCAGAACGAAGGCTCGTTCCTTGCGGGCTACATTGCGGCGGCGATGACAAAGACCGGCACGATCGGCGCGGTCGGCGGCGAGGACAGCGACACGATCAACGACTTCATCGTGGGCTACAAGCAGGGCGCGGCGTACTTCAGTGACGCGACCAGGGTCGAGGTCAACTACACCAACGACTACGACGATCCGGCGAAGGGCAAGGAATGCGCAAAGGCGCTGAACGACAAGGGCGCGGACGTCGTGTTCCAGATCGCGTCCAAGGCGGGCGACGGCGTGTTTGAAGCGGCGGAGGAAGGCGGCTTTTACGCAATCGGCGTCGACAGTGATCAGAAGTACATCAACGACGCGGTCATCATCTGCTCGATGAAGAAAGAGGTCGGCACCTCGATCTACGACGCGGTCGCAAAGTACCTCTCCGGCGACAAGTCGCTGTGGGGCACGACCTGGGTCGCGAACCTGTCCGACGGGTACGTCGGCATCGGCTACGGCGAGGACGGCGCGACGCAGCAGGTTCCCGACGACGTGAAGGCGGCGGTCGAAGAGCTCGCGCAGAAGATCACGTCCGGCGAGATCACGGTCGAGTCCACCCGTAAATAAGCAAACGACGCACGGAAGCCGCAACGACTGGCGGCTTCCGGTTTTTTCATGTGCGGCGCATGATGGGGGGTAGATAAGGTTGACGGACGAGATCCGGTTTGAACACATATCGATGGAGTTTCCGGGCGTTCTTGCGAACGACGACATTTCGCTGTCGATCAAAAACGGCGAGGTATTCGCGCTGGTCGGTGAAAACGGCGCGGGCAAGTCGACGCTGATGAACATCCTGTACGGCATCAACACGCCGACGGCGGGAAGCCTGTACGTGCGCGGGGAAAAGGTCACGAATTTCAGTCCGAAAGCGGCGATCGATTCCGGCATCGGCATGGTGCATCAGCACTTCATGCTGGTTCCGTCGTTCACGGTCGCGCAGAACATCGTTTTAGGGCGCGAGCCGAAGGCGGGCGCGCTGTTCGACAACCGCAAGGCGGAAACGCTGACGCGCGCGCTTGTGGAGGAGTACGGACTCGAGGTCGATCCGTCGGCACAGGTGCGCGACATTTCGGTGGGACTGCAGCAGCGCGTGGAGATCTTAAAAACGCTGTATCGCGGCGCGGACATCCTGATCCTCGACGAGCCGACGGCGGTTTTGACGCCGCAGGAGACGGACGAGCTGTTTGAGGTCATCCGCCGCATCGTGCGCGAAAAGCAGATCACGGTGATCATCATCACGCACAAGCTGTACGAGGTCATGGCGATCTCGGACCGCGTGGGCGTCATGCGCCAGGGGAAGCTGATCGGCGTGGAGAACACCTGCGACGTGGACGAGAAGAAGCTCGCGTCGATGATGGTGGGCCGTCCGGTGCTGTTCGATCACCTGGAAAAGACCGGCGAGCCGGGCGAGGTCGCGATCGAGGTCAGGGACCTGTACGTTTCGGACAACCGGGGGCTTCCCGCGGTGCGCGGCGTATCGCTTTCGGTGCAAAAAGGCGAGGTTTTGGGCATTGCGGCGATCGAGGGCAACGGACAGAGCGAGCTACTCGAGGCGATCACGGGTCTGAGAAAGAGCAACCGCGGCACGGTCACGGTCTGCGGAAAGGACGCGACGGGGAAAACGCCCGGCGAGATCCGCGCTTTGGGGCTTTCGCACGTGCCGGAGGACCGGCTCTCGACCGGCGTGGACAAGCACGCGTCGGTCGCGGACAACCTGCTTATAGGGCGGCACCGCGAAAAGCGGTTCAATCTTTTCGGCTTCCATCAAAGGCGGTCGACGGTCGAGCGCTACGCGGAGGAGCTCTATGAAAAGTTCGACATCCGCGGCGCGGGCATCCGCACGGAGGTCGGGTCGATGTCCGGCGGCAATATGCAGAAGGTCGTCGTCGCGCGCGAGTTCAGCTTCGACACGCCGGTGCTGGTCATTTCCCAGCCGACGCGCGGCGTGGACATCGGCGCGATGGAGTTCTTCCACACGCGCATCATCGAAAAGCGCAACGAAGGCGCGGCGATTCTATTAAGCTCCGCCGATCTGGACGAGGTCTTCCGGCTGTCGGACCGCATCATCACGCTGTATGAGGGCAGGATCACCGGCACGTTCAAAGCGGACGAAATCACCAAGGAGGAGATCGGTCTTTTCATGACCGGGACCCGAAAGGAGGCGCGGACGTGAAAAAAGGCAGAATCAACGTCGGATATCTGGTCGCGCTCGTCATTTCGCTGAGTGTGGCGCTGCTTTTGGGCGCGCTCATTCTGTGGGTATCCGGACACAACCCGTTTACGGCGTACCGCGCGCTTTTAGGCGGCGCGTTTAGTAACTGGCGGCACGTAGGCGACATGCTCGAATACGCGATGGTGCTGTGCCTGTGCGGCCTTGCGTGCGACATCGGCTCGCGCGTGGGCATTTTCAACGTCGGCGGCGAAGGGCAGCTTTTGCTCGGCGCGATCTTTGCGGCGCAGATCGGCGTATGGATGAGCGGGCTCTCCGCGTGGCTCGCGATCCCGGCGGCGGCGCTCGGCGCGATGCTCGTCGGCGGGTTTTACGCGTTCATTCCGGGCATTCTCAAGGTCAAGCTCAAGGTCAACGAGGTCATCACCACGATCATGCTGAACACGGTCGCGGTGTTCCTCTGTCAGTTTCTCGCAAAGGGCCCCTGGAAGAACCCGAACAAGAACATCGTCGCGGGCACGGGCAACCTGCCTGCCGGGTTCTGGTTTGCGAAGCTCGTTCCGGGCTCCAACGTGTCCACCGCGCTGATCCTCTCGGCGGTCATTACGTTCCTTGTCTGGTACGTGCTGCAAAAGACGTCCAAGGGCTACGAGATGCGGCTTACAGGCGACAACCCGCGCTTTGCGCGGTTTGCGGGGCTGAAGACCGACCGCATCGTGATCGTCACGATGGTCATCTCGGGCATGATGTGCGGACTTACAGGCATGTTCCGCGTCTACGGCGCCGAGCATATCTATAAATCCACGGTGTCCAACGAGTACTACTTCGAAGGTCTGATGGTCGCGATGATCGCGCAGTATCAGCCGCTGCCGACCGTGATCATTTCGCTGATCTTCGCGATTCTGAAGATCGGGTCGATGGGCATGCAGCAGAACGCCGGCGTGCCGATGCAGCTGTATCTGATCATCCAGACGGTCGTCATCTTCTGCATGGCGGCGGAGACCGGCATCCGCGCCGCGCTTGCAAGGAGGCGCGAGCGCCGCGCGGCAATGCGCGACGTTTTGGAGCGCAGGAAAGGAGGTGCCGCGCATGAATCATAACGTATGGTCCACGATCTTTTCTGCGGGCACGTTCAATCAAATGCTCCGAAGCGCCACGCCGGTGGCTTTGGCGGCTTTGGGCGGGCTTATGACCGAGCACGCGGGCATTATGAACATCGGCATGGACGGCATGATCCTGATGGGCGCGTTTGTCGGCGCGGTCGCGAGCTATTTCCTCGCGAGCGCCGCGCTGGGCGTGCTTGCGGCGATCGCGTTCGGCGTGCTGATCGGACTGTTCTTCGCGCTGTTCACCGTGAAGCTTAGAAGCGACGAGTTTATCATCGGCTGCGCGCTCAATACGTTCGCGCTCGGCGTCACCGCGTACCTCTCGCGCGAGATCTTCGGGCTTTCGGGCACGTCGGGCTTCTTCGTGCCGTCGCTTCCGAACGTCACGATCCCGCTGATCAACCGGATTCCGTTCGTCGGCGAAGTGCTCTCCGGACACTCGGTGTTCGTCTACGTCACCTGGCTACTGGTCCTTCTCATGTGGCTGTTTGTGTACCGCACGCCCGTGGGGTTCTGGATCCGCGCGGCGGGCGAATCGCCCGAAACCCTGCGCACCGCGGGCAAGAATCCCGAGCGCATGAAGTGGCTCGCGTCGATCCTGTGCGGCGTATTCTGCGGGCTTGCGGGCGCGCACCTGTCGCTGGGGTATCTGAACGGCTCGTTCGTCGAGGGCATGAGCGCGTCGCGCGGGTTCATCGCGTTCGCGTGCGTCATCTTCGCGGCGGCGAATCCCGCAAAGGCGTACCTTGCCGCGCTGATGTTCGGCTTCTTCGACGCGCTGGGCCTGCGGCTCCAGGACTACATCAGCTCCGACCTCACCGGCACGATCCCGTACCTCATCACGATCATCATGATGGTGTACGTGGTCGTCAGCGGACAGAAGCGCCGTGAGCGGATCGCAAAGCAGCAGCTCAAGAAACTTGAAGCGAAATAAGAAATCGGTTTCTGCCCCGCTCCGGCGGGGCTTTTTTCCTGCAAATCAAAAAGTTCTCTC
>CAJOKM010000039.1 GCA_905235205.1 uncultured Clostridia bacterium | reverse complement strand
TCCAGGAGCTTTGTGGTATAATCATTATTAAGCATAAGTCACCTCTTGCAGATGTTTGCTGGTACTTTCATTCTACAAGCTTTTCGTGATTTGCGCTCTCCTTTTTTACGCACCCCAACGTTTAGTATAGAGCCGAAAAAACGTCCGCCGAAGGGATTCGACGGACGTTTTTGTTCGGATCGGTTACGGATTGACCAGCGGCTGAAACTCCTCGCTCTTCGCAAGCGCGGGCGCGTCGCTCTTCATAGAAACGAACGTTTCAATCGACTTGCAGCTGCATCCGCCTGCGGTGTGTCTGACCGGTGCTTCCCAGTCGGCTTCGCCGATCAGCCAGCCGGACAGAATGGCGCCGGCCGCCTTGGTCGCGTCGGTGATCTGCGGCGCGTTCAAAACCGTGAAGCCGAACATACCGGCGTTGGTTTCCTTCTGCGCGTCGGTCCAGTATTCCGCTTCGGTCCAGCCCTTTTCCTTGAGCCGCTCCGCCTCCGCGTCGTCCTTGAGAAGCGCGACGGCGTCGGTGATCGCCTCAAGATCGGTCTCTTTTTCCAGCAGGATGCCGGTCACGACGCATTTCTGGTTTGCGCCGAAGTACCCGAGCAGCTGCCCGGTCAGTTCATGGTCGTATACGACCGAAAGCGTCCCTCTCGGTACGGAATAGGTGTTGCTGTTCCCGCTCGCGCAGGCGGCGATCGCAAACAGCAAAAGAAACGCGATCAAAACAGAAATCAGTTTCTTCATATCAAACTCTCCCTGTCGGATTTTTCGATTCATGATAGCACATTTTTGCGCCGATCACAAGTCCCAATTCCGCTTTTTCAAAAGCGGCAGGCTGTCGTAATAGGGGTCAGAACGTTTGCAGCGATGTTTTATGAAAGAAATACCAGTCGGAGGAAAAGGCAGCAGCTGCCTTTTCTTTTCATAATTTCGCCGCAAACTATCCGCGTTTTCGCTCAGTCGCATACTGTAGTATAGCTCCATCGCGAAGAACGCGAATTCTGCCTCCCTACCCAACAGCCTGCTTCGCGTCCCGCAGGCGGCAACTTGCTTTTTTTTGCGGTTTCTGATATGCTGTTTCAGTTGAAAAAGGTTTTTGTGGGGGGAAACGATGCAGATCATTATCGTCGGATGCGGCAAGATGGGCTCGGCGCTCGCCGTTCAGCTCGCCGCGGAGGGGCACCGGGTGTCCGTCATCGATCAGAATGAGGCGGTCATCGAGCAAATCAGCAATACGCAGGACGTGATCGCCTACGCCGGCAACGGCGCGGTCTATTCCGTGCTGGAATCGGTCGGCGCGAGGGACGCCGATCTGATGCTCGCCGTCACGCAGAGCGACGAGCTGAACCTGCTCGCCTGTCTGATCGCGCACAAGATCGGCGCAAAGCACACGGTCGCGCGCGTACGCAATCCCGAGTATGCCGAGCACATGTATGAGCTCAAGGACGATCTCGGGCTCTCGATGACGATCAATCCCGACCGCCAGGCGGCGGAGGAGATCGCGCGGATCCTGCGCTTTCCCGCGGCGACGCACGTCGAGCTGTTCGCGGGCGGGCACGCGGAGCTTGTTTCGTCCAAGCTGCCCGAAAAAAGCGTGTTAAACGGCATTCCGCTCTACGAACTGCCGCAAAAGCTCGGCGTGAAGGTGCTGATCTGCGCGGTCGAACGCAACGGCGAATACACGATCCCGGACGGCTCGTTCGTGTTGCAGGGCGGCGACACGCTGTATGTGACCGGCGCGCCGCGCGAGGTCGCAAGGGCGCTTCGAAAGGCGGGCGTGCTTGCAAACCCGATTCGCAACGTCATCATCGGCGGCGGCGGACGCATCAGCTATTACCTTGCGCAGGAGCTTTTGAGGAGCAATCTTTCGGTCAAGATCGTCGAGCGCAGCAAGGACAGCGCAAGCCGCATGGCGGAGCTTCTGCCCGGCGCGGTCGTGCTGAACGGCGACGTGACCGACCACGAGCTTCTGCAGGAGGAGGGCATCGACGGCGCGGACGCGTTCGTGGCGCTGACCGGACTCGACGAGGGAAACATCCTCTCCGCGCTCTACGCAAAGCACAGAGGCGTCTCAAAGGTCATCGCAAAGGTCAACAATGATTCGCTCGAGTCGCTGGTGAAGAGCACGGACCTCGATTCGATCATCTCTCCGAAGCGCGTCGCGGCAAACCAGCTTCTGCGCTATGTGCGCGCGCGTGACGCAAGCGCGAACCACGGCGAGATCCGCGGGCTCTACAAGATCGCGAACGGACAGATCGAAGTGCTGGAGTTTTTGGCAAGCCCCGAGAACACGACGCTTTTAGAGATCCCGCTCCGTGATCTGCGCACCAAAACGCATATCCTGATCGCCTGCATCGTGCGAAACGGCAAGACGATCATCCCCGGCGGCGCGGACTGCATCAAAGCGGGCGACGTCGTGCTGGTCGTGACCGAAAAAAGCGGCATGAACGATCTCGGCGACATCATGGAGGACGCAAGATGAACCGCCGGATGGTCGTATTCCTTTTAAGCCGGATCCTGTTCTTCGAGGCGCTGCTGATGCTGCCCTCGGTCGTCGTCGGGCTCATCTATCGAGAAGCGATCACCTGGTGCTTCCTGCCGCCGATCGGCGTGCTGCTGCTTCTCGGTCTGTTTGGCCTCAAAAAACCGAAGAACACCGCGATCTACGCGCGCGAAGGATTCCTGGTCGTTGCGGCGGCGTGGATCCTGATGTCGCTGTTCGGCGCGATCCCGTTCTGGCTCTCGGGCGGGTTCGACTCGTTCTGGGACTGCATCTTTGAGATCGTCTCCGGCTTTACCACGACCGGCGCGTCGATCCTCGGTTCGG
Source organism: uncultured Clostridia bacterium (assembly GCA_905235205.1). Lineage (GTDB taxonomy): Bacteria > Bacillota > Clostridia > Christensenellales > CAG-138 > UBA3792. Next base: position 10,895 of record CAJOKM010000039.1, on the reverse strand, counting down.
TCGAACAGCTGCCGCGCTGCATCCTGTTCTGGCGCAGCTTCAGCCACTGGATCGGCGGCATGGGCGTGCTGGTGTTCGTGCTCGCGGTCATGCCGATGAGCGGAGAGCGTTCGATGCACCTGATGCGCGCCGAAGTGCCGGGACCCGTCGTGGGCAAGCTTGTGCCGCGCATGCGCGATACCGCAAAGATCCTGTACGCCGTCTATACGGCGATGACCGCGCTTTTGGTGATCCTGCTCGCCGCGGGCGGTATGCCGCTGTTCGATTCGATCTGCCACGCGTTCGGCGCGGCGGGCACCGGCGGATTCTCCGTAAAGAACGCCGGCATCGCCTTTTACAACAGCGCCTACATCGACATTGTGCTTTCCGTATTCATGCTGCTGTTCGGTGTGAACTTCAGTCTGTACCATCTGATTCTGATCGGCAAGTGGAAGAACGCCGTCCGCTCCGAAGAGCTGCACGTCTATTTCGGCATCGTGCTCACCGCGATCATTCTGATCACGGCCAACACGTTCTCTCGCGCGCAGGGGTTCGGGCTCACGCTGCGCCACGCGTTTTTCCAGGTCTCCTCGATCATCACCACGACCGGCTACGCCACCGTCGACTTCAACGCCTGGCCGATGTTCTCCAAAATGATTCTGCTGCTTTTGATGTTCATCGGCGCGTGCGCAGGCTCGACCGGCGGCGGCATCAAAGTCAGCCGTCTTGTCATCTTCTCCAAAGCGTCGCGGCAGGAGGTCCGTAAGCTTCTGCACCCGCGCACGGTCTCGGTCGTGCGCATGGAGGGCAAGCCGATCGGACCCGATCTTCTGCGCTCGACGCTGACGTTTTTTGTGATGTACATCGGCTGCCTCGCGATCGGCGTCATACTGCTCTCGCTGGGCGAGTCGAGCTTTGACACGAACTTCTCCGCCGTACTCGCGTGTCTCAGCAACATCGGCCCCGGGATCGGTCTCGTCGGCCCGACCGGCAACTACGCGTTTTTCAGCAACGGCGCGAAGATTCTGCTCTCGCTGGAAATGCTGGCGGGGCGGCTCGAGCTGTTCCCGATCATCATGCTGTTCAGTCCGCTGACCTACCGACGCAAGGCAAACTAAGGCTGTCGATAACGGCGCCGGATCATTTGCGGCGATAGAAAGGAATAAAACCTTGTATGAAAAAAGGGCTTTGCGCCCTTTTTTGGTCTGTGTCAATGTTGAATCATGTCCAGATCGCTCTGATGCGCGATCGCAAACAGCTCCGCGTTCGCGTCGAGCGGCTGATCGGGATCCATCGTCGCGCTGGTCACGCCGTTTTCGCGCATCGCCACGATATTGAGCTTGTACCGGTCGCGCAGCTTCAGCTCGCGCAGGGTTTTGCCGATCCATTCCTTTTTCGGGCGCATGCTGAACACGCAAAGGTCCGAACCGAGATTGAAAAACTCAATGAAATCCGAGGACATCACGCGCCGCGCGGTCATTTCGGCGCTTTCCTTTTCGGGGTAGATGATCTCGTCCGCGCCGACGCGCTGCAAAATATCGCCCATCCGAAGCGACGCCGCTTTCGCGATCACATAGGGAACGCCCAGTTCCTTTGCCACCATCACGCACATGATGCTGGATTCCAGGCTGCTGCCCATCGACACGACCGCAAGGTCCACGTCGGCAAGACCGACGGAACGGATCGCTTCCGGATCGCACAAGTCCGCCTTGATCGCGCAGCTCACGGCGCCCGAAAACCGGCGGATCGTTTCCTCGTCGTCGTCGACGATCAGCACGTCCGCGCCCTTTTTGCAAAGCTCGTCGGTCAGAAACTGACCGAACCGTCCCATTCCCAGTACCGCAATCGACTTTTTCATAGATGCCTCCTTTGCCTATCCGACGTAAAAGTGTCCCTGTGAGAAGCGGATTTCGTCCCCTCCGGAGGACTGTGTCCGGAAGATCAGCGCCAGCGAAACCGGTCCGATTCTTCCGAGATACATGCACGCGATGATGAGGATTCTGCCGAACGTATGCAGGTTCGGCGTGACCCCGCGCGAAAGCCCGACCGTTCCGGTCGCGCTGAACACCTCAAACATGGCGTCCGTCAGCGAAAGCCCCTCCGCAGCGGCAAGCGCGACCGTGGCGCAGAGCGACAGCAGCAGGCTCGCAGCGAGGATCGCGACGGTTTTTTTCACCAGTTCTTCCGAGATGCCGCGCCGGAACACGACCGCGTCGCGGCGCGCGCGGATATAGGAAAACGCGTACAGGAACAGGACCGCGACGGTCACGGTCTTGACGCCGCCCGCCGTTCCCATCGGCGACCCGCCGATGAACATCAGCATGCTGCCGAACAGCGCGGAGCCCTCGCTCATCGCCGCCTGCGGGATCGCCGAAAATCCGGCGGTGCGGTATGTGACCGACTGGAAAAACGCGTGCAGGATCCGATCGCCCCACGGCATGGCGCCGAGCGTTTGCGGATTGTTCGATTCAAGCAGCAGCGTGCCTCCCGCGCCGAGCACGATCAGCGCGGCGGTCACACAGTACACCAGCTTGCTCTGCTCGCCGAGCCGCCGGAAGAACCAGCGCGGACCGAACCGTTTCTGCGCGGCGGTCTTTGCGGTCGAGAACGTATCGAACCAGACGATGTACCCGAGTCCCCCCGTTACGATCAGCACCATCGTCACAATCAGCACATACGCGTTGTGCGCGAACGGAGCGAAGCTGTCCGGCCCGATCAGATCAAGGCCGGCGTTGCAGAACGCCGAGATCGCATGGAACACGGAATACCAGAGTCCGCGCACAAATCCGTAGCGCGGAACGAAATCGAACGCGTACAGCACCGCGCCGATCCCCTCGATGCCGAGCACGCCGAGCACGACGCGCCGCAGAAACCGAAGCACGCCCTGAATCGAGTCGAGATCGAACGAATCGCGCAGCAGCGCGCGGTTGCGGATCGTAAACGTCTTTTTGAGCAGCAGAAACAGCGCCGACGAGGCCGCGACGATCCCGAGCCCGCCCGCCTGAATCAGAACGAGGATCACGATCTTTCCGAACAGCGACCAGTACGCGAACGTGTCCGCGACCACGAGCCCCGTGACGCATACGGACGACGTCGACGTGAACAGCGCGGTCAGAAACGGCGCGGGTTTGCCGTCCGCCGTTGCGACCGGAAGCGAAAGCAGAATCGCGCCGAACAGGATCAGCGCCAGAAAGCCGAGCGGGATGATCTGTGCGGAGGAAAACCCTCTTTTCCGCATGCGCGCCTCCTTTCCGTCCGTCCGGACATGATCGATAATAGAATAGTATATCTTTTTTCGCAGGATTTTGCAAGTGCGCGCTGAACTCCGGCGTCAGCCGAGCAGCGTCTCCAATTCCTGCGCCTCTTCTGCGGTCAGGGGCTTGTCGGAAATCATGCGGTACAGGTACAGATAGATCGTATCGAACGGCGGTTCCGAGCACAGCTCTGTATGCCGGTCCATCCAGTGCGCGATCGCCATCGAATCGGACGGATTCAGGAGGTTTGTCGGCTCCACGCCGGCAAGAAGCTCCTTCAGCTTGCGCAGTTCGAGCGCCTCCTCCGTTTCGGTCGAAAAGCGTCCGATGGGGTTTACGACCGGCTGATTTATGGCATGCCGGTACGGACGCACGTCGCGCGGATCGGGTCCGAAGTCCGAAAGCAGTTCGCGGTACAGCCTATAGCACGCGAGCGCGTCGCACAGCGCGTCGTGATGGTGTTCGAGCGGAATGTCGAACGCGGCGCACAGCGTATCGAGCCGGTAGCTGCCGTAGGTCTCGCGCGAAAAGCGCCGCCGCGCCATCTGCACGGTGCAGGCATAGCGCATCGGCGGCACAGGGATGCCGTAGCGCTCCAGCACGTCCGTGAGCACGCCCAGATCGAACGCGGCGTTGTGCGCAATGATCACGGCGTTCTCGAAATACGGCGCGATGCGGACCCAGACCGCGGGAAACGCCGGCGCGTGCGCGACGTCCTTCGGCGTGATGCCGTGGATCGAGACGTTCAAGGAGTCGAAATACGTCTCCGGATTGACAAGGAAAGATTCGGTTTTGACGATCTCGCCCGCTTCGGCGACGACGAGCCCGATCTGGCAGACCGCGGCGGTCCTGCCGTTGGGCGTTTCGACGTCGATCGCGACGATGCGTGTCTTTTGGGATTCCATGCGCCCAGTATAGCAGAAGCGGACGGATTTTACAACCGCGCGCAGGAATTGTAAACCTACGGAAAACACCGCGCCGAACGCTTGCGGCGGCGGCGGTTTTGTGTTATATAATAGAATATCGAAGTGTGTATTCGAAGAATAGGAGTACCAAGTACAACCGATGGAACAACCGAAGAAAAAAGGGCCCGGTCTGAAGCACTTAAAACCGTGCGTCAAGGGATACGGAGCGCCCTCGATCCTGACCGTCGTGCTGATCATCTTCGAGGTCGCATTTGAGACGGTGATCCCGTTGCTGATGGCGGCAATGGTCGACGGCGGATTGTATCATAAGGAGACGTATGAGCTGCAGACCTTCGTTTCGCGTCTGCCGATCCGAAGCAATCTCCAGTTCGTGCTGTGGGTCGGCGGGCTGATGGCGCTGTGCGCGCTGCTGTCGATGCTGTGCGGCGCGCTTGCGGCGCGCACCTCGGCGGTCGCGTCCATGGGCTTTGCAAAGAATCTGCGCATGAAGATCTTTGACAAGATCCTCGCGTTCTCGTTCAAAAACACCGACCGTTTCCAGACTTCGTCGCTGGTCATCCGCGCGACGACGGACGTGAACAGCATGCAGAACACGTATCAGATGTTTCTGCGCATGATGTTCCGCGCGCCGTTCCAGATGATCCTCGCGGCGATCACGGCGTTTACCATCAACAACGTATTGTCGTATGTTTTTATCATCGCGCTGCCGCTGGTGATGACGCCGATGCTGCTCTTTATGTTTGTCGGGCGCAAGCGGTTCAGGCTGATGTTCAAAAAACTCGACGTCATGAACGGCACCGTGCAGGAGAATCTGGTCGGCACGCGCGTGGTCAAGTCGTTTGTGCGCGGGCCCTATGAAAACGAAAAATTCCGGAACAGCGCGGACGATCTGATGAGGACGCAGATCTACGCGCAAAAGCTGTTCTCGCTGATGAACCCGATCCAGCTCGGCATCATGTGGGGCGCGACCGTGCTTCTGTGGTTCTGGGGCGGCAGCCGCGTCGTCGCGCCGGGCAGCGAACTCGGCATCGGCAATCTGACCGCGCTGATCGGTTACTCGACACAGGTGATCGGGGCGCTGCAGATTGTCTCAATGTTCCCGATGTTCCTGTCCAGAATGCGCGCGTCTCTCGACCGCATCAACGAGATATTTGAAGAAAAGATCGACATCGATTCCCCCGAAAGCGACCTCACCGTCGAAACGGGCGAGATCGAGTTCGATCACGTCGATTTCTCGTACTCCGGCAATCCGGACGTGCTGAATCTCAAGGATGTGAGTCTGCACATCCTGCCCGGGCAGACCGTCGGCGTCATCGGCGGAACGGGCGAGGGCAAGTCGACGCTGGTGCAGATGATCCCGCGGCTGTACGACGTTCTGAAAGGCTCCGTGCGCGTGTCCGGGCACGACGTGCGCGAATACAGTCTGAAAGCGCTCCGCGACGGCGTGTCGATGGTGCTGCAGAAAAACCTTTTGTTCTCGGGCAGCATTTTAGAAAACATGCGCTGGGGCGATCCGAACGCGACCGACGAGGAAATCAAGCATGCCTGTGAGCTTGCCTGCGCGGATTCGTTCGTGACCGCGTTCCCGGACGGATACGACACCGATCTCGGGCAGGGCGGCTGCAACGTGTCCGGCGGACAGAAACAGCGGCTGTGCATCGCCCGCGCGCTCTTGAAAAAGCCGAAGATCCTGATCCTCGACGACTCGACGAGCGCGGTCGACACCGCGACCGAGGCGAAGATCCGCAAGGGGCTTTCCGGGCTTCCCGATATGACCAAGATCATCATCGCGCAGCGGATCACGTCGGTCATGAACGCGGATCAGATCGTCGTGATGGAGCACGGCACGATCTCCGACGTCGGCAGACACGACGAGCTTTTAGCTCGCAGCGTGATCTACCGCGAGGTCTATGAGTCGCAGATGCGAGAGGAGGTGAGCGCGTAATGCCGCCGGGAGGAGGTTCCTTTAACAGCAAGATGGGCGGAAAGAGCGCCGAAAAGCCGCTGAAAACGCTGATGCGCCTGTTCCGCTACTTTAAGCACTGCACCGGACTTTTGATCGTCGCGATCCTTTCGGTCCTGGCGTATTCGTTCGCGTCCAACTACGCCGTCTTCAAGACCCAGGATCTCGTCAAGGTGCTGGAAGCGGGCGTCGGCGCCGATATGGCAAGGTACGTCGCGCTTCTGATCGGCATGGCGATCCTCTACGCGATCGCCGCGTTCACCAACTTCCTTTTGAACCGGCTGATGCTCTCCTGCTCCGCGCGCGTCATGTGCGCGCTGCGCAAGGACATGTTCGAAAAGATGCAGTCGCTTCCGATCGCGTTCTTCGACGGGCATACGCACGGCGAGCTGATGAGCTATTACACCAACGACACCGAGGCGGTCAACGAGCTCCTGCACCATTCGATCACGCAGATGCTGATCTCGGTCTCGTCGCTGGCGTTCATCTTCGGTCTGGTGGCTTCCCTGTCGCTCCCCGTGATCTTCATCATGGTCTGCATGGGCATAACCGTCTTCTTCGTCATGCGCGTCGTCACCCGCCAGAGCCGCAAGAACTTCAAGAAGCAGATGCGCGAGCTGGCGGCGGTCAACGGCTACATCGAGGAGATGATGGAGGGGCAGAAGGTCGTCAAGGTCTTCACGCACGAGGAAACGGCGAAAGCCGGTTTCAAGGTCCACAACGACGAGCTGTGCAAGGTCGCCACCGACGCGAACACGTTTGCGAGCATCGTGGGACCTTTGATGAACAACATCTCGCACATCTTTTACGCGATCACCTGCACCGTGGGCGTGCTGCTTGCCGCGCCGGTTCCCGGCGAGGAGTTTCTGATGGAGGGCACGTTTTTTGCGCGGCATCCGGCGCTTCTGGTCGAGGGCAGCGCGCTGATCGCATCCCTGCAGTTCGTGCGGCAGGTCAGTAACCGCATCTCTCAGATCTCGCAGCAGTTCACCTCGATCCTTTTGGCGCTCGCCGGCGCGGAGCGCATCTTTGCGCTGATCGACACGCCCGCCGAGGTTGACGAAGGCACGGTCACGCTGGTCAACGCCGAGGAGCGGGACGGCGCGCTTGTTGAGACCGATCGCCGCACCGGACGCTGGGCGTGGAAGCGAAGCGGCGAGCTGATCCCGCTGCGCGGCGAGGTCCGCTTTACCGACGTCGACTTCTCCTATGACGGGAAAAAACAGGTCCTTTCGGACGTGACGCTGTACGCGCATCCGGGGCAGAAGATCGCGTTTGTCGGCTCCACCGGCGCGGGCAAAACGACGATCACGAACCTGATCAACCGCTTCTACGACATCGCGGACGGCACGATCACCTATGACGGCATTCCGGTCCGCGAGATCCAAAAAAGCGCGCTTCGAAGCTCGCTCGGCATGGTTTTGCAGGATACGCATCTCTTTTCCGGCACGGTGATGGAGAACATCCGCTACGGCAGGCTGGACGCGACCGACGAGGAGTGCGTCCAAGCGGCGAAGATCGCAAACGCGGACTTCTTCATCTCGCACCTGCCCGAGGGCTATTCAACGCAGCTTGTCGCGGACGGCGCGAACCTCTCGCAGGGACAGCGGCAGCTTATTGCGATCGCCCGCGCCGCGGTAAGTGATCCGCCGGTGCTGATCCTGGACGAAGCGACGTCCTCGATCGACACCCGCACCGAAAAGCACATCGAGCGCGGCATGGACGCGCTGATGAAGGGACGCACGGTGTTCGTGATTGCGCATAGGCTTAGTACCGTTCGCAACAGCGACTGCATCATGGTGCTTGAGAACGGACGCATCATCGAGCGCGGCGACCACGATGCGCTGCTTGCCCAAAAAGGCAAGTATTACGAACTGTGCACCGGCACCAGCGAACTGAGCTGACGCCGGAAAACATCAAACGCAAAGGAGAACGGACATGAACGCACTGGTAACCTATTTTTCCGCAAGCGGCGTGACCCGCGCGGTGGCGGAGCGCCTTGCGGACGCGATCGGCGCGCCGCTCTATGAGATTGCGCCGAAAACGCCGTATACCGACGCCGACTTAAACTGGATGGACAAGCAGTCCCGATCCACGCTCGAGATGCGCGACGAGACCTCGCGCCCGCCGATGCGGGACGCAGACGCGCCGATCAAAGACGCCGACGTGATCTTTGTCGGCTTCCCGGTGTGGTGGTACCGCGAGCCGTCGATCATCGACACGTTCCTGGAAGCGTACGATTTCTCCGGCAAAACGATCGTGCCGTTCGCGACCTCCGGAAGCTCGGGCTTAGGCAAAGCGCCCGAGCGCATGGGACGGCTTGCCAAGACGAAAGCGCTTGCGGGCAGGCGGTTCCCGGCAAATGTTTCCGCGCAGGAACTCAAGGCGTGGGCGGACGAACTGAAGCTGTCGTAGAAGGGTCCAGACCGTTTGCGGCGAAATCATAAAAAGAAAAGGCGCCTTTCGCCTTTTCCACCGGCAGGTATTCTGATTTCGTATTCTCGCCGCAAACGGTCTGCCCCCTTTTTCGACAGCCTAAAGGGACGCCGTGCGGCGTCCCTTGCCTGTTCTATGATAACGGTTCGGAAAGAAGGGGGAGATTTCGTTTACCGAACAATCCCGATCGGCTTGACGGGGGTGATGGGCTTGATGGGGGTGATGGGCTTGACGACCGGATCAAACCGCGCGCCCTTTACGAAGAAGACCGCTGTGAGTTCGCGATCCGCTTCGGCGGTGAAGGTGTAGGTGTCCTCCTTGCAGACGATCTCGCCGTCCTCCATCCAGTATCCGAACACGAAGCCCTTGTTTGCCTTTGCAGCCAGCGTGACGGTCTCGCCGAACCGGTACGTTCCCGCGCCGTGCACGTTTCCGCCCCTGCCGGCAGCGACGCTGATCTCAATGGAGGCATTGACGTGACCGCACTGCGTGCATACGCCGTTCTCGTTATAATCGTGCGCTTCGGTCACGGTATAATACTCTTCCCGCTCGGAAAGCCATTCGCCGCAATCATCACACCATGTATCGATCCAGCAGAGGCCGCTTCTCTGATGCGTTTGATTGTCGCCGGTATCCGTATAGGTGCATGCGTCGGGATCGTCCCAGAATCTCCATTCTGTCGTATGTTCATGCGTGCAGGTGTTGACGTGCCCGCAGTAGAAGCAGACGCCTTCGTCATAGGAATGATTCTCCGTACCTGCGTCGTGTTCTCTTCTTTCCAGGATCCACATGTCACAGTCGTTGCAAACGGAATACCACAGATGGTCGCCGCTTACCTCATGTGTCAGGTTGCTGCCGGTATCGGTAAAGGTGCAGTCGTCGCCCCAGAAGTCTATCTCAAACGTGTTTTCGTGGGTGCAGGTGTTCATGTGACCGCAGAGTTCGCAAACTCCGCTTTCATCATATGAATGGAAGTCTGATTCGGTAATCAGTTCCTCTTGTTCCGAGAGCCAAGTATTGCAGTCCTTACAGTAAGAACGGATTATCTTAGTCCTGGACAACTCGTGCATCATATTGTCGCCTGTATCAGTATAGGACCATTCTTCATCCTTCCAGCTCGGATACTCTTTGACATTTTCATGCGGGCAGGTATTGACGTGGCCGCAAACGAAACAGACGCCATCTTCATACGAATGATCTTGCGGTCCGGTGTAAGCTTCTGTGTGCTTTGACAGTTCGGTTCCGCAGTCTTCGCAATACGTATACAGAACGCGGACGCCGCTCGCTTCGTGCGTTGCATTGTCGCCGGTATCGGTGTATGAGTCGACTTTTTTCCAATACCAACCGTCATAAGTGTATTCATGCGCGCAGCCGTGTCCGCAGTGCTCGCAAACGCCGTTTTCGTTCAGAACGTGGGGTTCTTTGTAACCGTATTCGTCCTCATATACGTCAACGACCATGTTGCAATCATGGCATTCCACAACGTAGAGGCAGGTTGAGCTTACAATGTGCTCCTCCTCATTGAGATCCGTATAGGTGAAATCCCAATCTGTCCATTGATACGGATATGTTTCCGTGTGTTCATGCGGACAGGCGTTGACGTGACCGCAAAGATTGCAGACGGCGTTTTCATAGTCATGGTTTTCCGGTTCGGAATGCTTTTCGGCCAATTCTTTCCTGCAATCCATGCAGTATGTTACATAAACAGCAATGCCGTTTGTCATATGCGTCAGGTTGTCGCCGGTATCGGTATAGCTGTTTTCCCTTTCGTTTTTCCAGTAGCAATAGGTACTCTGATGCCTGTGCGGGCAAGTGTTGGAATGGCCGCAGTAGATGCACACGCCGTTCTCGTCATACGTATGGTAGTCCGGTCCGTCATACGGCTCTTCCTCTACGGAAAAGATCATTCCGCAGATCATGCAGTATGTAACGGCCTGGCGCGTTCCGATAACATGATGCATCAAATTGTCACCGATATCCTCATAGACGGCCTTGTCTTTGTATATCAGATATCGCTCGGTGCAAGTGATTTCATGACCGCATGTATTGATGTGCCCGCACTTGCGGCAAACTCCGTTTTCATCATAAGAATGGGAGTTCTCCGTATCGACATACTCTTCTTCCTGCTCGGCGATAAAAGAATTGCAATCGTCACAATACGTATAGTTCACGCGGATGCCGCTTGCCTCATGCGTTACGTTATCTCCTGTATCGGTATAGGTCGGTTCCTCTTTCCAGTACCAGCCGTCCCTGGTGTTTTCGTGCGTGCAGGTGTTGACGTGACCGCACATCAGGCAGATGCCGTCCTCATAATAATGGCTTTCCGAATGGCTGTAC
>CAJOKM010000038.1 GCA_905235205.1 uncultured Clostridia bacterium | reverse complement strand
CGCGATCCTTGCCTTAAAGGGCGAAAAGACGCAGAAAAAATCCGACCTGCGACCGGGGCAGATCGGCGCGCACAAACGGGCGAGAGAAAAAACGCACAAATAACAAAAACCGCCGGGAACCCTGTTTCCCGGCGATCATTTCATTCTGAACACCAGCGCGTTCTCGTCCAGCACGTCGCCCGCGGGCAGAAACAGCCGGTCGGCGTTTTTCGCAAGGCGGTAATTGTAGAAGATCAGAAGCGTTCCGTCGTAGCCTTCGGGCACCAGCACGCCCTCCTTCCAGGTGAAGCGCAGTTCGTGCCCGAACCAGTCCGCCTCCTCGTCGGGACCGGTCTTCTGCCAGCACTGCACGCGCGAGCCGTACCAGTTGACCACGAACGGCCGAAGTCCGTTCTCGTCGACGGTTGTGCCGATTTCAGCATCAGTCGCGTAGAAATCGCCGTAGGTCAGGGCGCTCTGCATGCCGTTCTGCTGCGCGTCGTCGCCCGCAAACACGAGCCGCACCGTGGCGACGTGCCATTCGTACCCTTCGCGCGCCGGGAAAACGTCGTTGCCCGCGATCGTTTCGTAATCCGCGATCTCGACCGTGCCGGTCACGTCTACGTCATGATCCTCGTAGGACGCGGTCGTATACGGAACGGGCTTGCCGATCTCCAGCTCATGAAGCGCCGTATCCGAAAGCGCGGCAACAAGCGGTTCGCCTTCCGTGATCCCGCAGCGCAGACAGGTCGGCGGCGACTGATAGGTCGCTTCGGTCATCAGATGCCCGAGCGGTTCGCCCTCCGTGATCCCGCAGCGCGTACACGTTTCCGGCTCGGTACAGGTCGCGCTCGCAAACGCGTGTCCGAGCGCTTCGCCGCGCGTATGTTTGCAGCGCACGCAGGTCTCCGGTTCCGTACAGGTCGCGGGCGCGTACGTGTGTCCGAGCGGCGTTGCGCGCGTAACCCCGCAGCGCGTACACGTTTCCGGCTCCGTACAGGTCGCAGGCTGAAAGCGGTGGTTTTGGAATACGCAGGTCGTCAGCAGCAGAACCGTCAGCACCGCGATTGCCGCCGTGCCGATCCCGATGCCGATCCACAGACCGATTCGCTTCATCTGCCGCTCCTTTCCCCGTTTTTTGCTTATTCAGTGTATCATATGCCTGTTTTGTTTGCAAGTATGCGCCGGTTTTGCGCGCAAAACGCGCTTGTCATTCGCTCCAAAACCTGGTATACTCACAGTATACCCCAAAAAGGAGCGTTCCATATGAGTTTAAAAGATACCTGGAAGAAAGTCGGCAAGGACTTCGGCGAACTCGGCAAGGATCTCGGCGCGGGCATTGTGAAATCCGTCAAAACCGGCGCGAAGGCGGTCTCGGACTGGGCGGACGACGATGAGAAGAAGGACGCGCCGAAAGCCGACGTGGTGATCGAACCGGAACAGAAGGAAGAATAGGCTGCCGATAAAGGCACCAGATCATTTGCGGCGATCAGGAACAAAAGAATCCTGCAGGAAGAAAGGGCTTTGCGCCCTTTCTTTTATGCGTTCGCCGCAAATTAGCGGCGTTTTCGCCCCGTCGCATACCTTAGTATAGCCTCCGGGACGAAAACGCCGCTTCTGATACCCTTCTCGACAGCCTGTGCGTTTCATTCCATGAACAGCGCGCGGATCGCTTCGGACACGTCCGAAACGCGGATCAGCTCGCAGTCGCTTTGGGAAACCTTGCTTCGCGCGGGGATCAGCGCGCGCGTGTATCCGAGCCGCGCCGCTTCCTTGATGCGCGTGTCGATCTGCGACGCGGCGCGGAGCTCGCCGGTCAAGCCGACCTCGCCGATCAGCACGGTCTCCGTCGGCAGCGGTTTTTCGAGCACCGAGGAAGCGATGCACATCGCCGTCGCAAGGTCCGCGCCGCGGTCGAGCACTCTGAGGTTCCCCGCGATGTCGCAGTAGACGTCCTTGTCGGACACCTTCAGCCGCGCCTTGCGTTCGAGCACGGCAAGCAGCACGTTCAAGCGGTTATAGTCAAGCCCGATCGCCGTTCTTCTGGGACTGCCGAACGCCGTCGGCACCAAAAGCGATTGGATCTCGCACAGCAGCGGGCGCGAACCCTCCAAAACACAGGTGATCGCCGTTCCCGCCACGTGCCGTCCCGACACGAACAGTCCGCCGGGGTCCTTGACCTCGCGCATGCCGGTCTCGCACATCTCGAACACGCCGAGCTCGTTGGTCGAGCCGAATCGGTTCTTGACCGCGCGCAAAAGCCGCAGTCCCTCGTGCCGTTCGCCTTCGAAGTACAGCACGGTATCGACGATGTGCTCAAGCACGCGCGGACCTGCGATCGCGCCGTCCTTGGTGACGTGCCCGACGATCCACACGACCGTGCCGGTCTCCTTGGCAAACCTTGTGAACAGCGCCGTCGCCGCGCGCACCTGCGATACGCTGCCCGCCGCGCTCTCGGCGGCTTCGCTTTCCATCGTCTGGATCGAATCGACGATCAGCGTGCTCGCCTTGCACTCCTTTGCGCGCTCGATCGCGCTCTCCGCCGAGGTCTCGGTGTACAGAAACAGGTTTTCGCCCTTTACGGAAAGCCTGTCGGCGCGCAGCTTGATCTGCGAATTGCTCTCCTCGCCCGACACGTACAGCACCGGCGCAAACGCGGACAGCCGGTCCGCCGCCTCTAAAAGCAGCGTGGACTTGCCGATGCCCGGATCGCCGCCGAGCAGCACGACCATGCCCGGCACGAGTCCGCCGCCGAGCACGCGGTCCAGCTCCGAAATGCCGGTCGAAATGCGCGTCTGCGCTTCCGCCCTGACGTTTGCAAGCGGAACCGCGCGGGTGCCGGTCGCCGCGGCGGGACGCGACAGCACGCGCTCTTCTTCAACGAGCGTGTTCCAGCTTCCGCAGCCCGGGCACCTGCCCATCCAGCGCGGCGTTTCATATCCGCATTCTCCGCAGACGAACAGCGTTTTTTCTTTCATATTCAGTCTCCGACCCTCATAAACTCCATGATGTCCTTGTCGCGCCAGGTCACGTCCATCCATACGATCACGTCGCCGCCCGCCGCAAGCAGCATGGCGCTTTCATCGCTTCTGGTCGTGCAGAACGTCGTGCCGTCCCGGTAGAACCAGACGTAATTCTTATCGTATCGCGAGTACGCGATAAACCCGTCGCCGAGCGCAAAGTCCGCCGCGCCGCTCGCAACTTCGACCGTGCGCGTTCCGTCGTACCACAGGATCCGCCCGTCCGGCGCGTGATCCGAATCCAGGAACGCGATCCCGTCTCCGTTCCTCTTCGGATCGTGCACATAGTCCGCTTCGACCGGCACGGTTTCGCTTGTTCCCGTTTTGAGATCGAGCGACGTCAATTCGCCGTCCGGCGCGACGTACAGAAGCGTCCCGTCAAAGAGATACGGATCGGACAGCGCATAGACCGAGCTGTCGTAGATCGCGAGCGTGACGCTTTCGCCCGTCTCGAGATCGACGAGGAAAAGCTTGTCGCGCGACTGCCCGGTGCGTTCCATCCACACGGCGGTATCCCCGTATACCATCGGCTTCGGCAGACCGGTATGCACCGTCTTGAGTTCCTTTGCCGCGCGGGTGCTGCGCTCGTACGCCATCATGCGCCCGCCGCCGTTTGCCGCCGCGTCGAGGTACACGATCCAGCGCGCGTTCATCGCAGGATACCGAATGCTCTTGTACTGCATCGGAAGCGGCAGAAGCGTCTGCTTCTTTGTTCGGGTGTCGTACAGCAGCGCGCGCACGAACGCCGCGGTGCCGTCCGGCGTATAGTTGCCGGTCGCGGCAAGCACGGTCGAACCGACCACGGACACGTCGGCGGTGTACTGATACTCGGGCACGACGATCTCGGTCTGCGCCGTTTTGAGATCCATCTCATACAGGTCGTGGTCCGGGTACGGATCGCGCGTGGGCTCGGGCGTCGGTTCTTCGGTCGGCGCGGGCGTGTCCGCCGGCTGTTCGCACGAATACGCGTGATGCGAAAGCCCCCCAAAAAACGGGATCGCATAGGTCCATACCGCCCAGCCGAGCGCGGCTAAAAGCGCCAGCCCGAGCAGGATCTCGAGATAGGGCGCGACGCGGAACTTTTTGAAGCGGTTCTTGCCTTTTTTCGTGGAGCGGTAGCGCGTTTCGTGCTTCATGCCGTTATTTTACACGTTTTCGGCGGGCAGGTCAACCGTCCCGGCACGAAAAGGGCATTGTGAAACCGCGAAGAATGTGTTATACTGCATCGTGAAGAACTATGCGGGTTTCCCGCGCAAATTCGGAAAGGACGTATCGCTTTGGCACGACGCGCGCTGTATCGGGAATACCGTCCGAAGACCTTTTCGGAGGTCATCGGACAGGATCATATCACGACCATCCTGAAAAACCAGGTGCGGGAAGGCAAGCTCTCCCACGCCTATCTGTTCTGCGGCTCGCGCGGAACCGGCAAAACGACCTCGGCAAAGATTTTAGCCCGCGCAGTCAACTGTCTTTCGCCCGAGAACGGCGAGCCGTGCCGGACCTGTTCCGCCTGCCGGCTCAGCGCGTCCGGCTCCGCCGACGTCATCGAGATCGACGCCGCGTCGAACAACGGCGTGGACGACGTGCGCGCGCTGATCGAACAGGCGCAGTTCGCGCCGCTCGAGCTGAAGTACCGCGTGTTCATCATCGACGAGGTGCATATGCTCTCCAACGCGGCGTTCAACGCGCTCTTGAAAACGCTCGAGGAACCGCCCGCGCACGTGCTGTTCATCCTTGCGACGACCGAGCCGCAAAAGCTGCCCGCGACCATTGTGTCGCGCTGTCAGCGGTTCGATTTTCACAGGCTCACGATCGCGCATATCGTGGCGAATCTCACCGCCGTGCTCGAAAAAGCCGGCGCGAGCATCGAGCCGAACGGACTTCGGCTGATCGCGCGCGCGGCGGACGGCGGCATGCGCGACGCGCTGTCTCTGGCCGATCAGTGCCTGTCGTTTGCGGGCGATCGCGTGAGCGAGCAGGATGTTTTGGACGCGCTCGGCGCCGTTTCGGGCGAAACGCTTGAACAGACCGCGGACGCGCTCCTTTCGGGCGACGCCGCATCCGCCGTTCGCGCGCTCGATACGGTGGTCGCAGGCGGACGCGATCTCGGCGTGTTTTTGAACGATCTTTCCAAGCACTTCCGCGCGCTGCTCCTTGCAAAGACCTGCGGCGAGTGCGCCGATCTTTTAGACTGCACCGACGATCAGATGCGGCGATACCTGAAAACCGCGAAAGCGGCGGACGAAGCGCGCCTCCTGTACGCGCTCGAACAGATTTTGAAAACGCAGAGCACCTTAAAGCTGTTCTCCTCGCCGCGGGTCCCGATCGAGGCCGCGTTCATCCGCGTCTGCCGCCCGGTCGACGACGGTTCGCTCGGCGCGCTCGAAGCGCGGATCGCGCTTTTGGAACAGCGTCCGGTTTCGATGCAGCCGGTCGGGCCTTCGTCGGGAATGTCCGAACCGGAACAGCCGAAGGACGTTCCTCCGTGGGAGGAACCGGCGGCTCCGACGCCCGAACCCGCACCGCATAATGCCGAACCCGCCGCGCCGGTTGAACCTGCGGCTGAAGCGAAACCCGCGACGGCCGGATCTGAGCGGGAAGCGAGCGAAGCGGAGACGGTCTGGGCGCAGGCGAAGGCGAAGATTCTGGAGCTGAACCCGATGGTGTATATGTACGTAAAGGACACCCGCGGCGTCGCGCTTTTAGACGGCGTTCTTACGGTGGAGTTTCCGGCGGCGCAGGAGGGCAAGCTGAACGGGCTCACAGCGCCGCGCAATCTGAACGTCGCAAAGGAGGCGCTCGCTTCGGTGCGTCCCGACACGGAACCTGTTTTCAAACTGGCGGTGCTTGCAAACGAGAACGAGGAAAAACTCAAGGACCTGTTCGGCAGCACGCTTACGATCAAATAACGGAGGTAACAACATGGCAAAAGGCGGATTCCCGATGGGCGGCATGAATATGCAGCAGATGATGATGAAAGCGCAGAAAATGCAGCAGGAGATCCAGAAAAAGCAGCAGGAGCTCGAAGAGACCGAGTTTACGGCGACTGCCGGCGGCGGCATGGTCACCGCGGTCGTGCTGGGCAACAAGACCCTGAAATCCTTAAAGCTCGATCCCGCGTGCGTCGATCCCGACGACGTCGAAATGCTCGAGGATCTGATCGTTGCGGGCGTGAACGCCGCAATGAAGGAAGCGAGCGACACGGTCGAGCGCGAGATGGGCAGAATCACCGGCGGCATGGGACTCGGCTTCTGATATGGCAATCGAATCGATCGAAAAACTGACGACGCAGCTCGGCCGCCTTCCGGGCGTCGGGCATAAAACGGCGCAGCGGCTTGCGTATCATCTTCTGAGCGTGCCCAAGGAGCAGGCGACCGAGCTTGCCGACGCCATCACCGCCGCGCGCGAGAAGGTGCATCCGTGCCCGGTCTGCGGCGCGTTCACCGATCTTGAGACCTGCGAGCTGTGCGCCGATCCGAAGCGCACCGACGCGGTCGTGTGCGTGGTCAGCGACGCGCGCGACGTGCTCTCGATGGAAAAAACGCGCGAGTTCCACGGACGCTATCATGTGCTGAACGGCTCGCTCTCGCCGATGAACGGCATCGGCCCGGGCGCGCTGCGCATCAATGCGCTCCTCGAGCGCTGCAAAACGGGCGAGGTCAGGGAGGTCATCCTGGCGACGAACCCGGACGTCGAGGGCGAAGCGACCGCCGCGTACATCGCAAAGCTACTAAAGCCGCTCGGCGTGACCGCCACGCGCATTGCGCACGGCATTCCGATCGGCGGGAATCTGGAATATACCGACGAGGTCACGCTCGCCAAGGCGCTGGAAGGGCGCAGAGTGCTCTCATGAGGATCCGGCGGCTGTTTTCGATCGCGCTCTGTCTGCTGCTCGTCGCGTGCTGCGCGCCGAAGCAGGAGGCGGAAGCCACGCCCGTTCCGACAAACACGCCCGTGCCGACGCCCGCGACGGACGTCGTGCCGATCGCCGAAACCGACGCGCCGACAAGCGTGCCTTCGCCTTCGCCCGAACCGACGCCCGAACCCGAGCCGCCGCTTTTCGGGATCAAGATCGGTCTCGATCCGGGGCATCAGACGCGTCCGAACCGCGAGACCGAGCCGGTCGCGCCGGACTCCGACGAACAGAAAGCGAAGTGCTCCGCCGGAACGCGCGGCGTGGCGTCCGAGGTCTATGAATACGAGGTCGTGCTGATCGTGGCAAAGAAGCTTGCCGCGCTTTTGGAGGCGCAGGGCGCGACCGTGGTTTTGACGCGCACGGAAAACGACGTGAACATCAGCAATCGCGAGCGCGCGGAGTTCTTCAATGAACAGGAAGTCGATCTGGCGGTGCGTCTGCACTGCAACGGCACCGACGACCCCGACGTGCGCGGCGCGTTCATGCTGGTGCCCACGCGCGATCGCACCGCGTTTTACGCGGACAACGTGCGCGCGGCAAAGGCCGTGATCGAGCACTACTGCAAAGCGACCGGCCTTTCCACCCGCAAGGGCAACGGCATCACCTACCGCGCCGATCAGACCGGGTTCAACTGGTGTCTCCGACCGATCATTTGCATAGAAATGGGGCATATGAGCAACGAATCGGAAGACTTGCTCTTGACGAACGACGCTTTTCAGGATAAGATGGCTGTTGGGATTCTCCACGGAATCCTTGCGTACTTCGGTTCGGAACCGAACGAAGAAGGAGGAAACCCATGAACAAACCGATTTGCGTGCAGTCCGAAGTCGGTCGTTTGAAGACCGTGATGCTGCACCGGCCGGGCACGGAGCTTGAAAACCTCATGCCCGATTATCTGGCGCGACAGTTGTTCGACGACATTCCGTATCTCGTCCATGCGCGTGAGGAACACGATCAGTTTGCCAAGACGCTCCGCGACTGCGGCGTAGAGGTGCTGTATCTTGAGGACCTTCTGCACGAAGCGGTCGAGTCCGCCAACGCAAGGGACGAGCTGATCTGGGAATACATCCGCGAAGCGAACATCGCGGCGGAAGGCGCCGAACAGGCCGTCAGCGAATACCTCTCGGCGCAGCCTGCCGACAAGCTGTTCGACGTGCTGACGGGCGGCGTGCGCAAGAGCGACCTCAAAACCGTTGAAAAGCGGCATCTGGTCGATTTCACCGACGATCGGTATCCGTTCTACGTCGATCCCATGCCGAACCTGTACTTTACCCGCGATCCGTTCATGAACGTCGGCGACGGCGTGCTGATCTCACGCATGGCAAACGAGGTCCGCAGACGCGAAACGCTGTTTGCAAAGTACATTTTCAAGTATCATCCCGTTTATAAGTGGGTCCCGAAGTATCATGACCGCACCGACGTGCATTCGCTCGAGGGCGGCGACTGTCTGGTGCTTTCGCCCGAGGTCGTGGCGTTCGGCATGTCGCAGCGCACCAGCGCGCAGGCGGTCGAGCTTGCGGCAAACCGCCTGATCGGCGAGCGCACCGGCATCCGGACCGTGCTTGCGGTCAATATCCCGAAAGTGCGCGCGTTCATGCATCTGGATACCGTCATGACCATGGTCGACGTCGACACGTTCGTCGTGCATCCGAACATCCTGCACACCATACGCGCCTACCGGCTCACAAAGCCCGACGGAACCCATATCGCGATCGAAGAGGATCCGCGTCCGCTCGTGGACGTGTTCTCCGACACGCTGGGCAGACCGATCCGGTTTATCGAGTGCGGCGGCGCAAGCGAGATCGACGCGGCGCGCGAACAATGGAACGACGGCGCGAACACGCTGTGCGTGGCGCCCGGCGAAGTGATCACCTATTCGCGCAACTATGTGACCAACCGCATCTTGCGCGAGAACGGCGTCACGGTGCATGAGATCCCGTCCGCGGAGCTAAGTAGAGGACGCGGCGGTCCGCGGTGCATGAGCATGCCGTTTTTGCGCGAGCCGCTTCCGAATAAATAAGCAAAAAAAGAAGATAGAAAGGAAACCGATTATGTTCCAAGGAAGAAACTTTCTCACACTGCTCGACTACACGCCCGATGAGATCCGCGCGCTTTTGAAGCTCGCGCACCAGGTCAAGGCCGAAAAGAAACAGGGCATTTTCCCGAAGCGCATGGCGAACAAGAACGTCGTGCTGCTCTTCGAAAAAACCAGCACCCGTACCCGCTGCGCGTTTGAGACCGCGGCCTACGACGAGGGCGCGAACGTCACGTTCCTCTCTAACTCCCAGATGGGCAAGAAGGAATCGCTCGAGGACACCGCGAAGGTGCTCGGCCGCTTCTATGACGGCATCGAGTTTAGAGGCTTCAAGCAGGAGACCGTCGAGCTGCTCGCCAAATACAGCGGCGTCCCGGTCTGGAACGGCCTGACCGACCTGTATCATCCCACGCAGGTGCTCGCGGACTGGATGACCATCGAAGAGCACGTCAAAAAGCCGCTGAACGAAGTCAAGTTCGTGTACGTCGGCGACGCGCGCAACAACATGGGCAACTCCTTAATGATCGGCTGCGCCAAGATGGGCATGCACTTTGTCGGCATCGCGCCGAAAGAACTGTTCCCGTCCGAGGACCTTGTCAGCAGGATGCGCGAGCTCTGCAAGGAGACCGGCGGTCAGATCACGCTGTCCGACTCGATCGACGCGGTCGAAGGCGCGGACGTCATCTACACCGACGTTTGGGTATCCATGGGCGAGGAAGCGCAGTTTGAAGAGCGCATCCGTCTCTTAGAGCCGTACCGCGTAACGATGGACATGCTGAAAAAGACCGGCAATCCCGACGTCATCTTCGAGCACTGCCTGCCGTCGTTCCACGATCTCGAGACGAGCGTGGGCATGGACATCTACGAGCGCTTCGGCTTGAAAGAGATGGAAGTGAGCGACGAAGTCTTCCGTTCGAAGCACAGCGTCGTGTTCGACGAGGCGGAGAACCGCATGCACACGATCAAGGCGGTCATGGTTGCGACCATGTCCGATACATTAGACAAATAACACAGATGACAACAAAAAACGGAGCAGTTCAAAGAACTGCTCCGTTTTTATTACACTCACTGTCCATTGCATTTACCAAGGAATACGATCATCGAACGTCTTCAAATCCATCAATCTCCTTCTCTTTCCCGTATACAACATAGGTCATCGCCTGATAGTTCCCTCTCTCAAAGAACCGCCATGATTCTCCCTCGGAAAGCGATATGATTCGGATTTCAATCCAATATCCGTTTTCGAGCAGAATCGTCAGATCGTTCCATTTGCTCTGTTCAACGCCTGTAACGCAAAGCGGCAAACACGGCAAAACGGCATTCCTTACTTCATCATCAAACAAAGATTCTCCCGGAGATTCACTCCAATCCCATTCTTCATTCGATTCGTCTTTACAAACGAAAACATCGTTTGAAGATGCAATCATGGTCTCTTTATGAAAGACCCGCAGCAAGCATTGACTGTGAAGGCAGTAGATGCGGTCTTCCTTTGCAAACCAAATCCAAACAAGATTCAAGCATCTCCCAAACTCAACCAATTTTGAACCGGAAAGAGCATCCAAGATCGTCATGAAAGACACCTCCTCAAATAGCCTATACTCTCTGCTTTTCCAGCCTTCTACAGCCCGAGTAAACTTCCGTCAAACTCGATTAAGGTTTCACCGTCCTCAAGAAGCAGACCGTATTCGTTGCCGATCTTTATGATCAGTAGGTTATAGTATAAATCGTTCGGCTTTTTGAACCATATCCTAACATCGAAAATTTCATAATCTGTCTTTGCTTGCCATTTGTCCACTGTCGGAAACATATTTATGAGTTCATATTCTGTTGGATCAATGGTGCTTTTGCTGTATGCTTCCAGTAAGGCATGCTGCGTTGACAAATCCATCGTCTTCCACGATGGTTCATCTCCTTTTGATACGTTAATGTCAATATGATCGACATTCTCTTCCGTTGGCGGCTGCATCATATCACGTCGGCCTAACAGGTTATAAGGCAAATGCGCTAAAATAACTTTCGGGCTCAAATAGAATTCATCAGGATCGTCTTTTATTGTATAGATAATAGCATCATAGAACCTGGCAACTGCTTTTTCTCTCGCCACAGAACTCTGATTCCGGGAGGTTTCGAATTTCCCGATGATATAATAATACTCATGCCCGTTATAAACGTAAGTTGGATCTAATCGCGGCAGTGTAAAAAACCGGATTAAAAGAAACAGAATAAACGCGCCCAGAAGTGCAATGAAATCTACAAGTATCTTTTTGAAGATGCCTTTCATATAGTTTCCTCCTTGCTCACGTCGATCAAAGATTCCGAATAACAGCATTTTTGCATTATGCCGGCGAGATCATCCGAACCATTTCGGACAAGATGGGAAAGGTTTATGGTTTGAACCCACTCTTTACAGAGCGATCTTCTGACTCCCTTCCCAACAGCCCTAAAATTGCGTTCAGAAGATCCGCAGCGCGTGGGTCTCGGCTTTGTATGTCTCGAACCCCTCTTTCCGCGCCTGATGCTGATCCGCCATGGGGATGCTGATAAAGAGGAACAGCGCCGTGTTCAAAAC
Source organism: uncultured Clostridia bacterium (assembly GCA_905235205.1). Lineage (GTDB taxonomy): Bacteria > Bacillota > Clostridia > Christensenellales > CAG-138 > UBA3792. The sequence continues at coordinate 9,037 of CAJOKM010000038.1, read as the reverse complement.
CGCGCCGGCGAGGAAGTACCATCGCCCTCTCAGCGCCGCGATCGACGCGAACGCCACGCCCCACCACATCAGGATCTCGCCGAGGTAGTTCGGATGCCGCGAATGCGTCCACAGTCCCTCGCGGATAAAGCCCTTCCGGTGCGCGTTACGGAAGCGGTGCAGCTGGAGATCGGAAACGCCCTGCAGCACGGTCGCACAAAGCGACAGCAAAAGTCCCGGCAGGCAGAGCCAGCTCCACGCCGCGCCCGATTCGATCACGCAGACGGCGGGCAGCGTGACGGCGTAGACGATCAGCGTCGGCACGAGATGGATCCCGAACAAATTGACGACCGGATAGAACGCGCCGCTCTTTTGGTGCAGCATGGTATAGCGCCAGTCCTGATGATCGAGTCCGTAGAACGTGTACACCCAGTTGCCGGTGAGCCGCACGCCCCAGATCGAAACCACGGTCAACAGCGCCGCCCCGGCGGCGGTGAGCCCGTCCTTGCACGCAAACGCGGCGAGGATCACGATCGGCTGCACGCTCCAGTACGGATCGTAGACCGACGCGTTCCGGAACACGACGCTGAACGCGAACACGAACACGGTCGCGGCAACGTCCGCAACGAGCAGCCGCACAAAGTACGCGCCGGGCAGCGCGCGATACAGCACCACGCCGAGCGCGGCCGCCGCCGCGTAGATCAGACCGATGATCAGAAATCCAAGCCACCTGTTCTCCCGAACCTTCATTCTCCCTGTCCCTCTCATAAACCGTTCGTTCCGGTTTTATCCGCGCCTTCATCATACCATCTGCGGCGCGCGGCTGTCAATCGCCGCCGCGCGGGGTTGCAAGCGCGGCGAAAACTTGCTATACTGTATGATGAAAGAATTTGCGGGAGGACGTATGAACCGGATCGAGCAGCAGCCGAATATGCAAACGCGCGGACAGCGTATCCTGCGCGAAGTCAGAGCGATCGCGCTGATGGTCCTGATGATCACCGTCGAAGCGCTGGCGGTCACGCTTTTATACACGCCCGCGGGCGTCGTCACCGGCGGCGTGACCGGTATCGGCATGCTGATCTCTTACGCCACGGGCGGCGTCTTTCCGAGCTGGCTGTTCATCGTCATCGCGAACACGCCGCTGCTGATCCTGGCGTTCCGCTATCTGCACATCCGCTTTACGATTTACTCGCTTCTGATGACCGCGCTGTTCTCCGTGGAGCTCGCGATCTTCCAGAACCTGCACCTGCTCCAGCCGTTCGACGTCAGCGAACCCGCCTGGCGCGTGGTTTCCGTGTTCTTCGGCGCGGTCACCATGGGGTTTGCGGGCGGCGTCATCGTGCGGCTCGGCGGCAGTACCGGCGGCATGGACATCGTGTCGCTCCTTCTGAACCGCAAATACTCGATCTCGATGGGCACGATCTCCATGGCGCTCAACGTCGTGATCGCGATCGCGCTCGGCGCGGTGCGCGCGATCGGCGCGCATGATTTCCGCTCCGGCGTCGAAAGCGGCGCGCTGTCGATCATCGCGCTGTTTATGACAAGCATCTCGTTCAACAACATCATCCTCGGCGTCAACCGCACCAAGACGCTGTTCATCATCTCCGATAAGTGGGATGAGATCGCGCCCGACGTGCTCAATAAAATGCATCGCGGCGTCACCTATATCCCGTGCCGCGGCGCGTATACCAACCGCGAAAAGACGCTGGTCTATATCCTGACAAGAACGATCGAGCTCGGACATATCCGCCGGATCGTGCTCGAAAAGGATCCCAAGGCCATCATTTCCATTATCGATACGCGGGAAGTCATCGGCAAAGGCTTCTCCGCAGTCAACTGACAGAAAGGAAAGAATCAACATGAAGAATCGGATCGAACAAATGCTGCCCGCGCAGATCGAGGACCTCAAAGCGCTTGTGCGCATCCCCTCCGTGTCCCGCGGCGATCCCCAAGAGCCCGGCAAGCCGTTCGGCAGGACCGTGTACGAAGCGCTCCAAAAGGCGCTCGAGATCGCGCGTAAGCTCGGTCTCAAAGCGTGGGACGTCGACGGCTACTGCGGCGTGGTCGAGTACGGCGAGGGTGAGGAAACCCTGGGCAATCTTGACGTCGTTCCCGAGGGCGAGGGCTGGTCGGTCCCGCCGTATTCCGCAACCGAGAAGGACGGACGCATCATCGGCCGCGGCACGCTCGACGACAAGAGCCCCGCGCTTTCCGCGATCTACGCGCTCGCCGCGGTCAAGGACTGCGGATTCCGAATGAAGCGGCGCGTGCGCGTCATCCTCGGCTGCGACGAGGAGATCGGCTCTCTGGGCGTCGAGCATTACCTGAAGGTCGAGGGGCAGCCGACGCTCGCGTTCACGCCGGACGCGGAGTACCCCGCCGTCAATTCCGAAATGGGTATCATCCACACGACCTACGAAAAGCACTATCCGTCCTCCATCCGCATCGACTGCGGCTCGGCGGCGAACGTCATTCCCGGCGTGATCCGCGCCGAACTGCCGTTTTCGGCGGTTCCGATCCATGCGCCCGAGGGCTATACCGTGACCTATGACGACAACCGCATCACGGTCGAAGGTCGCGGGGGACACGCGTCCATGCCGGAGTTTGCGAAGAACGCGCTGCAGGCGCTTCTGAAGATCCTGGTCGCGCAGCCGCTGTGCGAAGCCGACAAAGAGACCGTCCGCGCGCTGCACCACCTCTGGGCGCTCGACATGCACGGCGAATCTTTGGGCATCGACGTCACCGACGAATCGGGCCGCATCACCTATCAGCCGGACGTGATCCGCTTCGACGGGAACGGCGTGCGCTTTATCTGCGACTGCCGCCATCCGTTCTCCGCAAAGGCGGAGGACCTCTTAAAGACCTGGGACGCCGCCTACGGCAAAGCCGGCTTTGCGCGTACCGAAACGACGGTCAAGCCCGGTCACTTCATTCCGGCGGACAGCGAGCTTGTCTCGACGCTGATGAACGTGTACAACGAACTGAACGGCTCCGACTCGAAACCGCTGTCGATGGGCGGCGGCACCTATGCGCGCGAACTGACAAACGCGGTCGCGTTCGGCACCGTGCGCGAAGGCGAAGAGAGCATGTGCCATATGCCCGACGAGTCGATCTCGATCGAGGACATCCGCTTCAACACGAACTGCATGGCGGAAGCGATCAAAAGACTCGCAACCGTGTAAGAACAATCATTCACGACAGGAAAAAGGGACTGCTGAACCCTGTTCAGCAGTCCCTTTCATTCTAAAAAGGCGGCGCGCTCGGCCGGTCCTTCCGCCGCTTCGGTCACGGGTCGGGGCGGATCGCCTTGCCGACCTCAAGGTACAGCCGGAAATCGGACCGGAAATGGAATGTGTCGATCAGAAGCGGACCATTTCCAACGACGGAGCAGGTCAGCTGCGCTTCCAAGAGCGGCGTGCCCGGCAAAACGCCGAGCGCCGCGGCGTCCTCGTCGTTTGCGGCGATCGCCGAACAGACACAGCCGCGTTCGCACAAATGCAGATGATACGTGTCCTGCAAAAGATCGAGCAGCGAGGTTTTATACTGGTTCTTGTGAAACTTCGGCAGCAGGTCGGCGCGCACATAGGCGACGCAGCGCACGCACGGACGCCCGTCGAGGGTCCGCACGCGCGTGACCTTACGCACCTTTGTGCCGTGCGGAATCAAAAGCACGTCCGCAATCGGCGCCGTCGCGCGGACAAGCGTGCTGGACAGGTTCGATAGGCTGCTGTTCACGCCGAACTCGCGGATTCTTTGACTGGCGGAAGCGTTGATCTGATAGACATCCCGTTCGGAGAACGGATCTGCGCGGAACGAACCGCGTCCCTTTGCGCGCACGACCAGCCCTTCCCGCACCAGAACAGCGAGCGCCTGCCGGACCGTGCCGCGGCTTGCGCCGAACCGGCGCGCCAGCTCCTGCTCGGGCGTTACGGGCGTTCCGGGCGACGCCGCATAGATCTCGGCGCGCAGTTCTTCGGCGATCCTGCCGTACAGCGGCAGGCGTTCGCCCCGTATTGTTTCCATATCGGCTCTCCCCTCTGATACGGTACTTACAGCAGCGATTCAATTTCGGGCAGCGCCTGCAAAGCGCACGCCCTTCCGATCTCGACCGCGCGCTCGGCGCCCGACGTGGACACCATGCCCATGAACGAAACGTCCGGCTTTATGCGCACGTCCACGCGATCGTCGCGAAGCCTTGAGATCTCCTTTTGCATCAGATCGAACGTGCGCATGACCGTGGCGTGCGCGCTCGGTCCTTTCACCGGATCGACGGCAAACGGCGACTTGATCGACAGATCGACCGCGATCACCACGTCCGCGCCGTGATCGCGCAGCACCTGAACCGGCAGTTCCTGGAGCGTCCCGCCGTCGATGTACCAGCGTCCCTTGACGCATACCGGCGTGAAGACGCCCGGGATCGCCATGCTCGCGCGCGCCGCCTCATGCAGCTTGCAGTGCTCGAAGATATGAAACTGCGCCGACTCGAGATCGGTCGCGCCGATAAAGCACGGAATCTTCGTGTCCTCTACCATCAGATCGTGCGAAAGCACGCGGATCAGCTCCTGCACCTTGTTGCCGGACAGGATCCCGCCGCGCGTCACGACCGTCGGATCAAGGATGTCCTTCGGCAGCAGCGTGCAGACGTACTTTTCGAGCATCGTAAGATCGGTGCCCGCCGCGTAGATCGCCGCGACCAGCGCGCCCGCGCTCGTGCCCGAGATCAGATCGATCGGGATGTTGTGCTCTAAAAGCACCTGCAGTACGCCGATATGCGCGATGCCTCTGCCGCCGCCCGACGCCAGCGCCAGTCCGACTTTTTTCCGTTCACCCATACGTTCCATCTCTCCCGTTCGGGCCGTTCGCCCGTCTTTTTTTCAAGACGATTATAGCAAACTGCTCGGAGGAAAACAAGCGGAACCGCTCAATTTTGAGCGGTTCCGCGGTTCCTGCTTTGCTGGCTTTGCTTATTTCTTGGTCGTCTTTTTCTTCGCGGTCTTTTTGCCGGTGGACGCCGTTTCGGTCTTCTTGGACGACGACGTCGTGGTTTTCTTCTTTGCCGTCGTCTTTTTGCCGGTGGACGTCGTCTTTTTGCCGGTCTTCTTTTTCTTGGATTCGTCCTCCTTCAACGCGTCGCTGTCGCCGAACAGGTTCATCGCAAGCGATCCGAGTCCGCCGAGCAGCGAGCCGGATTCCTCCTTCTCCTCTTCCTTGCCGCCGAACAGTCCGCCTAAGAGTCCGCCGAGCCCCGACGACGAAGATGAGGAAGCGGAGGATGAGCTGCCGCCTAAAAGGTTCCCAAGCAGGCTTGCGCCGAGTCCGCCGCCCGCGTTGGAGCCGCCGTTCAGCATCCCGCCCAAAAGGCCGCCGAGTCCCGACGCGTCGTCGTCCTTTTTGTTGTTGCCGAGCTGGCTTAGAAGCAGCGGCGCGACGAGCGACAGGATCGTGGAGACCTTCGACGAGGACAGTCCGCTCTTTTTCGAGAGCGCCTTTGTCGCGGCGTCCCGATCACTGCCCAGGATGTGCCCGAGGATCTTTTGTCCGTCCGCGCTGTCCGCGTCCTTCAAAAACGACGCGACGTCGATCGCGCCGCCGGTCTTATGATCGTTGAGCGCCTTGTTCAGCGATTCCGCGCCCTCCTTGGTCGCGGCATTGTCGCTCATCTTGCCGACCAGCACCGGAAGCGCGTCCTTCAAAACCGCGTTTACCTGCGCTTCGTCCGCCTTCGCGGTCGCCGCCAGCGTCTGCACGCCGCCGCCCTCTAAAAGGTTCAAAAGCGAATTGACGTCAAGCTTTCCCATGGCTTACTCTCCGTCCGGCACGGTCGCAAGATCCTCGACGAGCTCGCCCGCGCGTTCTTCCATGTTGATGCCGGAAAGATCGGTGCCCGCCTTCTCCGCGTTGCGCGCGCAGAAGTAGCACAGCTCGCTGCGGCCGTTGTCGATCGCGGCGGTGACGGAGCCGCTGTACAGATTCGAGTTGCGGATCGTCTGGCAGTCCTCGTCCAGATGATACTTGTGTCCGAACGCGGTCCAGTACACGTCGCCGGTCAGCGTTTCCTCCGCCTGCGCCTTCTCCTCCGCGGAGATCGGGTTGAAGTCCGCGCCCAGAAGTCCCGCGATCAGAAGCGCCACGATCGCAACGACGGTCACGATGATCTTGGATTTTTTGTCGAGCTTATCCTTGCTGGTCAGCACGAGGATGATCAGCGGGATGAAGCAGATCGCCGCCATGATCAAGCCGAGCTGCGTCAGAATAAAGAAGCCGACCTTGTTATTCGTCTTTTTGAACGGATCGAGATGACTTGCTTTCTTCCACAGCAGCGCCGCAATGACGCAGCAGATCAGGTCGAGCACGATGCAGATGATCATCGCCCACATCTGCGGCAGCCACGAGATGTACAGCTTCTTGAACAGGAAGAGGATCGCCAGCACCTCGAACGCGAGCGCGAACACCCACAGGATGGCAGAGATGATGCGCAGCGTCGTCGCCTTGCTCTTTTCCTCCGCTTTGGAAAGCGTTGCGACCGGCTTTGTCTTTTTCACGGTTTCTTCGACTTCTTCGACGGTTTCACGAGCCGCTTCCTCGACCTTTTTCACGGTCTTTTTGACGGCTTTTTCGCCGTCCTCGACGCGGGTGATCGTTCGTTCCTTCTTTTCCATGCAAACCCCTCTTTTCACAAAATATTGGATTGAACTCAAATCATTCCTTTATATATTGTATCGGAAAGGCGGACCGATGTCAACCTCAGACTGTCAAAACTGCCGTTGCCGATAATTTGCCTTCTGCCTTCTTGACCGCGAACACAAAGCCCGTTTCCGTCTTCTTTCGATAGACCGCGATCCCGTCGCCCTCGCGGCACGGCTCGTGATAGCGGATCTCCATGCTTTTGGGGCGCAGCGCGTTCATCTCGGCGGCAGTGAAGCTGTCGAGCATGGCGCGAACGTAGGCGACGTTGTTCATGTGCGCGCCGTAATCGATGTCCGAAAAGACCGCCTTGCGCCGATACACGACGTCGTCCTCCGAAAACGTGTCCGCCACGCGTGAAAACGGCGCGGCGCACACCTGCTCGTCGCAGTAGGTCATATCGGTCGGAAAGCCCGCGTCACGCGCACGCAAAAGCCTGCCGGTCTGCGTGTTCAGAATCATCCACTCCGTTCTGCCCTCCGATATCACGCGTCCCTCGCTTTCGATGCGGTAGAGCCGGTTAAGGCGCAGGTCCTCGGGCGCGCAGCGCACCGGCCAGGTGGTGACCGTAAGCGGCGCCATCATCTTTGCCGTGTCGAAAAACTCCACGCGCGTATGCACCGCAAGCCAGAACGCGCCGCGCGCCGTCATCGCCGCGCCGCCGACGCCGAGCGCTTCGGCATGCTCCGCGGCGATGTCCTGCAAAAGCCCGAACTGCTGGGCGATCCCGAGCGAAAACGACGCGTCGCACAGGCTCGGCGTGACCGTTATACATTTTTGATACTGTCCGATCTGATTCATTTCCATGCTGCAAGCCCTCCGCGTTCATTATACCCGCAGGCGCGCAATCACGCAAGCGGTTCGCTCCGCTTGCGCACTGCACGAAAAAATGATATACTAACAATATACTGCTTTTTATGGCGAAAAAGGAGCTCGCCCATGTTTTGTACCAGCTGTGGGAACATCCTGACGGGAAAGCCGACGCGCTGCCCTTACTGCGGCGCGCGCGTCGAAACGCCCCTCAACGAAAAACCGCAAACGCCGCCCAAGGGCGAAGCGCCGATCGTTTCAGAGCCGGGGGCTTTTCAGAACCCGCCGGACGCGAAACAGCCGCGCAAAAACGGCGCGTTCCGGTTCGGTCTGCTCGGCTTTCTGTTCGCGGCGGCGTCGCTGGCGGTTCTGTTGATCGCGATCCCCGTTTTTCTGCGCAAGCCGCTGAAGCTTTTGCGCGGCGTGTCACTTTTGGACGCGCAGGACTACGCAGGCGCGCATGCCGTTTTCTCGGAGCTTGAAGGCTACGCGCCCGCCGACGCGCTGCGCGGCGAAACCGCGCGCGGGCTCGCGTATCTTGCGGCGGTCGATCGGATGGAGCGGGGCGACTATCGCGGCGCGCGGGACGCGTTCCGTCTCGATCCCGATTTTGCGGACGCAAGAGCGCGCATCGAAGCATGCGACCGCGCGCTCTGCCTCGAGGACGCAAGGCTGCTTTCGGAATCCGGCGACTATGCGCAGGCGCTTGCGCTGCTCGAAAACGCGCAGGGAGACGCGGAAGCGGACGCGCTGATCGTCGTCTGCCGCCGCGCGCTTGCCGATCGGACGTGCGCGGCGCTGATGGAACGTGGCGCGTATGCCGAGGCGCTCGAACTGCTGCGTTCCGGGGACGGCGCGCTGCTGCCCGATTGCGACGCGCGCATCCGGGAATGCGAAAACCGCATCACCTACCGCGCGGCTTCGGAAGCGCTCGCGGAGGGCAGACGCGCCGACGCGTACAAGCTGTTCCTTTCGCTCGGCGACTGGTCCGACGCGCAAGCCCGCGCAAACGACTGTCCGCTGGATCGCCCCGAAACCGGAGAGCTCTTTCACGACGAAGCGTATCAAACGGGCAATCTGGTCCTGACCGTGCGTCCGCCGTCCGACGGCACCGACACGTTTTTCCGCATCTACGCGATCGTCAAAGACGAGCCGGTGAAGGTCGCCGATCTTTACATCCGCTCCGGCGACAGCATCTCGACAAGCCTGCCGGAGGGCATATATCTGTTCAAGTCGGCGTACGGCGCCGAATGGTTCGGCGAATCCGAGCTGTTCGGCGACGGCGGCGTGTATCGGCGTCTGCTCTCCGCGCCCGACATCGACCTGTTTGCGCTCGAAAAAGGGTTCGAGTACACGCTGGTTCTGCGCGGTGGAGACGGCAGCGGCAACGTCGACGCAATCGACGAAGCGCACGACGCCTTTTAAGGCCGTACGGTCCGCGCATTTGAAACGGGACGAGAAAAAACGGCTCAATGTCAATAGTTGGGGTTGAGCTTGCAGAAAGAAATGAAACAGGGAACGAATCCACCGCCCTCGGGGCGGTGGATTCGCCGCGTTCAGGGGG
>CAJOKM010000037.1 GCA_905235205.1 uncultured Clostridia bacterium | reverse complement strand
ATATGCCGATCTATTACTTCAAGTACGCCGGCGGCTTTGCGGAACAGTACGATCTGACCCAGCGCTGCATGAACACCGCAAAGTGCGATTCGGTCACGTTCTACACGGAATACCTGAGCTGGGGGCCCGGGTATTTCGATCTGCTGAATGCGCGTATGGACGCGTGGGCGGCCGCGCAATAAGGACTTGACATCTTTGAAAAACGTGGTAAACTTTCCTAAAAGGCATTGAAAAAGAGGAGTACGCCCTTTGCCCGTCAGAGATCCGTTCCCAGGCTGAAAGAACGGTCGGAAGCAGAGCGCGGAAGGTCGCTTTTGAGCCGGTGCGGGGAACGCAGTAGCCGCACCCGGGTTCGCTCCGTTATCGGCGCAGAGAGAAACGGACTTGTTCCGTTTAACAAAGGTGGTACCGCGAACGCTCACTTCGTCCTTTGACGAAGTGGGCGTATTTTTTGAAGGAAGAGGTGACAGTATGAACATCGAAATGCCGAAGACCTACGATCCGTCGACCGTGGAGCAGGCGTGGTATGAGAAGTGGGAGAAAAACGGCTATTTCCGGGCAAAGCCGAACCCGGACAAGGAGCCGTTCACCATCGTGATCCCGCCCCCCAATATCACGGGCAAGCTGCATATGGGGCATGCGCTCGACAATACGCTGCAGGACACGATCATCCGCTACAAGCGGATGTGCGGGTATGAAACGCTGTGGCTGCCGGGCACGGACCACGCTTCGATCGCGACCGAAGTCAAGATCGTGGAAGCGCTCGCCAAAGAAGGCAAGACCAAAAAGGACATCGGCCGCGAAGCGTTCTTGGAACGCGCGTGGGAGTGGCGCAAAGAGTACGGCGGCACGATTGTGAAGCAGCTCCGCAAGATGGGTTCGTCGTGCGACTGGGATCGTGAACGCTTTACGATGGACGAGGGCTGCAACCGCGCCGTCGTGCGCGTGTTCAAGAACCTGTACGACAAGGGACTGATCTACAAAGGCGACCGCATCATCAACTGGTGTCCCGCCTGCAGGACCGCGCTTTCCGACGCCGAGGTCGAGTATGAATCGCAGGACAGCCATCTGTGGCACGTGCGCTATGACGCGCCGGACAAGTCGTACTCGATCACCGTCGCCACGACGCGCCCCGAGACCATGCTCGGCGATACCGCGATCGCGGTGCATCCGCTTGATCCGCGCTATCAGGACATCATCGGCAAGACCGTGGTGCTTCCGATTGTGAACCGCGAGATCCCGATCGTCGGGGACGAATACTGCGAGATGGAGTTCGGGACCGGCGCGGTGAAGATCACGCCTGCGCACGATCCGAACGACTTTGAGGTCGGAAAGCGGCACAATCTGCCCGTTCTTCGCGTGTTCACCGACGACGGGCACATCAACGAAGAGGGCGGCAAGTATTGCGGACAGGACCGGTTCGAATGCCGCAAAAACATTGTAAAGGACCTCGAAGCAAGCGGCAATCTCGTGAAGATCGAGGACTATACGCATAACGTGGGCACCTGCTACCGCTGCCATACGACGATCGAGACGATCGTGTCCAAGCAGTGGTTCGTGGATATGAAACCGCTCGCCGGTCCCGCGATCGACATGGTGCGGACCGGAAAGGTGAAGTTCGTGCCCGAACGGTTCGACAAGCATTTTTACAACTGGATGGAGAACATCCGCGACTGGTGCATTTCGCGTCAGCTCTGGTGGGGACACCGCATTCCGGTGTACTACTGCGACGACTGCGGCGGCACGTTCTGTGAGGAAACCGCGCCCGAAAAGTGCCCGAACTGCGGCGGAGCGCTCCGGCAGGACGAGGACGTGCTCGACACCTGGTTCTCGTCGGGGCTGTGGCCGTTCTCAACGCTCGGCTGGCCCGAACAGACGGAGGAGCTGAAGTATTTCTATCCGACGAGCACGCTGGTGACCGGCTACGACATCATTACGTTCTGGATCTCGCGCATGATCACGTTTGCCGCGGAAGTCATGCAGGAAGCGCCGTTTGAGACCGTGTACGTGCACGGACTGGTGCGCGACGCGCTCGGACGCAAGATGAGTAAATCTTTAGGAAACGGCATCGATCCCTTGGAGATCATCAGTAACTACGGCGCGGATTCGCTGCGGTTCTCGCTCGTCACCGGAAACGCCGCCGGAAACGATATGCGCTTCTATCCCGAGAAGGTGGAGGCGGCGCGCAACTTCTGCAACAAGGTTTACAACGCGGCGCGGTTCGTGCTGATGAACATCGACGAAGATACGACGCCCGCGTTCGACGAACAGGCGCTGTCCATTGCGGACAAGTGGATTCTCGCGCAGATGGACCGCACGATCCGCGAGGTGACCGCGAACCTCAACGCGTACGACCTGAACCTTGCAGCCGAAAAGATCTACGATTTCATCTGGGGGACGCTGTGCGACTGGTATATCGAAATGGCGAAGCCGTCGCTGTACAGCGAGGACGCGGCGGAGAAGAAGCGCGTTTCGTCCGTGCTTCTGCATGTGCTGTCAACCTCGATGAAACTGCTGCATCCGTTCATGCCGTTTATCACGGAGGAACTGTATCAGCAGCTCCCGCAGCATGAGGAGACGATCATGCTGACCGCCTGGCCGAAGGCACCCGAAACCGCGCGGTTTGAAGCGGAAGAGGCGTGCATGGAAACGCTCAAGGACGTGGTCCGCGCGATCCGCAACGTGCGTTCCGAGCGCAAGGTGCCGGTCGGCATGAAGATCAAAGCAAAGCTCGTTGTGCCCGATCCGGACGCGTTCGGCGCGGTATCGAAGCTTCTCATGAAGCTGGTCGGCGCAGACGAGATCAAGATCACTTCGGAGCGCGGCGACGTGCAGAAGACCGACGTGCATCTGGTGTGCGAAGGCGCGGAGGCGTTTCTGCCGCTTGCGTCTCTGGTCGACCTGGATGAGGAACGCGCCAGGATCGAAAAGGAGATCGAGCGCGTGAAGGGCGAGATCGCGCGCGCCGAAGGAAAACTCGGTAACGAGAAGTTCGTTTCAAAGGCGCCGGAAGCGGTTGTCAACGAGGAGCGCAGAAAGCTGGAAGCCGCGAAGGAAATGCTTGTGCGGCTACTGGAGCGCCGTGCCGACCTGAACTGAACCGACGGGGGAGGTCCGCCTCCCCCTATATCTGATTACGAGGGAGGAATACAAAATGGAAACGGTCGAAACCGTAACGGAAGCCGTCGTGTCCGAGGAAGCCGAGCTGCATCAGACGCTTTCGGAACTCCGCGATTACGAAAAAAAGAACCTCAAGATGAACCGGATCAAGATGATCTGCGTGATCGTGATTGCGGCGATCGCGTTTCTGACCGCGCTGATCCTGCTCATCAACGTCGGAAGCGTCACGGCAAAGATTGAAACGCTGTCGAAGAGCATCGCCGAAACAAGCGAGAACATCAACGGCGTCGCGAAGGACTTGAATCAGGTCGATCTTCAGAAGCTCGCGGCATCGATCCAGACCATCGCGGACGACGGGGAAGATACGCTCCTTACGATCGGCAAGTCCGCGGGGGAGGCGCTCGCCAAGATCAACAGCATTGACATCGATGAATTGAACGCAGGCATCAAAACGCTCTCCGAGGTGCTCGAACCGCTTGCGAAATTCTTCAGCGCGTTCCAATAAGTTCGTTTTTTCAAAAAAACAAAAAAAGATTGTTGACATTTGGGCGGGAATGGTGTATTCTAATCAAGCCGCTTGAGGTTTGTGCGACGCTCGGGGTGTAGCGCAGTCCGGTAGCGCACGTGCTTTGGGAGCATGGGGCCGGAGGTTCAAATCCTCTCACCCCGACCAATGCGGCATCGAAAGTGGCCCCGTGGTCAAGCGGTTAAGACATCGCCCTTTCACGGCGGTAACAGGAGTTCGATTCTCCTCGGGGTCACCATTTCCTTCTGGGAACAAGGGCCTTTAGCTCAGTTGGTCAGAGCGGTCGGCTCATAACCGATTGGTCCGGGGTTCAAGTCCCTGAAGGCCCACCAATGTGTGGCCCGGTAGTTCAGTTGGTTAGAATGCCAGCCTGTCACGCTGGAGGTCAGGGGTTCGAGCCCCCTTCGGGTCGCCATTTTTTCTGCCGGCGTAGCTCAATGGCAGAGCAACTGATTTGTAATCAGTAGGTTGTTGGTTCGACTCCGATCGCCGGCTCCACAACGATCTTTGACAACTGTATATCGGTATTTCGTGGATGGGTTCCCGAGCGGCCAAAGGGAGCAGACTGTAAATCTGCCGTCACAGACTTCGATGGTTCGAATCCATCCCCATCCACCATAATACGCGGGAATGGCGGAATTGGCAGACGCGCACGGTTCAGGTCCGTGTGAAAGCAATTTCATGCAGGTTCAAGTCCTGTTTCCCGCACCACGTCGCCGCGGGCTTCACTTAGCTCGCGACGACTTTTTTATTGCATAAACAAGTCATCGCATCGCCTTGTTCCGCCGCGGCTCCTTTCCGCAAAAGGTCACGCTCGGATTTTCTGCTCGGTTGTAAACGCCCTCGCGACGAAAATCTTTCGCTACCAACCTTTTGCGGTGCGCGCCTGCGGCGCAGCAAAAAGCCCTGTCGCGGAACAGAAACCTGTGCTATAATGCATGTAGTATGATACGGAGGAACGGAATATGAAACAGCAGCGCGCGTTTCCGAAATGCACGATCACCGCGAAGGGGACGAGATGGGTCGAGAACGGACATCCGTGGATCTATGAGGCGGAGGTGCTTTCCGTCGACGGCGATCCCGAAAACGGCGTTCTGGTTGACGCGGTATCCGAGAAGGGCAAGTATCTCGGTACCGGTTTTTTGAGCAAAAACTCCAAGATTCGCATCCGGCTTGTGTCGCGCAACGCCAATGACCGCTTCGATGAGGCGTTCTGGCGTCGGCGCGTGCAGTACGCCTGGGATTACCGAAAGACGGTCATGGGCGACGATCGAAGCGCCTGTCGCGTGATCTTCGGGGAAGCGGACGCGTTTCCGGGACTGACCGTCGACCGGTTTAACGATATTCTGGTCACACAGACGCTGTCGATCGGCATTGAACGCATCAAGCCGATGCTGTTTCCTCTGCTCGTCGAGGTTCTGAACGCGGACGGCGCCGGCATCAAAGGCGTATACGAGCGCAACGACGTCGCGATTCGCGCGCTGGAGGGCATGGAGCAGAACAAGGGGTGGTTTCCGATCCCGGGGCTTGCCGAGCCCGAGAGTGTCGTCACGACGATTGCCGAAAACGGAATCGAATATCTCGTAGACGTCGAGAACGGGCAGAAGACCGGCTTCTTCCTCGATCAGAAGTACAACCGGCTTGCGGTCGCCAAAATCGCGAAGGGACGGAACGTACTTGACTGCTTCACGCACACCGGATCGTTCGCGCTGAACGCCGCCAAGGGCGGCGCGGCGCATGTAACGGCGGTCGATATCTCCGAAAACGCGATCGACATGGCAAGGCAGAATGCCGAACGCAACGGTCTTGCGGAGCGGATGTCGTTTGTGACGGCGGACGTTTTCGATCTTCTTACGGAACTGCTTGCGTCCGGAAAGAAACCGTATGACTTCATCATTCTCGATCCGCCGGCGTTTACCAAATCGCGCAAAACGGTTTCAAACGCCGAGCGCGGCTATCGCGAAATCAATTCCGCCGCGCTGAAGCTTCTGCCGCTGGGCGGGTATCTTGCGACGGCGTCGTGCAGTCATTTTATGCCGACGGAGCTGTTTGAAAAGATGCTCGTGCGCGCGGCGAGCGACGCGGGGGTGCAGCTCAGGCAGATCGAGCAGCGCCAGCAGGCGCCGGATCATCCGATCCTGTGGAACGTGCCGGAAACGGATTATCTGAAGTTTTATCTCTTCCAGGTTGTTCGCAACTGAGCTGCAAAACACGGTTGATTTGCGGATTTCCTGTGAACATTCGTCGAACCCGTGGAAAACCGCGCCGCAGTATGATATGATGCCTTCAGTTATCACGAAGAAGGGAGCGCGCTATGATCATCGGTGAGTTTTGCGACGTGTATCCGCCGCATCTGGACGGCGTGGGTATGGTGGTCCGCTCCTACGCGCAGGAGCTTTCGAAAACCCAGGAGGCGTGCTATTACGTCGCGCCGAAAAACTCCGCGAAGAAGTTTCCGGGCGGCGGCGACGGATTCCCGGTGATCCGCTACGCGAGCCTGCCCATCCCGAACGAGGCGTACCGCCTCGGCCTTCCCGCCGTGGATCTTTCCTATCAGCTCGATCTTCGCAAGATCCGCTTTGACGTCGTACACGCGCATACGCCGTTTACGGCGGGAACGGAAGCGCAGCGCATCGCTGCCGAGCGCGGGATTCCGATCGTGGGGACGTTCCACTCGAAGTACTACGACGACGTGTATCAAAAGACGCACAGCGACGTAATCACCAAAGCGGTCGTCAATTTGATCGTATCGTTTTATGAACACTGCGACGAGGTGTGGACGGTCAACGAAGCGACCGCCGACGTTCTGCGCGGGTACGGATACCGCGGCGAGATCGTCATCATGCCAAACGGGACGAACCTCTGGTATCCGACGCCCGAGGACGCCAAGCGCGCGCAGGAGCGGTTCGGACTCGGCGACGGAAGCGTGTTCCTGTTTGTCGGGCAGCAGAACTTCAAAAAGAACACCGACAGCATCCTAAAGGCCGCGGCGCTGTTCAAACAGACCGGAGCGAACTTTAAGATCGTATTTGCGGGGCAGGGACCGGACGCGGAGAAGATGCACGCGCTGTCCGAAGAACTCGGACTTACGGAGCAGGCGGTCTTTACCGGACATCTTTCGGACCGCGAAGCGCTGATGGGACTGTACGCGCGCGCGGACGTGTTCGTGTTTCCTTCGCTTTACGACACGGCGGGACTCGTGTCCGCGAAGCGGCGGCGGCGGGGACGCCGAGCATCCTGATCGAGGGCTCGTGCGCGGCTGAGGGCGTCATTGACGGCGTCAACGGATTTCTGTGCAAGAATACGCCCGAGGATATCTGCACCGCCATGGAGCGCTCGCTTTTGACCGCAAAGACGGTCGGCGAACGCGCGCGGGAAACGATCCCGAAACCGTGGAGCCGTATCATGGAGGACGTCGTCGCACGCTACGACGCGCTGATCCGGCACAAAAAGAAATCCGTGATTTAACGCAGACAAAGGGACCGTTCGAAACTCGGTTTTCGAAACGGTCCTTTTTTGATTATGAACAAAGTATAGACAAAAAATGAATCTTGTGCTAAGATATGTGATGTATAGGAAGGTAACATGTGATGATTATCGTCAGCGCTTGCCTTGCCGGATATCGGTGTCGTTATGACGGTAAGATCAAGCCGGATCCGGATATAACGGCGCTTGTGAAAAGCGGGCAGGCGGTTGTGACCTGTCCGGAGATGCTTGGCGGACTTCCGTGTCCGCGTGTTCCCTCGGAGCGGACTGCGGACGGAAAGCGGGTACTCGCAAAGGACGGTAAGGACGTGACCGATGCGTTCCGGCTCGGTGCGGAGGAAACCCTGCGCATCGCAAGGCTGTACGGGTGCGATCATGCGATCCTGAAGGCGAAAAGTCCTTCGTGCGGGGTTGGTACGGTCTACGACGGAACGTTTTCGGGAACGCTTCGCACGGGCAACGGCGTAACGGCCGATCTGCTTATGAAAAGCGGCATCACGGTCGAAGCGAAAGATTGACGGAGGTATTCATGGACAACAATACGATCTTGGTCATTGATGACGACAGAAATATTCTTGCCATCATCGAGTTATATCTGAAAAAAGCCGGATTCTCGGTCGCGACCTGCACGACCGGGTACGACGCCATGCAGGCGTTCCGCAACACGAAGCCGACGCTCGTCGTGCTCGACGTCATGCTCCCGGGGCAGGATGGATGGTCGATCCTGCATGAGATCCGGCAGGAGAGCTCGACCCCGGTCATCATGCTGACCGCAAAGGGCGACACGGGCGAGCGCGTCCGCGGACTCGAACTCGGCGCGGACGATTATATCGCAAAACCGTTCGATTCCAATGAACTCGTCGCGCGTATCAAGGCGGTGCTTCGCCGTTTCGCGCCGGCAGCCGAAAACGAACGCTCGATCACGCTGCCCGATCTGACCATCTCGCTGGAGAACTATTCGGTTACGCTCGACGGCGAGCAGCTGGAAATGCCGCCCAAAGAGATCGAACTATTGTACTTCCTCGCATCGCACAGCGGCCGCGTTTTCACGCGCGAGCAGCTTCTTGAACAGGTCTGGGGATTCGACTTCTTCGGCGATTCCCGTACGGTCGACGTACACGTCAAGCGCATTCGCGAGAAGCTCGGCGAACGCGAAAGCTGGCAGCTCAAGACGGTCTGGGGCGTCGGGTACAAGTTCGACGTGCATCAATAAGCTCGGCGTATGCGCAGGATCCGGTTCCGGACCATCTTTTCACGCATGATGTTCATGCAGTGCCTGACGGTGGCGCTCTCGGTGCTGCTGCTCGGCATCGTGCTGACCGTCGTCGTTCACGCGCAAAGAAGACAGGAGTTCGGGACACAGTTGAATCGCTACGCGCAGACGGTCCGAAGCCGCCTTTTTGACGGCAGCGCGGATTCGGAAGCGCGCATCCGCATCATTGCCGAGGAGAACGATCTCTTGATCGAACGCGTCGGCGCACACGGAACGGTGAATGCGTACTTCGCGGATGAGAAGTGGCGCGCCTTTTCGGAACAGGGGCTTGCCGAAACTGCCTACGAGCGGATCGCACCGCGCGCAAGCGAGATCGGAGACGATACTGCGTCCTATTTCAAAAAGGCCGATTTTCCCGTCCTCACTGTATACTGCACCGCGGCGGACGCGACGGAAGGCGGTCTTCTTCTGATCGTCGGAGACCTGCGCCCGCTTCGCTCGGCGACCGCGGAGATGCTGTTGTGGACGGTGCTGATCAGCGTGATCGGGCTCATTGCGTCCGGCGTCGTGTCTTACTACACCTCGTATCGCGTCATTCATCCGTTCGTTGAAATGAACCGCGCGGTGCAGTGTTATTCACGCGGCGACTTCAGTACGCGCATTCCGGTCGAAGGCAGGGACGAGGCGGCGCAGCTCGGCGAGAGCCTCAACGAGATGGCGGAGCAGCTGAGAGGGCTTGAGGATACGCGCAGGAGCTTCGTCGCAAACGTCAGCCATGAACTGCGTTCGCCGCTGACCTCCATGAAAGGCTTTTTAGAGGCCATGCAGGACGGCACGATCCCCGAGGAGAGCTTCCCGGAGTATATCGGAATCGTTCTGAACGAAACGCGCCGCATGGTAACGCTCGTCAACGACCTTTTAGACCTCGCGCGGATCGAGTCCGGCACGATCCAGCTGAACTTTGAGGTGTTCGATATCAACGAGCTGATCCGCAGAACGCTCTTGACGTTCGAAGCGCGGCTGATAGAAAACGAAATGGAGATGGACGTGCGTTTTGCGCAGGAGCAGTGCACGGTGCTCGCCGATCCGGCGCAGATCGGACAGGTTTTAAGGAACCTCATCGACAACGCGATCAAGTATTCGCCCAAAGGCCGTCCGCTTTCGATCTCGACGTATTCGATGCGCCGCACCGTGTACGTCACCGTGCGCGACAACGGCATCGGCATTCCGCAGGAGGACGTGCCGCACGTGTTCGACCGCTTCTACAAGGTCGAAAAAGCGCATACGCCCGCGCCGCAGATGGGTTCCGGACTGGGACTGTCGATCGTCAAGCGCATTATTGAGAGCCACGGTCAGTCCATTACGGTCCGAAGCGCCCGCGGACGCGGAACGCAATTTACTTTTACTTTGGAGCGCGCAAGCGCCATGAAACGAGTTTCCGACGGAGGTAAACGAAATGTCCCGTAAAATCATACCGTATCCCTGCGATTATAAAAACGTCGCATCGGTTCGCCGCGCGCGTCGCGGCGGCAACGTGTTTGTGATCATTCTCTGCGTATTGATCGCGTTCCTTTTAGGATTCGGCGCCTACTACGCAACGGCGAACGATTACGCCGCGCTGAAGAACCTGCGCGATTTTGCCGAGCGCGGCATGTGCGGCTTTGTCACGCCGACTGACCCAGCGATCGTGCCGGATGCGCCGGCGACTTTTGAACCCGACGCACAAGCCACGCCCGCACCGATGACGCCGTCGATCCCGGAGAGCGCCGCGCCCGTTCTGACGCCTGCGCCGAATCCGGATCCCGCGTACCGCGAGGGCATGGCGCAGCCGTTTGACGCGGCGTCTTTAGAGAGCCTTCCCGACATCATTGACGCGGCGTCGCCCGGCGTGGTCGGCATCCTGAATTATCAGAGCGCCGCGCGTCCCGTGGTCGGCGAACCCAGGCTTGCGGGAAGCGGTTCCGGGTTTGTTCTGACGGACGCGGGCTATATCGTAACGAATCAGCACGTCGTCGAAAACGCCGAACAGCTCAAGGTTTCGCTTCCGGACGGCACGATTATCGACGCGACCCTGATCGGCAGCGACGTCATGAGCGACGTTGCCGTGCTGAAAGTCGAAGCGGAAGGGCTCAAGCCGCTTCCGATCGGTGATTCCGACACGATCCGTGTCGGCGAGTTCGTACTCGCTATCGGGAATCCGATCAGCGCCGACGAGCTGTACGGCTCCGTAACGTTCGGCATCATCAGCGCGAAGGCGCGGCAGATCAATATCGACGGATTCTCCAACGAATACATGCAGACCGACGCGGCGGTCAATCCCGGCAACAGCGGCGGTCCGTTGATCAATATGCGCGGCGAGGTCATCGGCGTGACCAGCGCAAAGTATACCACCGCCGGCTACGACGACCTCGGAAACTCGATCTCGTCGGAGGGCATCGGGTTTGCGCTTCCGATCAACAACGTCATGAAAATCGTCGACACGTTGATCGGTGAAGGCAAGGTTGTTCGCCCGGGCATCGGCGTTACGATCACAACGATCGACGAGGAGACGGCGCAGGAAAACAACATGGAACCGGGCGTGTACGTGTACAGCGTGACGCTGGGCGGTCCGTCCGACGCCGCGGGTCTGAAGGTCGACGACCGGCTGGTTGCGCTTGACGGCGTCGAACTGGATCAGGACGGGTTCATCGACGTGATCCGCAGCAAAACGGTCGGCGATACGATTACGTTCACGGTACAGCGCGGAACCGAAACGCTGGAGATTCCCGTTACGGTCGGCGATTTGAATGAAATGCACTGATGAACGAACGTTCCATACACTGTCTCGAATACGATAAGATTCGTGCCCAATGCAGCGCCCATGCGGCGTCCGACATCGGGCGCGAATTTGTTGACGCGCTTTTTCCGACGGACGAGCTTGATGAAGCACGCAGGCTCCTGCAGCAGACGTGGGAAGCGGACGCGGTCTATCGGCGTATCGGACGTTCGCCAATCGATACGTTCCCCGACGCGCGTTCGACGCTGCAGCGCGTCCGCGCAGCATACGCGCTTTCGCCGTCGGAGCTTCTGAACCTCGGCGCATGCCTGAAAACAAGCCGCCGCGCGCGCGAATCCCTGCTGTCGGGCGATGAGGAAGGCGAACTGCACCGGCTTGCGAACCCGCTTTCGTCGCACCGGTCGATTGAGGAGGAGATCGAGCGCTGCATTCTGTCCGAAGACGAGATCTCGGACAACGCCTCGCCCGAGCTTGCGCGGATTCGCCGACAGATGCGCATCACCGCCGAGCGCGTCAAAGACAAGCTCAACAGCATCATCAAAAGCCCGACGTATCAGAAATACCTGCAGGAGCCGATTGTGACCGTGCGCAACGGACGCTACGCGATCCCCGTGAAGGCGGAGCATCGCGCGCAGATCGGAGGCCTTATTCACGATCAAAGCGGCAGCGGACAGACGGTGTTCATCGAGCCGACCGCCGTGGTTGAGCTCGGCAACGCGTATAAACAGCTGCAGGCGGAGGAGAAGCGCGAGATCGAACGCATTCTTGCAGGTCTGACCGCGCTGATCGCGCCGTTTGCGGACGAGCTGTACCGGAGTCTGCTGCTGCTCGGTTCGCTCGACTGCATCTTTGCCCGCGCGATCCTTGCGCGCGACATGCGCGCGTACCGCCCGAACCTGAACGCAAACGGCATCATCCGGATCAAGAACGGGCGGCATCCGCTGATCGACCCCAAATCGGTCGTTCCGATCTCGGTCTGGATCGGCGACGGCTACGACACGCTGATCGTGACCGGACCGAACACCGGCGGCAAAACGGTCACGCTGAAGACGGTCGGGCTGTTTACGCTGATGGCATGCTCGGGGATGTTTCTGCCCGCAGACGAGAGCAGCGAGATCGCGGTGTTCCGCGAGGTGTTTGCCGACATCGGCGACGAGCAGTCCATCGAGCAGTCGCTGTCCACGTTCTCCGCGCATATGACGAATCTCGTGTCTATCCTGAAAGACGCCGGAAAAGACACGCTCGTGCTCTTGGACGAGCTCGGCGCGGGAACCGATCCGAACGAGGGCGCGGCGCTCGCGCAGGCGATTCTAAGCCATCTGCAGGAGGCGGGCGCAACGACGTTTGCGACCACGCATTACAGTGAGATCAAGGCGTTTGCGCTGACGCACGAAGGTATGCAGAACGCGTCGATGGAATTCGACGTCGACCGGCTTGTACCGACCTATAAGCTGTATATCGGCATCCCGGGGAAATCCAACGCATTCGAGATCAGCCGCAGACTCGGCCTTGACGACAGCGTGATCGAGCAGGCAAAGACGTATCTGAAGCACGAGGACGTCGCGTTTGAGGACGTGCTGTCCGGCGCGGAGGCGCAGAGAAGACTTGCCGAACAGCAGGCAAACGAGCTAAGCGAGGAGCTTGAAAAAGCGAAATCGGAGCGCAAGGCGCTGGAAGCCGAGCGCGCCAAGCTCAGGGAGGAACGCGCTGCGATCCGCGAAAAAGCGCGGGAGGAAGCGCGCGAGGTCGTGAAGCAGACGAAGCATGAGATGGACGAGCTGATCCGGAATCTCCGTCAGGTCAAAAACATCGACACCAGGACGCTCGAACGCGCGATCCAAAGCTCGCGCGATGCGCTCAGAGAATCCGCAAACCGGCTTTCGGACAATCCCGAAACGGGCGATACGGAGGGAGCTTCGCCGACGTCGGTGATCCGCGGGCAGACCGTACACGTCGTGAGCCTGAACAGCAGGGCGACGGTATTGAAACCGCAGGATCAAAAGGGCATGGTGCAGGTTCAGGCGGGCGTCATCAAGGTCTTTGTGCCGCTTTCCGACCTTCGTTCGGTCGAACAGCCGAACACGCCCGAACGCGCCGTGACGCGTCCGCGCGAGATCATGACCGACGTCAGGACGGTCAAGTTCGAGCTCGATCTCAGAGGATACCTTGTCGACGACGCGATCCTGGAGATCGACGCGTTCATTGACGACTGCGTCCGAACCGGCAGAAAAGAGTTCAACGTCATTCACGGAAAGGGTACCGGCGCACTGCGCGCCGGCGTGCAGAACTATCTCAAGACGCATCCGCGTGTCAAGAGCTTTCGTATCGGCGCGTACGGCGAAGGCGACGCGGGCGTGACGGTCGTTACGCTCAAAGATTGACGGATCCGCCCGAATGCGGTATCATGCAAGTCGGAGGACAAGCATATGAAGAAGAAAACATGGCTGATCATCCTTGCGGTCTTCTGCTTTCTCGCAGGGATCGCGTTTGCGCTGATCGGGATCCGGCAATCGCTCGGCGCGGCGTCGTACAGCGATCTCCGATCGCTCGGCGAACTCACCTTTGAGGCGTACGCCGGCGTTCAGGAGGAGGACGGGACCTATACGATCTACTACCGCTCGGTCGACAACGAGAACGGCGTGCATACCTATGAACGCTATGACGTCGGACAGGAGGAGTACGATTCGTTCCGCTTCGACATCGCCGTCGCGGATTCCGAACCGGACGCGGAACAACTCCCCAAAAGCACGATCAAGCGCTACGTTTACACGTATCGCAAGGACGGCGAGCAGGTGGACGCGGTCTACGACACCTATAAAACGCTCTATGACGTTTCACAGCAGATCGAGAGCGCGAACACCGTCGCGTCCGTGCGCTTCTATGTGTTCTCAGGGCTTCTGATCCTGACCGGCGCATACGTGCTGATCGTTGCGCTGACACGGAAGAAGAAACAGAAACCGGCAGAATAACCAAAACCCCGCCTGCAGCCGCAGGCGGGTGTATTTTATACGCGGGAAGAGAGGAAGGCTTCAAGCTCGGCGCGGGTCGGAGCAGCACGCCCGCCAAAGCGCGAGACGCAGATCGCCGCGGCGGCGTTCGCCTCCCTGAGCGCGTCGGAAAGCGGTTTGCCGGAACGGATCGCCGCGATGAACGCGCCGTCGAACGTGTCGCCCGCGCCGACGGTATCCTTGACCGGGACGGGGAAGGCGGGCGCGTGAATCCGCGCTTCGCCGCGGTACGCGACGGCGCCCTGATCGCCGCTGCGGCTGACGACCGTCGCGCCGTCCGACGCAAGCCGCCTTGCCGCAGTCTCGGCGTCGTGCTCGCCCATCAGCATCGGGATCTCGTCCAGCGACGAGCCGAGGATATAGTCCGAAAGCATACGTGCTTTTTGCAGGTTCTCAAAGAATACGGGATTGCGCAGTGCTTCGACCCGCACGTTGATATCGAATGAGACCGGGATCTTCGAATCTCTGCAGCGGCGCATCAGTTCGAGCTGTGTGGACGCGGCGGGGTCTTCGCGCAGCATCATGCCGGTGACGTGCAGCCATCCGATCCGGTCCGTGATGTCGTCCGGAATCTGTTCGGGAACGATCGCATGCTGGGATCCGAGATGCGCCGGACACGCGAACGCCGTGCGGTCGCCCTGTTCGTTGAGTACGAGCAGCACAAGCTGGGTCGGCCTGTCCGGCTCCATGCGCAAAAGCGACGTATCGACGCCTTCGCGGGCAAGACCGCTTTTCAGCATCTGTCCGTAGGCGTCAAGCCCGCAGGTCCCGCAAAACAGCACCGGCATTTTAAGCCTTGCAAGCGCGCAGGCGGTATTGGCGACGCTTCCGCCTTCGACGGGCTTTACGTCCGCGTCGACGGCGGACATCGGGTCGCCCGCTTTTGCTTTCAGCGCGGCGGCGTAGGGGATGATCAGGTCGGCGCAGATATCGCCGAGGCACAGAACAGGCTTCATTGGCGGCTCCTTTCGCGCGGATCGTCCGGCTGCGCGTACGCGCGATCGAACGATACGACGGTGTAATAGTTCGGTGAAATCGTCTGCGCATCGGTTTGGATGCGCGCTTTCAATGCGTCTTCGCGCATCTGAAACGTAAACGGCAAGACCACGTCAAACACAAGGTTCGTATGTGTCGGACCTTTGACGACGCGAAAATCGTGCAGCGAGAGACGCGCGTCGATCGCTTTGAGTTTGTCCTGCATCTGCGCTTTCAAGGCAAGCGTTTCGGGATCGTCGGTGACGATCGGATCCATGTGGATCGTGGCGGTGCAGTGAAACCGGTCGGAGAGATACTTTTCGGCATTGTCGATCACGTCGTGCATCTCCAAGATGTCCGCATGCGCCGGCACCTCGGCGTGCAGGGAGACGAACACGCGCCCCGGACCGTAGTCATGCACGATCAGATCATGAATGCCGCCGATGCCTTCAAACGACAGCACAGACGATTCTATTTCGGAAACGAACGCGGGATCGGGACTCTGTCCGAGCAGCGGCTCGATCGTTTCCTTCGCGGAGCGCAGTCCTGTGTAGACGATAAACAGCGAAACGAGGATCCCGCACCATTCGTCAAGCTTCAGCCACGAAGGAAGCGCGACAAAATGCGAGATCAGCGCGCAGACAAGAACGACGGTGGTGGCGACCGCGTCGGATACGCTGTCGAACGCAACGGCGCGCAGCGTCGGGGAATGAAACCGCTTTCCCAGTGCGCGGTTGTACAAAAACATATAGAGTTTGATGAGAATCGAACCGAGCATGACCGCGCACGAAATCCGGAAGTGCGTCGCGTACGCCGCTTCGCCGCCGTGCAGGATCCGATCGAGCGCGTTCCGAAACAGCGAATACCCCATCAGAAGAATCGCGATTGAGACGATCAGTCCCGCGATGTATTCAAACCGTCCGTGCCCGTACGGATGTTCGCGGTCCGGCTGTTTCGCGGCGAGCCGGAATCCGAGCATGGACAGGATCGACGATCCGGCGTCGCCGAGATTGTTGAACGCGTCCGCGGTCAGCGAAACCGCTTTACTAAGCAATCCTGCGGCGAATTTTACCGCAAACAGCAGCAGGTTCAATATGATCCCGACCACGCCCGAAAGCACGCCGTACGCGCTTCTCACACGCTCATTCGACGGATCGGATGCGTCTTTGATAAACCATTTGGCAAGGATGCGAATCATAGTGCCCTCCTTCCGGAATTATATCACGCGGATACGAACGCCGCAATTGTAAAATAATTAAAAAAGGGATGTTCAATAGTCGCGCTTTATGATATACTATTCGAAAAGGAGGGATAAAGATGGTTTCTCTGTTCGGGCCGCTTTGGATTCCGTGTCTCGCGCTGTTTTTGATCGGGATGGCGCTTTTAATCATGGAACTGTTTCTGCCGGGATTCGGCGCCTCCGGCATCTGCGGGATCCTGTGTCTGGTCGCGGTGATTGTGATCCAGTTTATGACCAACCGTCCGTTCGTTGCGTGGATTGTGACGGGCGCGGTGCTGCTGATTCTGCTGATTATGATCGTGCTGTTCATGCATTCCATGAAGAACGGCATGCTGTTCCGCTCGCCGATCGTTTTGAAAGAGCAGATCGAAGCGGAGGCGATCAAGCCGTCCAGTGAATCGCTGGAAACGCTGATCGGAAAAACCGGAACGGCCCTAACGCCGCTTCGCCCGAGCGGGATTGCGCTGATCGACGGCAAACGGTATTCGGTCGAAACGCAGGCGACGTTTGTGGACAAGGACGCGGAAGTGACCGTGCTCGGCGTCGACGGAACGAAGATCACGGTTCGATGAAATACTGTAAAAAATGCGGGGTCCTGTATACGACGGACGTTTGCCCGAAGTGCGGCGTCATCGCGCCGGATTCCGAACAGCCTTGTGCGCCGGCGGACAAATCGACCGTGCGCAGGCAGTGGATCACGCTGCTCATTGCGATCCCCGCAGCCATTCTGCTGATTATGGGCATTGTGACGCTTTATTTCAAACTGACACATTAGGAGGTTTTATATGGAAAAGTTCATTCCCTGGATCATCGGCGCTGCCGTTGTTGTTTTTCTGATCATTTTCTTCTCGTTCGTTCCGCTCGGACTGTGGATCTCCGCAAGCGCCAGCGGCGTAAGGATCGGTCTGTTCCAGCTGATCGGCATGCGCATCCGTAAGGTCAATGCCGCCGATATCGTCAACCCGATGATCAAGGCGACCAAGGCGGGGCTGAAAATCCCGATGAACAAGCTGGAAGCGCATTACCTTGCAAAAGGCGGCAAAGTCAACGGCAAAGCGAGCGTGAACCGCGTCGTCGATTCGCTGATCGCCGCGCAGCGCGCCGGCATTCCGCTCGATTTCGAGCGTTCCTGCGCGATCGACCTTGCGGGACGCGACGTTTTGAACGCGGTGCAGATGAGCGTTAACCCAAGGGTCATTGAGACCCCGGTCATCGCGGCGGTCGCAATGAACGGCATCGAGCTTCGCGCAAAGGCGAAGGTCACGGTTCGCGCAAACATCGACCGCCTGGTCGGCGGCGCGGGCGAGGAAACGATCATCGCGCGTGTCGGCGAGGGCATCGTCACCACCGTCGGTTCGGCAAAGAGCCACAAGGACGTTCTGGAAAACCCGGATACCATTTCGCGCACCGTGCTTTCGAAGGGCCTTGACGCGGGAACCGCGTTCGAGATTCTTTCGATCGACATTGCGGACGTGGACGTCGGCAGAAACGTCGGCGCACAGCTGCAGATCGATCAGGCGGAAGCGGACAAGCGCATTGCGCAGGCGAAGGCGGAGGAGCGCCGCGCCATGGCGGTTGCGCAGGAGCAGGAGAACGTCGCGGAAGTGCAGCGCATGCGCGCACGCGTCATCGAAGCGGAGGCAGAGGTCCCGCAGGCGATCTCCGCGGCGCTTCGCGAAGGCAAGCTCGGCGTGATGGATTACTACAACATGAAGAACGTCATGTCGGACACCGAAATGCGCAACGCGATCGGCAAGTCCGCAGCGCCCGCGACCGAATCGAAAGGGAAGTAAGCCATGAATCCGTTTTTCCTCCTGTTTTTGCTGATGGGCGGCGTGTTTGCGGCGATCTTTTCGATCGCCGCGCAGGCGCGCAGGAATGCGGCAAGAGCGGCTAAAACGGATCCGGAAGCAACCAAATCGTCGCCCGTGCAGACGGCGCAGCCGGCAGCGCGTCAAAAACCCGTTGCTCCGGCGGCGCCGCATCCGACGGTCAAGCCGCGCGTGCAGACGGAAGCAAGCATAGACTCGACCGGTATATATCGCGAAACGTACGCGAAAAAGTCTGTCGAGCAGCCGAAACCGTCTGTGCAGAAGTCGCCTGAGCCGTCCGCCGCGACAAAACCCAGGCCGCAGGCACAGCCTGTCGCGCTGTCCTTTACCGGATCCGACGCGCTGCGCGGCGTGCTGTATGCGGAGATCCTCGGAAAGCCGAAGGCGCTGCAATAATCCGTGTTGAAACGAACCGTTGCAAAACGAACCATATCGATTGCTGTATTGACCGTGCTTGCTGTGCTGTACGGTCTTTCGCTGTATCTGTACACGCCCGATTACTGGGAGACGATTGTGCTGTCCGCGCTTGCCTGTATCCTGTTCGGTGCGGTATGCGTGCGGTTTTCCGGTGCTTTCGTTGACGACATTGCCGGCGACGGCATGGCAGACGCGGCAAGAAGCGGTGATCGCACCTATCGCCGCTGCGGCGCACGGGAGCTGTTCAAGCTGATTCTTTTGATCCTTGCACTGAGACTCATTGAACTGCTTCTTACATACGTTCTGCACCTGCACCTGTTCGGATACGGCGATACGTTCTTTACGGTACAGCGGCTCTGGCTCGATTTCCATGACGCGGCGACCGCGTTTCCGCTCTACACGTATGTATCCGATCTGTTCTGGATCTTTACGTTCAATTTCAATCACGCCCGATTCATCGGATCGTATCTGTTTACTGCGCTCGCAGGCGCCGCACTCTATTACCTTGTCGTGCAGGATTACGATCGCAAGACGGCGCGAAGAGCGGTGCGCTACTATCTGTTTCTTCCGCTGTCCTGCCTGTTGATGGGAACGGTGCCGGACGGGCTGTTCCTGCTGCTGTCCGCGCTGAGCCTGCTGTTCATGCGGAAGAAGCAGTACCCGCTTGCGAACTATTTTGCCATGCTCGCGACGCTCACGCATGCGCTCGGCGTGCTGCTGCTTTTCCCGATCGTGTTCGAATACGCGATGTTTTTGATTAACAACCTGCGCTCGAATCGGGAGATGGGGAAGGGGTATCTTGTCAAACAGATCTTTACCGCGCTCTCGTTTTTGATGGTTCCGATCGGCGTCGGACTCGTTATGCTGTATTCCGAAGTGCAGTTCGGCGACTGGGTCGCGCTGTATCGCGCGGCGATCGGCGTAGAGCATGCGGGGCAGTCGTTCGGCGTCGGTATGCTGTTCCGCTGGTTTGATGCGATCTTCGATACGACGCGCGTGATTGCGCCGGGGACGATTGCGCATCTGTGCGCGTCGTCGATCCCGCAGGTCCTGTATTTTGTCCTGGCTTGCGTGCTCGTTATGATCGGAAGCAGACGTGTTCGCGTGTCCTACCTGCTGCTGATCGTGATCACCGTGCCCGTCGTGATCGGACTCGGACGTATGGACGAGTTTGCGCGCGCGATGACGATGACCGTTCCGATCTATATCGCCATATCCACCCTGGTGCGGCGCAAAACGACCGACGCAGTTTTGACAGCGGTGATGCTGATCGGCTGGATCGCATATTTCTACGCGTTTATCGCGGGATACACGGGGAGGATCCTGTGAGCCTCTTTAAACTGTTTCTGCTGTTTGTGAAAATCGGGTCTCTGATGATCGGCGGCGGCTACTCGATGCTCCCGCTTTTAATTCGCGAGCTTGTGGAAAAACAAAACCTGATCACGGAGGATGAACTGACCGATTATATGGCGGTCGCGCAATGCACGCCGGGCGTGATCGCGATCAATACGGCGACGTTTGTCGGCTATAAAGTCAAGCGCGTGCGCGGCGCGATCGTCGCGTCTCTCGGCGTCATTCTTGTTCCGATGATTCTGATCACCGTTATTGCCGCGCTTTTGGAGAGCTTTGCCTCGTATCCGATCGTGCAGCACGTGTTTGCAGGAATCCGCCTCGCCGTGTGCGCGCTCATTACCGCATCGGTGTATAAACTCTTCCGAAAGTCGGTTCCGAATCTCACAAGCTTCCTTCTGTTCCTCGCAGCGTTTCTGTTCGTGTGCGTGGGCGGTGTTTCGCCGGTCTTTATCGTGCTCGGCGCGGGACTGATCGGTCTTGCATGGGGGTGGATGAAACGATGCTGACACTTCTGAAATCCCTGGCGCTTCTGTTCTTCGAGTTTTTCAAAACAGGCCTGTTCGCCGTCGGCGGAGGTCTTGCGACCGTACCGTTCATTCGGGAAATGGGCGCAACCTACGGCTGGGTCACGGAAGCGGAGATCGCGAACATCATCGCGATCGCGGAATCCACGCCCGGTCCCATCGGCGTCAACGCCGCGACCTATGTGGGATATAATGTCGCAGGGATTCCCGGTTCAATCGCCGCAACGATCGGATTGATCACGCCGTCCGTGATCATCATTATTTTGATCGCGAAGGCAATCCATAAGTATTATGCGTCGCATACCGTGCAGAGTCTGTTCCGCGCCCTGCGTCCCGCAGCGATCGGACTCATTACGGCGGCAGGCGTCTCGCTGCTGCTTGTCGCAATCGGCGTAAAAGCGAACTTTATGACGTTCTCGTTCTCCGCCGATCTGTCCTCGCTTTTGAAACTCGGGATCTACGCGGTGTTTACGTTTTTTGCGTT
>CAJOKM010000036.1 GCA_905235205.1 uncultured Clostridia bacterium | reverse complement strand
GGTGACCCGGTATACCGAGAAGGACACCTACGCGAAGATCGTGACCTACTACGTTGCCGACGTCTACGTGCAGGACGTGACCTCGATCAGAACCGCGGCTGCGCGCGGCGATTTCAACACGCGCTACACGCGTTACGTCAAGGACATCGCGTCCGACCTCGGCGCGCTTCTGGCGATCGACGGCGACAGCTACACGCACATGAAAAACAGTTTTGTGATCCGCAACGGCGAGCTGTACCGCGACACGCCGATCGAGGACACCGATCTGTGCGTGCTGTACCGCGACGGACGCATGGAAACGAAACCGTGGGGCACGTTTACCGGACAGGAGATCATCGATTCCGATCCGTGGCAGGTCTGGGGCTTCGGGCCCGCGCTGCTCGACGAAGCCGGAAAGGCGATGCAGATTTCCCACGAGCTTTCCGGACACAACCCGCGTGCGGCGATCGGCTACTACGAGCCGGGACACTACTGCTTCGTGATCGTCGACGGCCGGCGGGAAGGCTGGTCGGAGGGCATGCGGCTGAGCGCGCTGAGCCAACTGATGGAGGATCTCGGCTGCAAGGCCGCCTACAACCTCGACGGCGGCGCGTCCGCGCAGATGTACTGGAACGGCGGCATCATCAACAGCGTTTGCGGCAAAAACCGCACGTCAGCGATATTATCTATCTGCTGCCGGAAGAATAGCCGCATCCGGGTCCGGTCGGGTTAGTCGTTTGTGAGTACCTATGTGCTACAATCTATCCGAGGATTCTCAGATCCGTCTTTTCTGCGTGCGCAGCCTCTCCCCTGAAAATCGCGTGCGCAGACAGAGCGAACCGCCCGGCAACGTCCGGGCGGTTCGTGTTTTATCACGTTGGAACAGACTTCCCTTGAGGGGAAGCTCCAAGATCGCGGTGATGAGGTGTTTTGTCCGTGCAAGCGACACCTCATCTGTCAAGGCTTCGCATTGCCACCTTCCCCTCAAGGGGAAGGCAAAAAGGTTCGTTTATTCGAGGACGACGCTGGTTTGGCCCTCCAACGTGAGCGTCGTGCCGTCCAGCGACGCGGAATTGACGCCGATCGCGGCGCGCAGGGTCGTAAACGCGCCGAGCGCGGAAAGATCGACCGTTTGCGTCATAAGCCCCGGATTGTGCAGCACGAGCACGGTCCGCCCTTCGTAGGTCGAGGTAAAGCCGCCCACGGCGCCGCTGCCGACCGACACGGCGTGATAGTCGCCGCGCGCGATCGCGGGATTCGCCTTTCGGATCATCAGCAGCGTCTTATAATAGGTATAGAGGCTGTTCGCGTCCGCAATCTGCTCGCTTGCGCCGTGCTCGATCTGATTCTTGGGATCGTAGGTGGAGCCGATCGGATCCTTTACGGTGTCGCCGTCGCCCCAGATCATCGCGAGCCTGCGGTTTGCGTCGGTGTTTTCGCCGCCGCGCGAGCCGCGCATGCCGAGCTCCTCGCCGTAGTAGAGGAACGGCGAGCCGGGTCCGAGAATGTACAGGTTCGCCGCCATCTTCATGTATCCGGAAGCGACCGTCAGATACCCCGCGGCGCGGTCGGTGTCGTGGTTTGCGAGGAACGGCACGAACATCGCGTCCGGATTCGTGTCCTTGATCGAGGCGAGGTATTTTTCGACGTAGCCGGAAAGCGTGCCCGCCTTGCCCTGCTTGGCGGTTTCGGCGAACAGGCCGCTGGCTTGCGAGGTCGTGAAGTTGAAGCAGTTGGTCGCGGGATAGTACAGGTCGGTCACGCCGTCGCCGTCCCAGACCTCGGCGACCGTGTAGAGCGCGGGATAGTCGGCGCGAAGCGAGTTCAAGAGCTCGGTCCAGTAGGCGACGGATTTGGAGTGCTCGCCGAAGTACGCGTATTTCGCCGCGTCGAAGCGGAACCCGTCCACACCGCGCTCGAGATAGAACCGCGCGACTTTTTCGATCTCCTCACGCACGGCGGGGCAGTCGAAGTTCAGCTCCGGCATATCGGTCGAGAAATTGCACTCATAATAGATGTCCGTGCGCGCGAGCTTCGAAAACGTGCGTCCCGCCGGCGCGGTCTCGCCCTCGGTGTAATAGGTGTAGTAATCGTAGTAGGGACTGTTCACATCCCCGTCGCGGTGCGCCTCCCAGAACTTTGCAAACCATTCGCACCCGCGTCCGGTGTGGTTGACCGGCAGATCGAGGATCAGCTTGACGTTGCGCGCATGGCACAGCGCGATCAGCGCGTCGAGGTCGTCCTGCGTGCCGAACTGCGGGTCGATTTGGTAGTAGTCGTTGACGTCGTACTTGTGATAGCTGCCGGAGGCAAAGACCGGCGTCAGCCAGATGCCTTCGATACCGAGCGATCTCCCGGAATCCGGATCGCCGTCGTTCAGATAATCGAACCGGTTGACGATGCCCTGTAGATCCCCGACGCCGTCGCCGTTCGAGTCGGAAAACGAGCCGACGAAGATCTCATAGAACACGCGCGCGTTGTCGTCGATTTTCGGCGCGGCCAAAAGCAGCGGATCGTCGATCACAACCTCCGCGCCGGTCGGCGCTTCGGTCGGCGCTTCGGTCGGCGCGTCGGGCGCGGGTCCGCCCTTGCACGCGAAGCAGAACAGCATCGCGGCACAGAGCAGAAGACTTCCGACGGTTTTGCAAAACGAGTTCATGCTTGGATCCCCCTGTTGCGTTTCATCGTGTCAATCGTATATTTTTTCGCGGCGTTTGTCAAGCGAACGTCTTTTCACGCGGGCAAATCCGTGCTATACTGTATTCCATGAAACGAGTCGAACTGTACCGAACCGAAGAGCGCGACCGGGCGGCCCTGCGCAAAAAACGCGCGAAGACCGCCATGCTCGCCGTGGGCGCGGCGGGACTTGTGGCCTGCGCCGTGCTGTGCTGCTTTGCGACGCGCAAAACCGTCGCCGTGCTGCGTCCGGTCGTGATCGGCGTGTCGATCCTCTCGGGCTGGGTCGTGATCTTCCTGTCCCATGCCGTGTACGGCGAGGCGAAAGCGGCGCAAACGCACGACGAGCTGATGCTCTCCGGGGAGCGCATCACGGTCGCGGGCAGCTTTGAAAAGACCGACGACGTGCGCCGCGTCAAAAACGGCGTGACGGTGCGCAAGGTGCGTCTGCGCAGCGAGCCGCGGGACATGCTGCTCAACCTCAACGAGGAGAAGGCGGCGCTGCTGCCGGACGCGTTTTCGGGCACGGTGGAGACCGTGTATGATTTCATTGCGGCATACGAGGCGGACGGCGATGGTTAAGAAGATTCTCCGTAACGCCCATCGCTACGTGTTCTGGGCGGTGCTGTCCGCGATCCTGTGGACGTGGATTCTCATGCTTTGCACCGAGGTGCACCCTCGGCGCAAGGTCGTGCTCTACGCGGACCTTGAGGGGCTCGACAAGGCGGCTATGAGCGAAACGCTGTCCGAGGACCTGCCCGCGGGCATCCGCTGTGTGGAGGTCGAGCGGTTCACCGATCAGATCTTTTCGCCCGCGGCGGTGCAAAGCGGCGATCTCTTTCTGATCCCCGAACACAACGCGGAAGCGTACTTCGACTCGTTTGCGCCGATCGAACGCGACGCGTTTTCGGGCTGTTTGCTGTACGAGCGCGACGGAGAAGCGTACGGCGTGTGCGTGTACGATCCCGCAAAGGGGATCGCGATCGCGGGGCGGTTCATCGACTGGGAAGCACTGCTGGGACAGGAGCGCTGCTGGCTGTTTTTCGGCGTGAACTCGGGGCATCTCGACAGCGGAGACGGCGCGGCGATCGCCGTTGCGAAACGACTGACGGAACTGGATTAAGGGGGAAAACGATGAAAAAACGGGTTTGGATCGTTCTTGCGGCGGCGCTGCTGCTCGGATGCGGAGGAAACGCCATGAAGATCGAAAGCAGGATCCCGACGGAAAAGATCGAGGGCAGCTCGCTCTACGTGAGGAAGGTGGAAAACCTTCCGGAGGACTTCATCCTCGGCATGGACGCGTCGTCGGTGATCGCGGAGGAGCAGAGCGGCGTAAAGTACTATAATTTTGCGGGCGAGGAGCAGGACGTCTTTTTGACGCTTGCCGAAAGCGGCGTGACGCACATCCGCGTGCGCGTGTGGAACGATCCGTACGACGCGGACGGACACGGGTATGGAGGCGGCAACAACGACGTATCGAAGGCGGTCGAGATCGGCAAACGCGCGACGAACGTCGGCATGAAGCTGATCGTGGATTTCCACTATTCGGATTTCTGGGCGGACCCGGGCAAGCAGATGGTCCCGCTCGCGTGGAAGGACATGGCGATCGACCAAAAGACCGAGGCGACCTACGCGTTTACGCGCGACGCGCTGAACGAGCTGAAACAGGCGGGCGTGGCGGTCGGCATGGTGCAGCTCGGCAACGAAACGAACGGCGCGATGTGCGGCGAAAAGACCTGGTTCAACATCCAGTACCTGATGCAGGCGGGGTCCAAAGCGGTGCGCGAGGTCTATCCGGACGCGCTGGTCGCGGTGCATTTCGCAAACCCCGAGAAGGCGGATTCGTACCTGAGCTACGCGAGCAAGCTCGACTACTACGGGGTGGACTACGACGTGTTCGCGTCCTCGTACTATCCGTTCTGGCACGGCACGCTCGAAAACCTCGCTTCGGTGCTCTCGGCGGTTGCGGATACCTACGGGAAGAAGGTCATGGTCATGGAGACCTCCTACTGCTACACCGGCGCGGACACGGATTTTTCGGGCAACACGATCTCGGACGAGACCGCGAACATTGTAAAGGACTACCCGTTCTCCGTGCAGGGACAGGCGAACGCCGTGCGCAACGTGATCGACACGATCGCAAACGGGACGCACAACGGCGTCGGCGTGGTCTACTGGGAGGGCACGTGGATCACGGTCGGCACGAATTCCCGGGAGGAGAACCATGAAAAATGGGAGACCTTCGGCTCCGGCTGGGCGTCGAGCTACGGCGGCAGCTATGATCCGAACGACGCGGGCAGGTATTACGGCGGCTGCGCGGTGGACAACCAGGCGATGTTCGATCCCGAGGGAAAGCCCCTCGAATCGCTTCGCGTGTTCAATCTGGTGCGCTACGGAAACGAGGTCGAACCCCGTACCGACGCGCTGAAGGACGCGATGCTCACGGTCGATCTCAAGGGCACGATCGAGCTGCCCGAAACGGTCGACGCGATTCTGACAAGCGACGAGCGCGTGCCGATCCCGGTCGAGTGGGACGTTACCGACGCAGACCTTCAGAAGATGTACGAGGGCGGCGAAAAGACCTACGAGATCACCGGCACGGCGGACGGA
The DNA here is from genome assembly GCA_905235205.1 of uncultured Clostridia bacterium. Taxonomy (GTDB): domain Bacteria; phylum Bacillota; class Clostridia; order Christensenellales; family CAG-138; genus UBA3792. Next base: position 10,148 of record CAJOKM010000036.1, on the reverse strand, counting down.
CTTCCCGCGCGCTGCGTCGTGTCGATGGTGAAGTTCAATTTCCTCCAAAACTTCGGCTTTGAGGACGGCGTTCTGGAACCGTGGCAGACCGAGGACCGCGGCGGCGCCGACCAGCTCTACGTCGAGGAGAAGCTGACCGATTCAAAAAACGGCGCGTTTCACATGCACTTCTGGAGCGAAAAGAACAACACGGTCGACTTTTCCCTGTTCCAGGAGGTCAGAGACCTCCCCGCGGGAACCTACCGGTTCACGATCTCGATCATGGGCGGCGACGCGGGCGAGCAGGAGGTGTTCTGCTACGCGCTGGTCGACGGCGAACCGGCGGGACGGACGCCCATGGAGATCACCTCCTACGGCAACTGGGACACAAAGACGGTGGAGGGTATCACGATCGGGGCGGGACAGACCGTGACGGTCGGCGTGTCGGTGAAGTGCTCCGGCGAGGGCAACGGCGCGTGGGGCAAGATCGACGATGCGCTTCTGAACAGCATGGACTGACGGCTGTCGAATAAGGGGCCAGACTGTTTGCGGCAACAAAAAAGAAAAGGATACCGGTAGGAGGAAAAGACGAGCGAGCTCGCCTTTTCTTTTATACTTTTGCCGCAAACGATCCGCGTTTTCGCTCGGTCGCATACTTCAGTATAGCTCCGTCGCGAAGAACGCGAATTCTGATTCCCTTCCCGGCAGCCGATGTATTTTTATATCCGTTTTTGCCGGTTTTTCATTGACAATATAAGATTTTATGGTATATTGGTAGTACATCGGAGTATCACGAAAAAGGGATAGGATCGCTTTGACGCGGTATCCGGTGAGACAAAACGAACAAAATGCATCCCGCAGAGGATGCAAAATGCACAGGAGGGACTAAAATGAAAAAAACATTGGCAATCGTGCTTGCACTGGTCATGGTTCTGGCGCTCGCAGCCTGCAACGGCACCAAGCCCGACCAGCCGGTCACGCCGGATCAGCCGGATCAGCCGAGCGGCGAGCTTGCGGGCACCTATGACGTCAAGGTCTGGTGCGCGGACAACATCGTTGATCTGACCAAGAAGCAGATCGAGGACTTCAACGCGAACAACGAGTTCGGCATCACGTTCAACGCGACCGTTGAACCCGTCGGCGAAGGCGACGCGGCGACCCAGATGATCACCGACGTCGAAGCGGGCGGCGACATCTTCTGCTTCGCGCAGGACCAGTTTGCACGTCTCGTGCAGGCGGGCGCGCTCGCAAAGCTCGGCGAAGGCGCGGCGAACATCGTCAAGGACCAGAACGTTCCGGATTCCGTCAATGCGGTCACCGTCGGCACCGACCTGTATGCGTATCCGCTGACCGCGGACAACGGCTACTTCATGTACTATGACAAGTCCGTCATCCCCGAGGAAGACATCGGCTCCGTCGAAAAGCTGATCGCAGACTGCGAAGCGGCGCAGAAGTACTTCTCCATGGAGAACGAGACCTCCGCGTGGTACATCGCGTCCTGGTTCTTCGGCACCGGCTGCGTGTCCGAGTGGAACCTTGCAGAGGACGGCGTCAACTTCGAGAGCGTGCATGACACGTTCAACAGCCCCGAGGGCCTGATCGCCGTCAAGGGCATGAAGAAGCTGCTCGACTCCCCGTACTACACCAGCGCGTCCGACGTCGCGGGCTTCTCTTCTAACTGCGCGATCGTCGTGTCCGGCACCTGGGGCTACACCACCGCTGCCGCTGCGCTCGGCGACAACCTCGGCGCTGCGCCGATGCCCAGCTTCGAAGTGGACGGCCAGACCTATCACATGGGTTCGTTCAACGGCTACAAGCTGATGGGCGTGAAGCCGCAGACCGACGCGACCAAGGCGGCTGCTCTGCATAGGCTCGCGCAGTATCTGACCAGCGAGCAGGGTCAGCTCGAGCGGTTCGACGCGGTTGCGTGGGGTCCCTCGAACACCGTTGCGCTCGCAAACGAGAAGGTCCAGGCGAATCCCGCGATCGCGGCAGTCGTCGCGCAGGGCGCGTACGCCACGCCGCAGGGCCAGATCCACGGTTCGTGGTGGGATATCGCGAAGGTCATCGGCACCGACGTGAAGGAAGCAAAGGACGAAGCGGGCCTGCAGGCGGCGCTCGACAACTACTACAACGCGATCTCCGCACTGTTCACCATGAGCGACGCAGAGAAGAACGCGTGGGGCGTTATCGGCACCTGCAACTCCACGGACGGCTTCTTCTTCACCGACTATCAGGACGAGACCCGCTCCAACTGGGCCGAGGATCTCCCGATGGAAGAGGTTGAACCCGGCGTCTTTAGGACCACCCAGGCATGGGATATGGAAGAGGGCGTAGAGTTCAAGGTCCGTCAGGGCGCAAGCTGGGACAACGCGTTCCCCGCGGACAACTTCAAGGTTGAGACAGCCGGCACGTACTATGTGCAGCTTGTTGTCGAGACCGGCGAAGTCACGCTCGTTCCCGCAGAGTAATGGAACATGAATTCGATCCACTCGTTAAAGTAAATTGCTTTAACCGGATCTGATTCAAAGGATTTCGGTTGGAGCCGATTTACGGCTCCAACCGTTTTTGTATTCAAAGGGGGTGTATTATGAGACATTACAGCGATCTCGAATATCTGCAGCTCTCCAAGGGCAGGAAATTCGGCTATCGCCTTGCAAGTTTCTTCACCGGCATTCCGAAAGCGATCTGGGGGTTCATTAAGAAGATCGGGCTGTGGTTCAAAAACGCCGGTCTTGCGATCGGGCGCGAGGCGAAGGACATCGTCACGACGTTCCGCGACGGCGATTGGAAAACGAAGCTTTCCTACCTTGTCATGGGCTTCGGCTGTCTTGCGAGGGGCCAGATCTTAAGGGGAATCCTGTTCCTGCTGTTTGAGCTCGTCTTTATCTTTTATATGGTTTTCTGGGGCGCGCACTGGCTTTCCCTGCTGCCGTCGCTCGGGCACATCGGCCCGCACGAGGAGTACAACGCGGTGCTCGATTCCTATACGACGACGTACGGCGACAACTCCTTCAAAATTCTGTTGTACGGCGTTCTGACGATCTTCTTTATCATCGCGTTTATCTACACATGGCGTGTGAACGTCAGGCAGAACAAGATCGCCGAGGGCATCCTGAAGAGCGGCAAAAAGCTCAAGAGCGGCAGGGACGATCTGCGCTCGCTGGTGGACGATCAGTTCCATAAAACGCTGCTGGCGCTGCCGACGCTGGGCATTCTGGTATTCACGGTTCTGCCGATCGTGTTCATGATCCTCGTCGCGTTCACCAACTACGACGGCGCGCACGACGGGTATATCAGCAACCTGTTCTCCTGGGTGGGACTCGAGAACTTCAACACCATGCTCTCGTGGACGGGCGGCGGCGGGGTCAACTATGCCGCGACGTTCGGCGAGATCCTGGGCTGGACGCTGATCTGGGCGTTCTTCGCCACGTTCACCAACTACTTCCTCGGCATGCTCGTCGCAATGGCGATCAACAAAAAGGGCATCCGCTTGAAGAAGATGTGGCGCACGATCCTGGTCATGACGATCGCGATCCCGCAGTTCATTTCGCTCTTATACGTGAGCAAGCTGTTCGCAAAGAACGGCATCGTGAACGGGATTTTGCTGGATCTCGGCTGGATCAGGCAGGCGATCGACTTCTGGGGCACGACCAATCACAACGGGCTGCTGCCGCGCGTCATGGTCATTCTGATCAATATCTGGATCGGCATCCCGTACCTGATGCTGATCGCGACGGGCATCCTGATGAACATTCCGGCGGACCTGTACGAATCCGCGAAGATCGACGGCGCGAGCGGCTGGAAGCAGTACACCAAGATCACGCTGCCGTATATGCTGTTCATCACGGGTCCGTACCTATTGACGAGCTTTACGGGCAATATGAACAACTTCAACGTCATCTACCTGCTGACGGGCGGGGGACCGACCAACGCGGCGGCGTCCGGCGCGGCGGGCTCGGTGGGATACACGGACCTGCTCATTACGTGGCTCTTTAAGATCACGCAGGGCGCGGAATCCAAGTATTACCTCGCCTCCGTCGTCGGTATCTTAGTGTTCATCGTGATCGCGGTCATTTCCCTGATCGTGTACAACGTCCTGCCGTCCGTGAAGAATGAGGAGGATTTCCAATGATGACGAAAGATACTTCTATGAAAAAACACATGGGCATGCGCGCCGCGAACGCGATCTCGAACACGGTCATCCATATCGTTCTTGCGGTGATCGCGGTCATCTGGCTGCTGCCGTTTGTGTTCATCGTTTTACAGTCGTTCCGCGTGGAGAACACCTGGCAGGTCGGCTACGTCATTCCGAAGCAGTGGGGGTTTGCCAACTATAAGAACCTGCTGTATGACGCGACCAAGGGCTGGTTCGGAACGCCGTTCGCCAAATGGTATCTGAACACGTTCATCACGGCGCTCGTTACCGCGGTTTTGCAGACGGTCTTCGTGCTGTGCATGAGCTACACGCTCTCGCGCTTCCGCTTCAAAATGAGAAAGGCGCTGATGCAGTTCATGCTGATCTTAGGCATGTTCCCGGGCATGCTGACGATGATCATTCTGTACCGCGTCTTAAAGGACCTCGGTCTCACGCAGGAAAACGCCGTACCCGGTCTGATCCTCGTGTACGTGGCGTCGTCGGGCATGGGGTATTACGTCTCGAAGGGCTTTTTCGACACGATCCCGAAGTCGCTGGACGAGGCGGCGCGCATCGACGGCGCGAACCGCGCGCAGGTGCTCTGGAAGATCATCCTGCCGCTCGCAAAGCCGATCGTCATCTATACGGTGCTGACCGCGTTCATGGCGCCTTGGGGCGACTTCGTGTTTGCGCGGTACATCTCGTTCGGCTCGCAGGCGGGCATGAACGTTGCCGTCGGTATGTGGAACTGGCTGCAGCTTGACCAGATCGGGCAGAAATACACCATGTTCTGCGCGGGCGGCGTGGTCGTCGCGATCCCGGTCGTGATCCTGTTCCTGTGCCTGCAGCGGTACTACGTCGAAGGCGTCACGGGCGGCGCGGTCAAGGGTTAATGCCCGAATCTTTCACGAGAAGAAAAGGAGTTCGATATGGCAAGTGTAAAACTCACCAACGTAAAGAAGGTTTACGATAACAACGTCGTCGCCGTGCACGATTTCAACCTGGACATCAAGGACAAGGAGTTCGTCGTGTTCGTCGGTCCGTCCGGCTGCGGCAAGTCCACCACGCTCCGCATGATCGCGGGTCTTGAGGAGATCAGCGACGGCACGGTCGAGATCGACGGCGAAGTCGTCAACGATCTGCAGCCGAAGGACCGCGACATCGCGATGGTCTTCCAGAACTACGCGCTGTACCCGCACATGACGGTGTACGACAACATCGCGTTCTCGCTGCGCCTGAAAAAACTGCCCGAGGACGTGATCTACGCAAAGGTCACCAACGCGGCGGAGATCTTGGGCATCACGCCGTATCTCATGCGCAAGCCGCGCGCGCTGTCCGGCGGTCAGCGTCAGCGCGTCGCGATCGGACGCGCCATGGTGCGCGACTCGAAGGTCTTTCTGATGGACGAACCGCTAAGTAACCTCGACGCAAAGCTAAGGAACCAGATGCGCGCCGAGATCATTCTGCTTAGGCAGAAGCTCGACACGACGTTTGTCTACGTCACGCACGACCAGACCGAGGCAATGACCTTAGGCGATCGCATCGTCATCATGAAGGACGGCTACATCATGCAGGTCGGCACGCCGACCGAGGTCTTCGAAATGCCGAACAACCTGTTCGTCGCGGAGTTCATCGGCGCGCCGAAGATGAATATCCTGAAGACCGAGCTTTCAAAGGAGGGCGACAAATACTTTGTGAAACCCTGCGGCGCGAAGATCGAAGTCACCGGCGAAAAGGGCAGGCTGCTCCAAGAAAAGGGCGTCGAAAGCGGCGAGATCATCCTGGGCGTGCGTCCGGAGCATATCGTTTTAGCGAGCGAACCGGTCGAGAACGCGATCCCGTGCACGCTCGAAGTCAACGAAATGATGGGCAGCGAGCTGCATCTGCACGTGTATACCGACGAGGGCACGCGCTGGATCGTGCGCGTCCCGACCATCGACCTTACGAGCGAACAGCGCGAGGGACTCGTAAACGGCGCGCGCCTGTACATCACGTTCGAGGGCAAGGTGATGCACTTCTTCGATCCGGAGAGCGAGAAGAACCTCATTTACGGAGAAGAATAAGAGAAAACCAGGCAAAGCGGACGGGAAAAACCCGTCCGCTTTTCTCTTGTTTCACGGTTTGATTCATGATAGAATAAAGCCATCAATCACAGGGAGAGCAGGGCATGAAAAAACTGTCGAACGACTGGGAGTTTACACCGGTGTGGACGGACGCGTTCCGTCTCGGCGAGGGCGAGGGCGAGCCGGTCCGGCTGCCGCACAGTCCGCGCACGATCCCGCAGCACTACGCGGGACCGGAGGAGTATGAGGGCGTCTACGGGTACCGGCGAACGCTGCCGCTTTTTGAAGCGGAGCGCGGCAGGCGCGTGTTTGTGCAGTTCGACGGCGCGGCGCACATCGCGACCGTGTATGTGAACGGAACGGAGCTAATGACGCATCGGTGCGGCTACACGGCGTTTCGCGTCGAGATCACAAAATTTGCGCGCTTCGACGGCACGGACCTGCTTGCCGTGCGGCTCGACAGCACCGAGAATCCGTCGATCCCGCCGTTCGGGTACGTGATCGATTACCTCACCTACGGCGGACTGTACCGCGACGTGTGGCTCGATGTGCGGAACGAAACCTGCCTTGCGAACGTGTTCGTGCAAACGCCGGACACGAACACCGCTAAGGTGCAGGCGACGATCTCCGGCCCCGCGCCCGCGGCGCTGCGGCTGCGGGTGCTGGACAAAGAGGGGGATTGCGTTGCGCAGACGGCAGTTGTCGCGCAGGAAGCCGACAAACAGGAGATGGAAGGCTTTTCGGTCTGGACGGCGGCGCTCAAAGCAGCCGGCGTGACGCCGTGGACGTGCGAAACGCCCGCGCTCTACACGCTGGAAACGACGCTGTACGACGACGCGATGCAGCCGCTCGACACGGTGAACACGCGCTTCGGCTTCCGCACGGCGGTCTTTCAAAAGGACGGATTCTATCTGAACGGAACGCGCACGTTTTTACGCGGGCTCGACCGGCATCAGGCGTACCCGTACCTCGGCTACGCCGCGCCCAAAAGGCTGCAGGAGGAGGACGCGAAGATCTTAAAACACGAGCTCTGCTGCAACGCGGTGCGCACCTCGCACTATCCGCAGAGCCAATACTTTATCGACGCGTGCGACGAGCTGGGCATTCTGGTGTTCACGGAGATCCCGGGCTGGCAGCACATCGGCGACGAGGCGTGGCAGAAGCAGGCGCTCGACAACGTGCGCGAGATGGTGCTTGAGTACCGCAACCATCCGTCGATCGTGCTGTGGGGCGTGCGGATCAACGAGAGCCGCGACAACGACGCGCTGTATGAACAGACGAACGCGCTCGCGCGCTTTCTCGATCCCTCGCGGCAGACCTCGGGCGTGCGCTACCTGCAGAAGAGCAGCTTTTTGGAGGACGTATACGCGTACAACGATTTCAAGCCGTTCGATTTCGACGCGCCGATCCGCAAAAAGAGCGAGGTCGTGCCGGATATAAGCCGCGGGTATCTGATCTCGGAGCATTCGGGGCATATGTTCCCGACCAAATCCTTCGATCCGTGGCGCAGGCGGCAGATGCACGCGCTGCGGCACGCGCGAACGTTGGACGCGGCGCAGGCGTCCGGCGAGCACGCGGGGTGTTTCGGCTGGTGCATGTTCGATTATCCCACGCACAAGGACTTCGGCTCGGGCGACCGCGTGTGTTATCACGGCGTGCTGGACGCGTTCCGCAATCCGAAGCTTGCCGCGGCGGCGTACGCCTCGCAGGGCGAAGAACAGCCGGTTCTTGAGATCGGCACGCCGATGTGCATCGGCGATTATCCCGCGGGCGAGATCGGCGAGATCTACGCGTTTACCAACGCAGAGAAGGTCGCGCTGTACAAAAACGACAAGCTCGTGAAGATCTTCAAGCCGCTTCCGTGGAAGGGGTTAAAGCACCCGCCGGTGAAGATCGACGATCTTGTCGGGCAGCTTCTGATCAGCGAGGAGGGCATCACCGGCAAAAAGGAGCAGCGGCTGCACGCGGCATTGAATAAGGCGGCGCGGCACGGACTCGATAAAATGCCGCTCATTGACAAGCTCAAACTGTTCTATGCCATGAAGCGGTATCATATGAGCTATGCCGACGGCGAGGAGCTGTACGGGAAGTACGTCGGCAACTGGGGCGGCGTTGCGACCGGCTGGCGGTTCGACGCGATCGACGGCGACAGGGTCGTTGCGTCGGTGTTCGCGCGGGCGGGGAAGCGCCTGCATCTCGAGGTGAAGGTCGGCGCGACCGAACTTAAAGAGGACGGCGGCTACGACGCGACCGCCGTGCGCATCCGCGTGCTCGACGAGAACGGCAACCTCGCGCCGTACGCGCAGCTGCCGGTGCGCTTTTCCGTATCGGGCGATCTTGCCCTGATCGGACCCCAATGCGCCTGCGCGGAGGGCGGCATGACCGGCACCTATGTGAAGACCATAGGACGCGCCGGCGAAGGGACGCTGACGATTGAAACGGAGCAGACCGCTCCGGTCACGATACCGTTTACGATTGGGGAGGCATAAGCATGGAACGGACGCTCAGCTATGCCGTCGAAACGGAAACCGGCGCAAAAATTTGCGGCAGCACGCCGCTGAACGGCTGCGTGCACGTGCGCGTGCCGATCGAACGCGCGCGGCTGAAAAAGGTGTCTGCGACGGTCGATCTCAAGATCCCGGACACGGCGCGCATCTTCCAAAACGGCTACCAGAACTGGACGTACAGTCCGGAGTACGACAGGACCGGACGCACGCGGGGCTTGAAGCATTTGCCGTTCTTTTTGCGCGGCGCGTTTCATTTGAACCGCTACGGCGATTATCACTTTGTAAAATACCCGTACAAAAAGGGGATCACGCACGGCGAATCCTGGTGCTATTTCCGCGACGGCGAACGGTTTTTGCTGATCGGCTCGCTCGATGAAACGCCGGGGTACACGCTGTTTTCCTACGACGCGAACCGGGGCGTGCTTTCGATCGAGCGCGACTGTAAAGGTATGAAGGTCGACGGTGAGCTTGCCGCGTTCGATCTGTACGTTGCCGAGGGCACGGAGAACGAGGTGTTCGACGGCTGGTTCAGGGAAATGGACGTGCGACCGCTGACCGACAAACCGCTGGTCGGGTATTCGAGCTGGTACAACCGCTATCAGAACATCAGCGACGCGGCGATCACCGACGATCTTTGCGGCGCAAAGGCGCTCTTGAAGCCGGGCGATCTGTTTCAGATCGACGACGGCTGGGAACCGGCGGTCGGCGACTGGCTCGTGCCGGACGAAACCAAGTTCCCGAACGGACTCAGGGCGTCGGCGGACGCGATCCACGAGGCGGGATTTTCAGCCGGACTCTGGCTTGCGCCGTTCGTGTGCCAGAAGAGTTCGAAGATTGTAACGGAGCATCCGGACTGGCTTATGAAGCATGACGGCAAGCCGTGGTCGAACGGCTCGAACTGGGGCGGATTCTACTCGCTCGACATCGACAACCCGGAGGTCGTGCAGTATGTGGAGAAGGTGCTCGACCGCGTGCTGAACGAATGGGGCTTCGACCTTGTGAAACTCGATTTCCTCTATGGCGCCGCGCCGTTCGGCACGGAGACCGAAAGCCGCGCCGCGCGGATGTGCCGCGCGATGCGCATCCTCCGGATTCCCTTCCTGCTGACGCGAGACACCGTGCACGAGGGTGAAAAACCGCTCCGTACCTACCTCGGGCCCCGCTATACCGACGGCGTTTCCGACCATCTGCCCATCCTGCTGGAATGGCCCGCACCGACTTGATTCCCGCTTCCCCGCACCTTGTTCCTGACGAAGTTTTCGCTATCTTTGCGGGAACGAAACGACAGCCAGTCATGACAAGGGACTTGTATTTTGCCGCGGGATGCTTCTGGGGCGCACAGAAATTTTTCTCCCTGATCCGGGGAGTGACTTTTACGGAAGTGGGATTTGCCAACGGGTTCACCGAGCAGCCTACCTACAAGGAGGTCTATACCGATACGACGGGGTATGCCGAAACGGT
>CAJOKM010000035.1 GCA_905235205.1 uncultured Clostridia bacterium | reverse complement strand
ATTGCCCAATATTCCCCACTGCTGCCTCCCGTAGGAGTCTGGACCGTGTCTCAGTTCCAGTGTGGCCGATCAGCCTCTCAGCTCGGCTACCCATCGTCGGCACGGTGGGCCGTTACCCCGCCGTCTACCTAATGGGACGCGAGCCCCTCTCTCTGCGGATTGCTCCTTTGACCTCTCTGTCATGCGACAGTGTGGTCTTATGCGGTATTAGCAACCGTTTCCGGTTGTTATCCCCCTCAAAGAGGCAGGTTGCTCACGCGTTACTCACCCGTTCGCCACTAAGCAAAATACCGAAGTACCTTACTCCGTTCGACTTGCATGTGTTAGGCACGCCGCCAGCGTTCGTCCTGAGCCAGGATCAAACTCTTGAGTTCAATCTCTCAGTGTCTCTCAACACTGTTGCTCACTTTTCTTTCGCTTGGTCGTGTTTCTTTCGCGTCCGTAATTCTCGATCTTTCGATCCGAATTGACTTGGCTTGTTGTTGATGCACTATATAGTTTTCAAGGTGCTTCGCTGTCCGGTTTTTTCGGGACAGCTTCGTTAGTATATCCCATCCGTTCCCGTTTGTCAACACCTTTTTTCACTTCTTTTTTTCGTTCTTTTTTCGAAAGTGTTTCCCGGCGCCGCTCTCTCGTTCCCGAACGCGATCGCCGCTTATATTACTCCTCTCTCTTCTCCTTGTCAAGCGGTTTTTCGATCATTTTCACAATATATTTTAGACAGCATGAAAAAGATTCGGGAACACCGAAATGCTCCCGCTTCTGTCTGTGCGCAACATGCTGTTCATGAGCGTCACCATTACTCAACATTTTACCTTTTTTCGTTTTATTCCATCACATAATAATATGATTCCCCGTTATAGTCAGCGCCATATATGTAATGTGAATCCCAATTCGCGTAGATTTCCATTTCATTTTCGCTTTCATCCGTTAGCGTAAGCTTCAACGATGCATATTCGTGATCAATTTTTTCGGCTTTCGCCACTATAAATTGAAATGCACAGTCACCGTTAAACCAAGTTGCGCTCGTAAACGTGTCATATAATTCTTCTAAATCCTCCGCTCCAAAGTCGGCTCCTGCAGCATCAAGCGCCTTTTTCATCATTTCCATTTCTTCGGTGCGGTTTCTCGAAAGCAAATATCCTCCGTATGATCCATACATCGCTTGTTTTTGTTCGTACTTTTGTACCTGATCTTCCCATTTTTCCGGGAGCGGATCTCCTTCGTTGCACAGGTAAACTTCATATCTAATCGGAGGTATAGAGTCTGTATATATTTCGGTCAGATCTCCTACAGACAAATGTTTCATTTCGGATTGTCCGTTTGCGTAATAAATCGTCAATTCACATCCGTCTGATTTCCATTGGATGTCATGATCTGCGAACGTACAGTCGCCCTGGTTACGGGATATCGTTGTTATGTCTCCGTCTCCATACAGAAACAACAGTTTGTCCCCCTGCTTTTGACACCCCGAGAGACAAACCAGTATCGCAAAAGATAGCAACACACGTATGATGCGTTTTCTCATGAGCCGTTCCTCCTGCGTTCTTCCTTCTGTTTCATGTGTGATGCATAGGGCGATCTGTATTCTGCCGGCTGAATGATAAAAATACGATCGGAAGCATCATATCGATGCTTCCGATCGGAATCGTTACTTATTTACGAGATCATGTCGCCCTGGTGCGCAATCAGCGTCGCGTCGTAAACGCCGTCGACGCGCAGGAACTTGTCCACAAAGCCGGTCTCGCTGGAGCGGACGCGGAGCTCGACCGCAAGCTCGATGCCCTCGCGCTGAACGGTCTTGGACTTGATGCGCGCGTACGGGATCTGCGCGACCATCGACTTGATCTGCTTACTTGCACGCTCCTCATAGTGCAGGATCAGCAGGTACGGCAGGGACGCCTTCTTTTTAGACGATGCAAGGATCAGCATGAAGATACCGATCATGAACGCGCCGACGATTGCCGCAAGAATGAATCCCGCGCCGAGCGCGATGCCTTCGCCGATCGCCCAGAACATAAACACGGTATCGATCGGATCCTTGATCGCGGTACGGAAACGCACGATGGACAGTGCGCCGACCATGCCGAGCGACAGCTTGACGTTGTTTGACATGAACAGGATGACCATGGCCGTGACGAGCGTCAGCATGACCAGGCTCATGTTGAAGGTCTTGGAATAGATCACGCCCGAGAACGTCAGCCGGTAGATCAGATATACGAACAGACCGACAAAAAACGCGAGAACAACCGTCGCGATCAGCGGCACAACCTGGTTGGTGGAAAAGTTAAATACTTCCTTTAATGAGTTCAAAAAGTTCTCCATACTATCCTCCGATTGTTTTTCTGAATCCTCAATTTATATCAGCAGTCATACTGTCTGCAAAAGAGATACTTGCTTGCCGCCGTCTTGATCGACGAGGGCAGTTGGATCATCGATGCGATATGCGGGTCGAGATACGCGTTATACTTGACTTCCAGCACGCACTGTCCCATCAGTTCCGTCGCCGGGTAGGTGATGGTATGCGGGTTAAAGAGGTCCGTAGAAAGGTAGCCTGTGCGGATGTTCCGGTCGAGCGTGATGCGCACGTCCTCGAGCGGGAACACGTACGGCTGCCGGTAGTAGTCGACGAGCACTTTGGGCTTCAGTCCCTCCGTGCGAAGCGCGGCATACGCTTCCTTTGCGAACGGCTCCTGCCGGTACAGCAAAAACGTGTATGCGCCGTCCAGCAGCGCGTTGCACTCCCTGCGCGAGAGCGACAGGCTGTCCTTTCGAATGAACGAGCCGTTCTTATGCTTGCGCTCCAGCTTAATCACACGGTCGGAAAAATTATAGATGCGGATACGCCACTTATCGCGATACTGCACACCGGCGACCTTCTCCTCCACCGCCGAATCGTACGGATCATCGAAATACAGACTGCGGATATGATATCCGCCGGTCTTTGCCGCATGCGGATCGGGCCCGAGCGCCGCGTTTAAGCGGATCGCCAGAAGCTCCGCGTCCGCGTCGGAGATCACGTATTTCAGCTCGTGGCGGTATCCCCGGGCGTTTGCCTTGGTTTTCAGTGTCATGAGATCTTGCCCACCTTTCCGAACAGCTGAATCATCTCGTCGTCGCTGAGGTGATAATTCGTATGTTCGTTGATGAAATGCTGGCAGTAATACAGGTACCAGTCCTGATAGTTCCTTGCGTACTGACGGATCTTATCGCAATGCGAGTTCCAGCCCTTTGTGGAGAGGTCGTGATACGGTCTCCAACGGACGAGGTCGTACGTTTCCATCTCGGTACGGATGTTGTTCTGCAGCTCGTCGCACTTTGCGAGAATCTTCTCGGGCGTATATACTTCATTATAGAAATACGCGCAGTATTTGAGGAAGATCTTGACGAACTCGTTGTTCGACAGCATCGAGCGACCGAGCACCGTCGAAAACCCGTGCCCTGCACCGTGTCCCGCCGGATCGAAGTAGCGCCAGAAGAAGTCACGCCGGTATCCGGTGGATTCTTCCGCCGGCTGGCTTGCGTTGTCGCCGTTCATCGCCCAGCAGTAATCGTACTGGATCCAGCGCCATTTATTGTCCTTCTCGGACGAACGCCACCACTTGATGTTGCCGGTGTCGGTGTTGCCGATGATGATTTCGAACGCGCAGTACATGGCGAACTGGTCCGCGTCGATCTGCGAGCAGACGTAATCGTAGTCCGCCTGATTCGAAAGATTGCAGTTATGATCCTCGCAATACTTGATCAGCGCCTTATAGTCGTCCAGTCCGTCGCCCGCAACGATGCACTGATCGTTGTTGCCGTTGCCGCGCAGGATGTCGATCGTGTCGACGTCCTCCACGCCGTAGTGCTGCGCGATGTACCATTTGCTGATCTTCTCACGCAGATTATACACGCCCCAGTACTGTCCGTTGATGTATACGATGCACTGTTTGAACGCCTGGTTTGCAAGGTCCACGTCCGCGTCGTCCAAAAGGCTTTGCACCAAAATGTCGCGAATGCGCGACAGCGCGGCGTCCTGCCCGGATGAGCGCAGGACCAGCGATTTATACGAGGTAAACGGACGGTTCTCAAAGAACGCGTACTCCATCGGCGCGCTGCCGATGCCTTTTCTGGACAGGATCGCGATGCCCTTTTGCGCGAGCTTTCTGGAGAACGCGCCGAACACGCGGATATACACGTCGTCTTCAAACAGGACCTGTGTGCCGCCGGCGTTCAGATAGGTAAAGGTCGTCGGTTTTTCCCACATGCGTCCGCGCATGTTGAAGTTGGCGTACTTGCCCATGTTTTCATCGCGTCCGATCATCATCTCGTCCGCTTCGCCCTTGCCGGTATAATCATCGCCCTTGACCATGATACCGATCCTGCTGTCCCAGAGGTTTTCGGGTTCGGTCACAAGAAATACGACGGGAAGATTCGTGGTATGCGACTCAACGGTCATTTCACCGTTGATGATCACATACGTGTACGATTTGATATCGCTCGGATACCGGCTGTCGTCATTGGAAAACGTGCGCACGCGCAGCACGGTGTTTTCCTTGACGGCGATCGGACCCGAAACGCGATCGGACTGCGCGGTCGGCGCCGTGGTCTTGACCGGGTCGTTTTCTTTCCCGCACGAAAGCGTATACGTCGCATAACACCCTTCCGGCACCGTAATGTTCACCGTTTGTGTACCCTGATAGATGCCGCTCGGCGTGTCGACCGACGCCGCCTCGCAATAGAGTCCGCGGCCGCCGGTGCTGTTCTCGGCGCCCTCGGTCGGGCGATCGATCAGCTTCCATGCGCCGGTTGCATCGCGTCCGTAAGAAACGCAGGACCGACTGACCGGTACGGACACGCGGTCGATAAGCTCGCCCGACGCGTCGTACAGATATACGGTCTCCCCTGCCGCCGCAATGTCAAAATTTAATTGATACAGACGCTGCTCCGGCGTGACGTCCTTTTCGGTCATCCCTTCGCGCGGCAGACTTCCTTCCAACTGCAAGACGAGATATCCTTTTGCGGCGATACTCGTTCCGTCAGGAAAAACCCATTTCCTCGGTTTTCGCACGTTGTCCGTGATCGAAAACCCCGAAAGATCGACCGTCTGCTCGGTGCGGTTGTAAAGCTCGATCCAGCTGCCCAAGTCGCCGTCGTACGGGCGCTCGGTATGCGTGACGCTGGAGGTATCGTAGCGGATATAGTAGCCGTCCACGAGGATCTCGTTTAAGGAGATGTCGTGCACGCCCATTTGTCCGTTTTCCTTCTCGTCGAACTGGGTTCTGCCTGAAACCGTGTTGTCGAAGCCCGGCGTAATCTGATCGGTCGGCTCAAACGCGCCGTTCGGGTCGAACGCGTTGTTGGTATAGATGCGTGCGAGCGAGCAGTTCTTTTCCTGCACGCCGAACTCAATCAGATCGATAATGCGGTCCTCTTTCGACGTGAAGACCAGCGTTTCGCCCTGCGCCGAAAGCCCGAAGTCGACGGACCACGTGCCCTCCACGGGCTTTTCCGTGTGGTACAGGACCAGGTATGAATACGCCGCAATCTTTGTTCCTTCGGGGAACACAAACTTCTTGGGCTTTGAAATATCGTCCGACAGTCCGAAGCCGGACAGATCATATTCCGAGCTTCCGGAATTGTACAGCTCGATCCAGTCGCAGTAGCTGCCGTCCGGCGCTTTGTGCGCGTTGCTGTTCGACGCCATCAGTTCCGTCACGCGGACCGGACACTCGGTATGCTCTTTAATGTCGATCTCGGAATCCGCCATGCGCGATTTTTCATACGCGGCAATGCCCTCGGGCGTATTCGGATACCCCGGCGTCGGCGCCATGTTATCCCACGTGCCGTTGTCGAGATAGCTGAACGACAGACCGGAGTACGTGCCCGATAGATCCAGTACGATGATCAGTTTGCCGGACGGATCGGTGAACCGCAATACGTCGTCCTTGGACAGTGCGAACGGCGCGACGTTGGTAATGCCGGTCTCCTTGCCGGCGCACCAGATGATCAGATATTCGTCGGGATCGAGATAGGTATTGTCCGCAATGACCCACATCGACGTTTCATCGTCCGAAAGCCCGTAGCCCGAAACGTTCACGCGTTCCGGGCTGACGTTGTGCAGCTCGACATAATCGCTGTACGTGCCCATCGGATCGCGCACCGCCTGCTTGTTGCTGACAAGCACCTCGCTGACGACCACTTTCGCGCTGCTTTGCGTGTCGGCCGCCGGCATATTCTTCGCGCAGCAGCTGACCGCCGCGCCGATTACCAGGACAACAACCAACAGCACCGTCAGCAGTACGGCCAAAAGCGCGCGTTTTTGTTTTTGTCTGTTGTTCATTTCGATTCCTCTTATTTGCTCGCTGTATGTTACAACGAGATTATCATAGCATATTTTTCCGCGTTCGCAAGAAGGATTGCGAATAATTCACAAAAAACATACAGGAATGTTGCCTCAGCCGTAATCGTGCATGCGCTTTCGAAGCACGTCCGGTCGGTTGTCCCCCGGATGCACGGCACAGTGCAGCAGAAGCTGCCGTTTGATCCTTCCGATCTGTTCCCCCGCGCTCAATCCGAGCTCCGACATGATGTCCGATCCGGTCACGCACAGCTCGATTTCCGAAAACGGCGCGTGTTCCTCCTGCATCTGCCGGTAAATCCGCCGCCAACGCTCGGCGACGTATTCCGGCTTGTATCCGCTGCCGCGAACGTCCGCTTCGCGGATCATGATCAGATCCTCGGTCCGCGCTCTTCCCATCAGCGCAAACCGTTTTCGGATCGTCGCTTCCGACGCCTCCTCGTTGAGGTCGAACATATGTGAACGGATCGCTTCGCAAACGCGTTCGATCAACGCGTTCGGATAGCGAAGCCGTTCGAGCATATTCCGCACGATCTGTTCGCCGAGAACATCGTGCGCGTACAGGTTTCCGTCGCGCTGCTTTGCCGCAGGCTTACCGACGTCATGCAGCAATCCGATGAGTCGGCAGGCAAGCTCGTCCGGCGTATTCTCGCAGGCATGAAACATGTGCGTGAGAACATCGTATTTATGATGATCCTGCCTCTGCGCCATGCCGTCGCATGCCGTGCATTCGGGCAAAACATAGGCAAGCGCACCGACGTCGCGCAGCATACAGAGCGCGTCGAACACGCGCGGTCCCGTTAAGATCCGGTCAAGCTCCTCACGCTTGCGTTCCCATGCGACGTCGCCCAAAAGCCGGGCATTCGCTTTCGCCGCCTGCCACGTTGCCGGATCGATCGTAAAGTCCAGCGCGGCTTTAAACCGTACCAGCCGCAGGATCCGCAGTCCGTCGTCCCGCAGGATAACCGCGGGATCGGCAGTGGTCGTGCGAAGCACACGCCGATTCAGATCGTCCAGTCCGCCCGTCGGATCAACGAGCGTACCGTCCGAAACGGATTCATACAGTGCGTTGACCGAAAAGTCGCGGCGAAACGCATCGATCTCGGGTGAATCGGAGAACGAAACAGTATCCGGCGTATGCGCGCCGCCGGTCCCGTAGGATTCGGTGCGGAACGTCGTGTGCTCATATGCCTTGCCGTCGACGGTCAGAAGAACCGTACCGAGCACCGGCTGCACAATCCGCGCGTCGATACCAAGCGACTTTGCTTTTTCCATCAATCCGTCCGGACGCAACCGGCTGCACAGATCGATATCGTGTACCGGTCTGTTCAGCAGCGCGTCACGCACACAGCCGCCGACCGCATACAGCTTTACGCCCTCGGCTTTGAGGGATTCGGCAAGCCTATGCAGTGCGGGCGGCAATGTCAGCATTTATGCGTCTCCTTGGGGTGCGGATTCCGTTGTTTCCGGTGTCAAAAGCGTTTCTTCCTCCTCATCGGGCTCGATCTCCTGATGCGGCAGCAGCGCCACGCTTGCGATCTTCGCGTCGCCGTCGAGCGACATCAGACGCACACCCTGCGTGTTTCTGCCGATGACCGAGATCTGATCGACCGGCATGCGCATGATCACGCCGTCGTCACGAACGAGCAGCAGATCTTCGTCCTCGGTCGTCATTCGAAGGCACGCGAGCCTGCCGGTCTTTTCGGTGGCTTTCATCGCAAGGATGCCCTTGCCGCCGCGGCCCTGTACCGCGAACTGGCTCTCCTCGGTGCGCTTGCCGAGTCCCTTTTCGGTCACGGTCAGTACGAGTCCGTCCGGAATGACGCGGATCATATCCATGACCACGTCGTCAGCGCCGAGCTTGATCGAACGAACGCCCATGCCGCCGCGACCGGTCGCGCGCACGTCGCTTTCGCGGAAGCGAATGCACTTGCCGTTACGCGAGGCGATGATGAACTCGTCTTCGCCGCCGCTCATTTCCACGGAAATCAGCTCGTCGCCCTCGCGGACCGTTTGCAAAACCAGTCCGCCCTTTCGGATATTCATGCATTCGGCAATGCGCGTCTTTTTGATCAGACCGTTGCGCGTGGCGGTAACCAGATACCCGGTCTTTTCGACCTCGCGCGGGACGATGAACATCGCCGTGACCTTTTCACCGGTGCGAAGCTGCAGAAGATTCACGACCGGAATGCCCTTCGAGGTGCGGCTCGCTTCGGGGATCGCGTAGCACTTGATGCGGAACACGCGCCCCATGTTCGTGAAGAACATGATCGGTGCGTGCGTGCTGGAAACAAGCACACGCTCGACATAATCCTCTTCCCGCGTCGCCTGACCCCTGACGCCCTTGCCGCCGCGGTTCTGCGCGCGGAAGGTTTCGGACGGAGTGCGCTTGATATAACCGAAATGCGTCATGGTGACCGCCATTTCTTCTTCCTGGATGATGTCGTCAAGATCGATGTCGTCCAGCGCCTGCGTAATCTCGGTACGCCGCGGATCGGCAAGACGCGCTTTTACGTCGAGCGCTTCGTCCTTCACGACTTCCAAAAGTTTGTGCTCGTCGCTGAGAATTGTGCGTAAATATGCAACGCGTTCTCTGAGCTGTTTGTCCTCCTCCATCAGCCGGTCGCGTTCGAGACCGGTGAGCCGCTGCAAACGCATGTCCAGGATCGCCTGCGCCTGCCGCTCGGAGAATCCGAACTTCGTGCACAGTCCGTCCTTTGCCGCCTGACCGTTCGGGGACGCTTTGATGAGCGCAATGATCTCGTCGATCACGTCGAGCGCGCGCAGCAGTCCGTCGAGAATGTGCAGACGCTCTTCGGCGCGGTTCAGATCGAAGCGCGTGCGCCGGGTCACGACGTCCTTCTGATGCTCGAGGTAGTAATACAGGATCTCCTTGAGGTTCAGTACTTTCGGTTCGCCGTCGACAAGCGCCAGATTGATCACGCCGAACGTGTCCTGCAGCTGTGTATGTTTATACAGATTGTTCAGAACGACGTTTGCGTTCACGTCCTTCTTGAGTTCAATGACGATATGCGTGCCGTTGCGGTCCGTTTCGTCTCTGAGGTCCGAAATGCCCTCAATGCGCTTTTCATGCACGAGATCCGCGATGCTCTCGACAAGCCGCGCTTTGTTGACCTGATACGGGATCTCGGTCACGATGATGCGGCTGCGGTTCTGGCTTAGCTGCTCGATCTCGGTCTTTGCGCGGACGATCAGCTTGCCCCTGCCGGTCCGGTACGCCGCAGCGATGCCGCTTCTGCCCAGAATCGTTGCGCCGGTCGGAAAGTCCGGTCCCGGAATGTACTGCATCAGTTCGTCCACGGAGATATCCGGGTTCTCGATCAGCGCGACAAGCCCGTCGATCGTTTCGCCGAGGTTGTGCGGCGGCATGTTGGTCGCCATGCCGACCGCAATGCCGTTACTGCCGTTGACCAGAAGGTTCGGAAACCGTGCGGGAAGTACGGTCGGCTCCTGCTGCGTACCGTCGAAGTTCGGCTGGAAATCGACCGTGTCCTTGTCGATGTCGCGCATCATTTCCATTGCCATCTTAGAAAGACGCGCTTCGGTGTAACGCATCGCCGCCGCGCCGTCGCCGTCGGCGGAACCAAAGTTGCCCTGTCCCTCGACGAGCGGATAGCGCGTATTGAAGTCCTGCGCAAGACGCACCATCGCGTCGTAAACGGACGAGTCGCCGTGCGGATGGTATTTACCCATGCAGTCGCCGACGATACGCGCACTCTTTCGCGTAGGCTTGTCCGGCGTGACGCCGAGCTCCTCCATCGAATGCAGAATACGCCGGTGCACCGGCTTCATGCCGTCGCGCACGTCGGGCAGCGCGCGGCTTGTGATGACCGACATCGCATACGCGATGAAGCTCTTCTGCATCTCGCGTTCCAGATTGATCGGGCGAATGCGCCCGGTGTTTGCCGTTGTTGTTTCGCTCATAGTCTCACCTCATCAAACATCCAGATCGGTCACAAGCTTCGCGTTCTGCTCGATGAACTCGCGCCGCGGCTCGACCTTGTCGCCCATCAGCAGCGTAAACAGCCGGTCCGCCTCGACCGCGTCCTCCACCGTGACTTTCAGCATCAGACGCTGTTCCGGATCCATCGTGGTTTCCCAAAGCTGCTCCGGGTTCATTTCGCCGAGGCCCTTGTAGCGCTGAATCTCCGGTTTCGGATCGGGACCGAGCTCCTTGAGCTTTGCGTCGAGCTCCTCATCGGAATACACGTACCACTGTTGTTTGCCGCGTTTGACGCGATACAGCGGCGGCTGCGCGATGTACACATATCCCTCGTCCACCAGCGGACGCATATGCCGATAGAAGAACGTCAGAAGCAGGATTCGGATATGGCTGCCGTCAACGTCCGCATCGGTCATGCAGATGATCTTGTGATAGCGGAGCTTCGAAACGTCAAACTCCTGATCGATGCCCGCGCCGAACGCCGTGATCATGTACTTGATCGCGTCGGAGGAAAGCATCCGGTCCAGACGCGCTTTTTCGACGTTTAAGATCTTGCCGCGCAGCGGAAGGATCGCCTGATACTTCGGGTTTCTGCCCATCTTGGCGGAACCGCCCGCGGAATCGCCCTCGACCAGGAAGATCTCGCACAGCGACGCGTCCTTTTCGGTGCAGTCAGAAAGCTTTCCGGGCAATGCGGTCGAGTCCAGCGCCGTCTTGCGGCGCGTGAGATCACGCGCTTTTCGCGCCGCTTCACGCGCACGCGACGCCATCAGACACTTATCGACGATCATACGTCCGATCGGCGGGTTCTCATCCAGAAACTCCGAGAGTCCCTTATAGACCGTATTGCTCACCAGCGGACGGATGTCCGCGTTGCCGAGCTTGGTCTTGGTCTGTCCCTCAAACTGCGGTTCCTGCAGCTTCACCGAGATGACCGCGGTCAAGCCCTCGCGGATGTCTTCGCCACTCAGCGAGCTGTCCTTTTCCTTGAACAGGTTCGCGCGCTTGGCATAGTCGTTGATCGCGCGGGTCAAGGCCTGCTTGAACCCGTCCAGATGCGCGCCGCCCTCGTGCGTGTTGATGTTGTTCGCGTAGGTGTAGATGTCCTCGTTATAACCGTCGTTGTACTGCATCGCGATCTCGACCGTCGCGGTCTCCTCGCCGTTCTCCATGCGCTTGGCGGAGAAGTAGATCGGGTCCTGATGCAGAACCTCCTTGTTTTTATTGTAATGCGTAACAAACGAGCGGATGCCGCCTTCGAAGCAATAATCGCGTTCCAGGTTCGGGTCCTCACGCTCGTCGATCGCCGTGATGCGCACGCCCGCGTTCAGAAACGCCAGCTCGCGCAGGCGGGACTTGAGCTTATCGAACTCGAACTTCACTTCATCGAAGATCTCCGCGTCCGGTTTGAACGTGACGCTTGTGCCGGTATCTTCCTCGCCGCAGTTCCCGACGATCTCGACCTTGGTGACCGGAATGCCGCGCTGATACCTCTGGCGGTGAATCTTGCCGCCCCTGCGGACCTCGACGGTCAGTTCTTCGGACAGCGCGTTGACGCACGAAAGTCCCACGCCGTGCAGTCCGCCGGAAACCTTGTAGCCGCCTCCGCCGAACTTGCCGCCCGCATGCAGGATCGTAAGCGCGACCTCCAGCGCGTCCTTGCCGGTTTTTTCATGATAGCCGACCGGAATGCCGCGGCCGTTGTCGGAAACCGTTACGGTCTCCCCCTCGTGAATGACGATGTTCACGTGATCGCAGAATCCCGCCATCGCTTCGTCGATCGAGTTGTCGACAAGCTCATACACGAGATGATGCAATCCCCTTGAATCCGTCGAGCCGATGTACATGCCGGGACGACGGCGAACCGCCTCGAGTCCCTCGAGTACCTGAATCTGTGACGCGCCGTAGTCGGCGCTGACTTCGTGCTGAAGATCTTCCATTTCCTTCTCCGTTTCCGTTATTTCAAATCTGATGATTGTAATTCATCGAGCCGTTCCTTGAGCGTTTTAACCGCAGTCGACGCCGCATAGACAAACGTCGCCTTCTCCCGCTCGCAGATCACATACGCCTTCGGACGTCCGTAGGAGGGATAATAGCGCCCTGCCTCAACGCAGTCGCGGATGAGCCGTTCCGTTTCCGCCGTTGCCTGTTCGGCGGGCCGGATCGCGATCACGTCCGAAATCGATACAAACCGGTTCTCTCCGATATGAAGCAGCATTACTCCTCCACCACCTTTCCGTTGGATACGCGGTACACCTGCATTCTGTTCGCGCCGGCGCGAACAAACTCTTCGAGATGCGTGCAGGTCACAAACGTCTGACAGTCGGACACGACTTCGAGTAGCCGCGATTGCCGTTCGGCGTCAAGCTCCGAAAATACGTCGTCCAGGAGCAGTACCGGCCGCTCGCCGCGCACCCGCCGGACCAGTTCGATCTCACTTAGCTTCAACGACAGCGCCGCGGTACGCTGCTGTCCCTGCGAGCCGTACACCCTCAGATCGCGTCCGTTCAGCAGCAGTCCAAGGTCGTCCCGATGCGGGCCGACCGACGTGAATCCGCGGTAGATGTCGCGTTCGAGCCGCTCAGCAAGCTGCACCGTCAGCGTTTCGCGCATGGTGTCGTAATCTTGCACCGGGATGGTCGGCTCATAAACCGTTTCGAGAATCTCCTTGGTGCCGCTCATCTTGGCATGGAGCGTGTGCGCATTATTCGAAAGCTCCTCGATAAACGCCGCGCGGTTCTGCATAATCGTCGCGCCGAGCTTACTTAGCTGCTCATCCCAGAGCTCGACCATATCGTACGGGACCGACTCCTCCTTGAGCAGGAGATTGCGTTGCTTGAGCGCCTGATTGTACTGCTGCAGCGCGTAGTAGTACGCGGGTTTCAATTGCGAAAGTTCCATATCGAGGAAGCGTCTGCGCTCCTGCGGACCGTCCTTGACCAGCTGCAGATCCTCCGGCGAAAACATGACGACATTCAAACATCCCATCAGCTCGCCCGAGCGTGAGAGCGGCGCGCCGTCCAAGAACACGCGCTTGCGTTCACCGCGGAAGAGCTCAATGCGGATCGTGCGCGTGCCGCCGCGGGTTTCAAGTTCCAGCGCAACGCTGCCCTCCGTACATCCGTCCATCAAAAGCTCCGCGTCGTGCGGTGTGCGGTGGCTTCTGCCGAGCGCACATAAAAACACGGATTCAAGCACGTTCGTTTTTCCTTCGGCGTTCAGCCCGGAAAGAACGTTCAGCCCGGCTTCCGGATACAGCACAAGCTCGGTATAATTCCGGAATCCGTGCAGTTCGAGTCCCTTGATCCGCATGCGCCCATTCTCCTCTCAATTTACCATGTCATTATACCACGCCCATCTGTGTTTGTAAATATTAATATAGAAGATAATCCGGTTTTTTTCGAAAAAACAACACGTGTTTTGGGCGGTTCTCCACCGGTTTTGCATAAAGAAAAAGCCCGCGCGAACGCGGGCGAACTCCGGCGCTTTACGGGATATCCGTTTCCACCTTTTCCGGCGGGGTTTCCAAGAGCTCCGGGTGCTTCATGTAGTTTAAAAGGCGTCTGCTTGCAACGACGTACTGTGATCCCGAGCAGACGCGCTCGTCCATCACGATGCCGATCGGAATGCATTTCTCAAACGTGATCTCGCCCTTTCTGCGGGTCGGGACCTCACGCGGAATACCCATTGCCATGATCATCGTCGTCGTGCCGAAGTTATAGACGTGATGATAGATCGTATTGGTGCGGATGCTCGCAAGGTTCGTGATCGTCATCGAGCAGTGGAAGGGGCTTGCGTCAATGATGCTTTTGGGCAGCCAGCCGAACTTGTCCATCATCTTGAACAGGCACACGCCGAGCCGGCACAGTCCCGGCACCTTCAAAAGCTTGCGGATGAGATCGTCGGTCGCGTTCGTATCGCCCGTCCCGCGATTCTCCTGCACATACCGGTCGAGCGTTTGATGCACGTCGTCGATCGTCATTTCAGGCTTGAAATGCATCTTATTCATCGTGCCCTCGGTCTCGCCGGGCTTTAAGACCACCATGCCGACCGCGATCTCGTTTCTTGCGTAGATCGTCTTGTTTACGACGAAGCGGTTGATGATCGGATACTCCGCCACCGTGCGCACATACGCCGCAAGCACGAGTCCGAGATGCGAATACACCTTCCCCTCTGCGCGCTTTTTGTTCAGATATGCCTGCATCGGCCCGATGGGAACGTCGATCTCCATCATGTTCATCGCATCGCAGCGCTGATTCATGATGTGCGTCGCGACCTGATACATCGGCTGCGCGGTTTTCACGCGTCTTCCGTCTTTTCTCACGAATGCTCCTCCTGTGTATTTGGAACGTTCTGTCCCCGCATTTGCGGCTCATCCTTCCTTGCAAAGCGCTGCACCCCGTAGATGCCGACAAGAATGATCGCGCAGAACACCGCCGAGAGCCACGAGAACGATTCCTTCAGGATCAGCGCGCCGGCGACCACCGAAACAGCGGTCGTCAGGTTCGCATACGCCGCCGAGCGCGTAACCGTCATATAGGTCGCCATATAGGACAGCAGAAAATAACTGATGACCGAACAGCACACCGCGAGGAACAGCACCGGCAGGAAAAACTTTGGCTCCGCCATCGGCGCGAAGAACGCGCGCAGGTCAAAGCGGGTCCTGAAAAGCGCGATCGGCGTAAAGCAGACGGCGCCCATGCCGAGCATCAGATACGTGCGTTCAAACGCCGTAAACTCGGCGGACAGTCCGCGGTCCAGAATCCCGTACGCCGCCGCCGACAGCACCGCGACGATCAGTCCGACAACGCCGATCCAGTCGAGTTCGCCCGACTGTTTGGTCAGAAGTCCGATCCCGATCACGCCGCCGACGGATAAAAAGCTGAACAGCACCTGTCCGACGGTCGGTCGCTCATGCAGAACAGGGATCGCCGCAAAGATGGAAACGATCGGGATCACCGCGATCATGACGCCCGAAAAGATCGTCGTTGAATGGATCACGCCGAATTCTTCGCCGATGAAGTAGATCACCGGCTCCATCAGTCCCATCAGAAGCGGAAGCCAGATGCGATTCCATTTTCCTTTGAAGTTAAGCTTGACGACGCGGAGCGCCAGCAGCAGGTTCATGATCAGAAACGCGATCAGAAACCGATGGGAAAGCAGCAGATACATATCCGCCACGCCCAGCGCGGATTTTGTTCCGAGAAAGCTGAATCCCCAGAATACATGACTGATGACCGCCGCCAAAAACAGCAGAACCCCGTTC
>CAJOKM010000034.1 GCA_905235205.1 uncultured Clostridia bacterium | reverse complement strand
GTATCCCTTTCTTTCCCATTCTTTTCACCTCCTTGGCTTCCTTCATTATACAGGAAAAGTAGACACTTTTCTGTGTCTACTTTTAGTTTACTGATGCAGCAAACGCTCTTTCTTCATGCCTGGTTTTTTCTTCTGTCCTCGCCGCAAACGGTCTGGTGCCGTTATCGACAGCCCTTAGAGCTCAGCGAAATACTTAATCGTTCTCACCATCTGCGAAGTGTAGGAGTTCTCGTTGTCGTACCAGGACACGACCTGCACCTGATAGGTATCGTCGTCGATCTTCTGGACCATGGTCTGGTTCGCGTCGAACAGCGAGCCGTAGGTCATGCCGATGACGTCACTGGAGACCAGCTTTTCGGTGGTGTAACCGAAGGACTCGCTTTCCTGCGCCTTCATTGCCGCGTTGACCGCTTCCTTGGTGACGTCTTTGCCCTTGACGACCGCCACGAGGATCGTGGTGGAACCGGTGACGACCGGAACGCGCTGTGCCGAGCCGATCAGCTTGCCGTTGAGTTCCGGAATGACGAGACCGATCGCCTTCGCCGCGCCGGTGCTGTTGGGCACGATGTTCGCCGCGCCTGCGCGCGCACGCTGCAGATCGCCCTTTCTGTGCGGGCCGTCGAGGATCATCTGATCGCCGGTGTACGCATGGACCGTGGTCATGATGCCGGATACGATCGGGAAGTTGTCGTTCAGCGCCTTGGTCATCGGCGCGAGGCAGTTGGTGGTGCAGCTCGCCGCCGAAATGATCTTGTCCTCTTTGGTCAGGATGCCGTTGTTGACGTTATAAACAATGGTAGGCAGATCGTTGCCGGCAGGTGCGGAGATGACGACCTTCTTTGCGCCTGCGTCAATGTGCGCCTGCGCCTTCGCCTTGCTGGTATAGAAGCCGGTGCATTCGAGCACGACGTCCACGTTCAGTTCGCCCCAGGGCAGGTTCTTTGCCGCGGGCTCCGCGTAAATGGTGATCTCCTTGCCGTCCACGGTGATGGAGCCGGGCACCTTCACGGTCTTGCCGTCCTCTTCGAAGACGGGCTCCTTGGACGAAACCGTATGCTTGTTCTCGCCGATCACGCCGCAGTATCCTTTCTGCGCGGAATCGTATTTGAGCAGATGTGCGAGCATGGCGGGGCTGGTCAGATCATTGATCGCGACGACCTCATACCCCTCTGCGCCGAACATCTGACGGAACGCCAGACGACCGATGCGGCCGAAACCGTTAATGGCAACTTTAATGGACATAGCAAACTGCCTCCTTCAAATGATTTCCCATTTATCCTACAACAAAAAGGCGGAAAACGCAAGTGTTTCGGCAGAAAAAAACAGACGTCCCTCTCAACGGAGGACGTCCGTCCGGTTCATTGTTCATTCCCAGTGCGCGTACAGCGTGAACGGAACAGGCGCGCTCCAGTCGCGGTCCTCAATGTCGTTCGAGCCCGGCGTCGCCGTATAGAAATCGAAATAGGTCACCGCCCAGACGCGGTTTCCGTCTGCGTCAAACCAGCCCGAAAACGTCTTGCCGTCCTGTTCGGGGATCGGGAACGCGTCAAGGTAAACGAGTCCCTCCGACCAGATCGGGAATCCGACCCGGTATTCCGTAACGGTCTGTCCGTCGTCCAGATGCAGCGGGAAATTCTGCTGCCCCGCGCCCGTCCACATCACGTGGACTTCCACTTCGCGTACGCCGTCTGCGCCGACCGGCACGATCCCGAGATCCCGCGCCGTGAGCACGCTGTCCCGAAGCGGAACGCAAACGATCCGGTCCGGCGGATTGTCGGAGTGCAGACCTTTCTCAAAGCCGAAATAGTCCCAGTCGGTCATGCTCTGGATCGCGTACCCCTGCGCCTCGTATCCGGTCTGCGTCGGCAGCGCCGGCAGGTCATAGTGATCGAACGTCGCTTCGTCGAACGTCTCCTCCGCAAGGATGACTTCGGTGTAGTTCTCATCCATCATATCCGCACAGACGACGACATGGATCGTTCCCTCGCTGCGCAGCGGGTACGGAACCTCGGTCGGTCCCGGCGTGTCCGTGGGCGCAGGCGAAGGCGTGTCCGAAGGCTCCGGCGTTGGTTCGCCGGTCGCTTGCCCGGTCGGCAACGCAGTCGCGGTCTCCGCCGTCGGTCCCGGCGTTTCCCCGGGTGCAAGCGAAGGCGCGGCGGTCGCCTGCGCGTCGGCAGGCGGAAGGACGCCGCGCTTCGGTGTAAAGAATCCGAGCGCGATCAGCCCCGCTGCGGCAAAGAACAGCATGACCTTGCGAAGGCGCGACGGCTTCTGCTCCGTCTCCTCCGTATGCGGCGCAAACCGGTTGAACTCGTCCGGCGGCGTTTGATATTCGGGAGCGACGCCGGGATCCTCCGGCGGTATTCCCATAATGTCATGCGGTCTGCGGCTCATTTCTGATGCACGTCGATCTGCGGGAACGGCACCTCAACGCCGAGCTTGCGCATGCCGACAAACAGCTCGCGGTTTAAAACGCGCGCGCCGGAATAGATATCCGGTTCGGCAACCTCGACGACAAACTTCAGCATCACGGAGCTGTCCGCAAGCTCGTCCACGCCGAGATATGCCGGCGTACTCTTCATCAGATCGGGATGCGCGTCATAGATGCTCTGCATCAGCGCAGGGAGCTTTTCCTCCAGCGCTTCCAGATCGGTCTCATACGGGATCGGGAACACCGCCACCGCGCGGGAGGAATTATCCGAGCGGTTTAAGATGTTCTTCATGTCCGAATTGTTGATGATCTTCACGTTTCCGCCGACGTCGGTCAGCACCGTCGTGCGCACGCTGATGTCCGTGACCGTGCCGCGGAAGCCGTTGATCTCAATGATGTCGCCGACGTTATACTGGTTGTCGATCAGAATAAACATGCCGGTCACGATGTCCGCGATCAGGCTCTCCGCGCCGAACCCGATGATCAGCGCAACGATCCCGAGCCCGGCAAAGACCGTTCCGAGATCGACAAACAGCGTCAGTACCACACAGATCGCCGCCAGAATCACCGCATAGCGCAGGACGTTTTTGATCAGCGCGATCACCGTGCGCGTACGGTTCTTTTTCGGCTTGATCAGACCCAGCAGAAACTGGATGAGTCCCTCCGCCGCAAGCAGGAGCAGCAAAATCAGCAGTGTGCGCAGAACTTCGGATCCGTTCGGCAGCTTGGGGTCCTTGAAAAACTCCGGAAGCTTGTACTTCCCGATCAAAAAGACCGCGACCGCGATCACCGCACATACCCCGGCGCGAATCAACGCCTTGAACCTCTTCATAAAACGCTCCTTTCCGTTTGAACCGCTTTTCGGTGCGGTTGTTTCGGTCGATTCCGTACTTGAGACGATCGATTATATATAGTATATCGGATGGTTCGTAGCTTGTCAATGCGAAAGCCCTGCGGCGCGTGTCACAGGGCTTTGATTTGATTATTCTTCGGTGTTCAGCGTTTCCGCGACGATATACAGGGGACGGTCCTTGAGCTCGTCGTACATCCGTCCGAGATACATTCCCTGAATCCCCGTAAAGCAGAACGCGAGCGCGGCGATCAGAAGACCGCCTGCGACCGCCCACAGCCATTGCGGACACGCGGCGCCGAAGATTGCGGTCAGCACGATCATGGCGATCAGACCGAGCACGCCGAGCACGCCGAACAGAATGCCGAACCCGAACGGCAGTTCCAAGGGCTTTGACGAGAAATTGAAAATGCCGTCGCACGCGAGTTTGATCATCTTTTTCAGCGTATACTTGGTCTTGCCCGCCGCGCGCTCATCGCGCACATATTCGATCGGAACGGCTTCAAAGCCCATCCACGCCGACATGCCGCGCAAAAACCGCGCCTGCTCGCGCATCTTCAAAAACACGTTTGCGACCTTGCGATCGAGTAGCCGGAAGTCGCCGGTGTCAAGCGGGATCGGGTACGCGCTCATCGAAGAAAGCAGGCGGTAGTACAGCTTTGCGGTCAGTTTCTTGAAGGCCGTTTCGCCCTTGCGTTTTTTTCGCTTGCCGTAGACGATGTCCGCGCCGTCCCGCCACATCTTTACCATCTCGGGGATCAGTTCGGGCGGGTCCTGCAGATCGACGTCGATGATGATCAGCGCGTCGCCCTTTGCGTGATCCATGCCGCAGGTGACCGCGAGCTGATGACCGAAATTGCGCGAGAACGCGTAGACCCTGACCGTGTCGGGATGCGCCTTTGCAAGCTGCCGAAGCTGTGCCATGGTTCCGTCGCGGCTGCCGTCGTTCACATAGATGATCTCGTACGGGCAGCCTGTCGCCTGCATCGCCGCGTCCATGCGGCGGTAGGATTCCATCAGAACCTCTTCCTCGCAGTAAACGGGAATGATCAAAGAAAGCATCTTTTCTGTCATGCAATGCCTCCGTCTTTTTTTCTTAGTATAGCCCAAAAAAGTATTGGTTGCAATTCCCTTTTCACGGTTATATAATGAACATGAAATCTGGAATAAAGGAGATCTTGTCAATGGCAATTGTAACGAGTACCGAAATGTTCAAAAAAGCGTATGACGGCGGATATGCGATCGGCGCGTTCAACGTCAACAACATGGAGATCATCCAGGGCATCACCGCTGCCGCGATCGCGGAGCATGCGCCGCTGATTCTCCAGGTCAGCAAAGGCGCGCGCGCTTACGCGAACCACATCTACCTGATGAAGCTGATCGAAGCGGCGGTCGAGGACGCGGAACAGAACGCGGGATTCGATCTGCCCGTGTGCGTCCATCTGGATCACGGCGATTCGTTTGAACTGTGCAAGAGCTGCATCGACGGCGGTTTCACATCCGTCATGATCGACAAGTCCGGTCTCCCGCTCGAAGAGAACATTGCGATTACGAGACAGGTCGTTGAATACGCGCACGATCACGGCGTGGTCGTGGAAGCGGAGCTCGGCACGCTCGCCGGCGTCGAGGACGAGGTCAAGGTCTCCGCGGAGGATTCCTCCTATACGCGCCCGGACGACGTGCAGGAGTTTGTGGAGCGCACCGGCTGCGACTCGCTCGCCATCGCCATCGGCACCAGCCACGGCGCCTATAAGTTCACCGCCGCGCAGTGCACGCGCAACGAACAGGGGCTTTTGGTTCCCCCGCCTCTCCGCTTCGACATCCTGCGCGAAGTCGAAAAGCGCCTGCCCGGATTCCCGATCGTTCTGCACGGCTCCTCTTCCGTCCCGCAGGAGTTCGTGAAGATCATCAACGAGAACGGCGGCAAGATGCCCGACGCGGTCGGCATTCCCGAAGAACAGCTTCGTGAAGCCGCGCGCATGGCGGTCTGCAAGATCAACATCGACAGCGACCTCCGCCTTGCGATGACCGCCTGCATCCGTCAGTACTTCAACGAGCATCCCGATCACTTCGACCCGCGCCAGTATCTGAAGCCTGCGCGCGCCGCCATCCAGAAGATGGTGCAGCACAAGCTTGTCGACGTCTTGGGTTGCAATAATAAAGCGTAATCTCCAAAACACACTGCGCCCGATCCGCTTTCGGATCGGGCGTTTTTGAATTAACCGGGTTACACTTCCTGTGTTGTCTTTGCAGCATGCAGTTCGTGGTAGAAGCCTGCGTTTGCAATCTCATAATACGGTCCCACATAGAAGATGCCGAGGATGCCGAACGTGAGCGCCGTCAGCAAAAACCAGCCGATAAAGGACAGCTGCAAAACGAACAGTTCGCCTTTATGCCCCCTCATGTCCTCCCAGGAACGTCGGATCGCCGCCATGCCGGAAAGCGTCGGGTCCTCGTTCAAAAGATACGGCACCTCGAACAGCCCGTACGCGACAATGATGCCGGGAACGATGAAGCACAACCCGCCCAGCGTGATAAACAGCGTTTCAAGCGCCATCGTTCCGACGTTTCTGCCATACGGTCTGAGCCCCGAAAACAGATCGGCAAAGCGGAACGATCGGCGGCGGTACGCGGACAGGCGGATCTTTGTGATGCCGACGCGGATCAGATTTCCGAACAGGAATGTATACAGGATGCCCGCAGCACCGAGGACCAGCACGATCGAGATAATCACGGGGATCAGCAGCCGCATCTGCGGACTGTTCTGCATGTTGTTGAATACCGGCGAGCTTCCGGCCCCGCCGGACGATGAGATCACACTGCTTCCGCCGACCAGAATGCCGGCAAGCAGTTCGAGTCCGACCATCGGCCAGTACCGCAGCGAGAGCGCCCCTTTGGCGTTTTCTTTGATCTTTTTTCTCATTTCTACTATCTCCTTTCGATGATAGAGGATCATAGCATTTTATGTTTCGTTTGTCCAGTCCGTATAGGTTCTATACGTCCGACGCATACTGAACAAAAACGCGGGCGCAAAGGAGAACGGAATGGAAACAAGAAAGCGGGTCGGACTGGCGCTGGGATCGGGCGGAATGCGCGGCATGGCGCACATCGGCGTATTGCAGGTTTTAGAGGAAGCGGGAATCCCGATCGATCTGATCTCCGGCGCGTCGGTCGGCGCGTTCTTCGGCGCGGCTTACGCCGCCGAAATGGACCTCTATGCGCTCGGCACGTTCGCATCGTTTCTCGGGCGGCGCGACGTGATCGATCTGCCGAATCCGTTCCGGGGCGGTCTTTTGTCCGGCAAGAAGTTTATGAAGCTTTGCCGCATCGTGACAAACGACCGGTCGTTCTCTGAAACCTGCGTTCCGTTCTGGTGCTCGGCAGTCGACCTCAGTACCGGCGAAACGCGCTATCTGCATGAGGGCGAACTTTCCTCCGCGGTGCGTGCAAGCATTTCCATTCCGGGTCTTTTACGCCCGGTCAGGCGCGACGGACGGCTGTATATCGACGGCGGCACGGTCGAGGAGATCCCGATCGACATCCTGCGCGAAAACGGCGCGGACGTGGTGATTGCCGTCGATCTGTCCATCGCGCATCCCTACCGGGAAAAACGTGCCAATGTGCGGCGCGTGCTGTTCCGCTCGGTCGATATCATGCGCGCAGGGATGAACCGTCTGCACCCGAAGCGTGCCGACGTGCTGATCCGCCCCGACGTGTCGTTCATGGGGCAGATCGTCCCTCGCGGCGCAGCGGACAGCATTCGCGTCGGCCGCGCAGCGGCAGCTGCGGCGCTGCCCGAGATCCGGCGCATTCTGGCGCTTTAAGCGAATCGGAACAGGCTGCCAAGAATGGCAGCCTGTTCCTTGAATCTGTTTCACTCCCCGGCTTTCATTTGCTCCCGCGCTGTATACGTATCGTCCCACTCCCAACCCATCAGTTCCGACACCGTTCCGAACGTGTAGCCGCGCTCCGTGAGCGTTTCGATGATCGGCTTCAGATAGATCTTGACCTGCGGCGCACCGTTGTGAAACAGGATGATGTCGCCCGGCTCCACTTCCTTCAGCACGAGCTCAATGATCCGCTCGCCTTCCCAGTCGTGCGCGTCCTTCGACGTTTGTCCCCACTGAATGACCTCGCAGCCGCAGTACCGCGAGATCGCGTTCACCTTATCGCTTCCGGCGCCGTACGGGCAGCGGAACAGATGCGTGCGGTATCCGTGCCGTTCCAGCAGGATATCATTCGGGCCCTGGATCTCCTTTGCGACCTTTTTCGCGTCAAGTTCGGGCAGGCGCGGATGCGTCATCGAGTGATTCCCGAGCTCGTGTCCGTCCTCGATCATATGCTCGATCCACGGACCGTGATTGCCCATCCATCTTCCGGTCATGAAGAACGTGACATGCACGCCGTACTCCTTCAGGGTATCGAGGATCCAGTCCGTATAGGTCTCGCCGTACGCGCAGTCGAACGTCAGCGCGACCATCTTATCGTCCCGCTCGTAGTTGCCGCGGATCTTTTCATATGCTTCATCGATCACCGCAACGTCCTTTACGTCAAGCGGCACGTCGCTGCCCGCCGCAAACAGATACAGCGTCGTGCGGGCAGGCGCGGTTTCGGGCAGGGTGATCAGAATGCCGCGGTTTTTCTCGCCGACCGTTCCGCTTCCGACCACCGTTCCGTCCGAAAGACAAATCGTTACATCGGTATCGGTCTTTAAAACCGCCTTGTCCTCCGCAAAGACCGAGAGCTTCGTTTCCCTGCCCGGCTTCAGGATCATAAGATCGTTCGAGAACGTCAGCGTCCGCTCGGGCGCGGGCGTCGGGATCGGCGTCGGCGTCGGTTCCTCGGTCGGTTCGGGCGTCGGCGTCGCGGTCGGCTCGGGGGTCGGTTCCGGCGTCGGTTCCTCGGTCGGCGGTTCCGTCGGTTCGGGCGTGTCCGTCTGCGGCGCCGCTTCCGTCGAAAGTTCGGCATCGGTGTCGGGACCGGTTCCGGCTGTGCACCCGATGATCGCTCCGAAAAGCAGCATGCACAGGAACAGGCTCAACGCAATGGTTCCGATTCGTTTCATCGTGCGCTCCTTGTCCGTCGATCATCCGTTCAATCGACGGTGCTGTATTTTGTCGAATTATATCATATTTCCGTCGTTCTGTCCAGAATCAGTGCTTTCCCGCGCGCGGTCAATCATACCGTTTCACGGGAGGGCTCCATGCGTATTTTCCGTTTTGTGCCGTTGCTTTTGATTGCAGGTCTGATCGCCGCGCCCGCCGCCGTTTCATCTGCCGCGGCAAGCGCCGCCATGCTCTGGTGGACGCGCGTTGTGCCGTCGCTTTTGCCGTATCTGATCGCAAGCTCGCTGCTCGTTCGAAGCGGGCTGCTTTCGGGTCTCTCCGGGCGTTCCGCGCCGCTGCTTCTGCTGTTCGGCGCTTTGGGCGGGTACCCCGTCGGCGCAAGGCTCGCCGCCGAACTCCGAAACAGCGGGCAGCTCACGCTGTCCGAAGCGCAGACGGCGGCGCTGTGCGCCAACCTGCCCAATCCGGTCTTTCTGCTTTCGGTCGTCGCCGCCGGCATGTTTTCAGATGCGCGCGCGGCGATCCCGCTCCTGATCGCGATCTACGGGGTTGCGCTGTTCGGCGTCATTCCGCTTTCGAGGCTTCCGATCGGGAAAGCGGCGCGATCTATAGGCGGACTTTCCCCGACCGATCTGCCGGACGCGATCGCCGACGGGGTGCACGCGATCCTGAACATCGGCGGGTGCATCCTCTTTGCATCCGTGCTCGGCGCACTGCTGCACGCCGCGGGAACGCTGGTGTTCCGGCAGATCGATCCTACGGTGCACGCGTTTTTTCTCGGGCTCTTTGAGATGACCTGCGGCTGTGAAGCGACCGCCGCGCTCGCCCTCGAACTGCGTCTGCGGCTTGCGCTTTGCGCGTTCTTCATCCAGTTCGGCGGTGTGTCGGTACTCCTGCAGGCTGCGTCTGCGCTGCCGCTTTCGCGGCGTGTTCTGCTCGGAAAGCTTTGCATGGCGCTTGCTTCCGCGCTGATTGCATATGCGCTCACGCCGCTGTTCTGTCCCGAATCCGTACTGCCCACGCTTGCGAGCGGTCGGCAGATCGTGCAAAACACCGCGACGCTTCTGATCGTCATTGCATCCGCCGCCGTCGGACTGCTGTTCGTGTTCGTGCTGACGTTCGGATTTTCGCTACGCAAAAAGGACGAACGCAGGCGTCCGTAACAAGCCGAACAGGCTGTTGAGAATGGTATCAGAAGCCGCGTTCTTCGCCCGGAGCTATACTGGCGTATGCGAACGGGCGAAAACGTCGGCTAGTTTGCGGCGAACAAATAGAGAAAAAGGGCGCGTAGCCCTTTTCTCATGCCTGGATTATTCTTTTTTCCTCGCCGCAAACGGTCTGGTGCCGTTATCGACAGCCTTCGACGATCGCGGTGATCAGATCGAGCGTTGCTTTCAGCGCATCCTCATGCGTGCGCTCATACCCGTGCGTTTCACGCACGCCGGGTCCGATCAGCGCATGCCGCACGTCATAGCCCGCGCGCAGGGATACGTCCGCGTCGGAACCGTAGCTCGGCACCATCATGTCGAGCGCGTACGCGATTCCCTTTGCCTCGCACAGCTTCACAAGCTCGTCGGTTAAAACGGTGTGGTACGGGAACGACGCGTCCTTCGTCGCGATCGTGACCTTGTGCTCATCGCTGTCGTGATCGAGTCCGATGCAGCCGATGTCCACCGCAATGAGATCCTTCGTGTCCGCGGGAATCCCGCATGCGCCGCCGTGTCCGATCTCTTCATACTCGGTAAACAGCAGGCTGACCTTGCGGTTCGGCTTCACGCGTCCGTCCGCAATGCGCTGCGCAAGCGCCAAAAGCGTCGCCGCGCTCGCCTTGTCGTCGAGGTAGCGGCTCTTGATAAAGCCCTTTTCGGTCTCCTGATAGCGGGTTTCGATCGCGACCTGATCGCCGCAGGTGATGCCCAAGCTTTCGACGTCCGCGCGCGAGCACACGTCCTCGTCAAGCAGCAGCACGAGGTTGGTGTCAAGGTCCATCGGCGTTTCACGCTCGGTCGCGCTCATCAGATGCACGCTCGGGTTCTTCCGGCGCACCGTACCGGTGTAGATCCTGCCGTTTCTCGCATGCACGCGGCAGTTCCAGTCGAGCGCGTAGTACGGATGCACGCCGCCGACCTTGATGACGGACAGCGTTCCGTCCGCATTGATCTGACGCACCATCAGTCCGATCGCGTCGACGTGCGCGGCGATCGTGACCGGATTGCCCGTGCCGCCGAAATCATACCGCACGCCGCCCTTGTTGAGCTGCACGGCTTTGATCCCCATCCGCTTCGCTTCTGCGAGCAGATAGTCGTCCATTTCCGGGAAAAAGCCCGTCGTGCTGTCGATCGACATCAGCGCCCGCAGCGTTTGCTTCAACTGCTCCATAGCGCCTCCTCAGTTCGACGATTTGATTCTGCTCCACGCCTTAGAAAACACCTCTGTGAAGTCGCCGAGATCGTGGAACACTTCGCAGCGGTCGAGCACTTCCTGCGGCGGATTATAGGTCTCGTCCTCGGTGAAATACGGATCGAGCCGGTCCATCGCCGCCTTGTTCGGCGTGGAATAATAGATGTACTCGGTGTTGCGCGCGGCGATATTGCCGTCGTTTAGGAAGTTGATGAATGCGTGCGCCGCTTCAATGTTCTTTGCGGTCTTCGGAATGATGACGTTGTCGAACCAGACGTTCGATCCCTCTTCGGGAACCGCATACGCAAGGTCCTCGTTGGTTTCCATACTGACGAACGCGTCGCCCGAATAGATCACGCACATCGCCGCCTTGCCGTTCTCCATGGTAGAGCGCAGATCGTCGGTGCCCCAGCCTTTGCGGATCCGCGCCTGCGCGATCAGCTTATCGGCCGCTTCCTGCACCTCCGCTTCGCTGCGGGTGTTGAGATCATACCCGAGATATTTCAGCGTGACGCCGATGGAATCGCGCAGACTGTCGTACATCCAAACCTGTCCTGCGTACTTCTCGTCCCACAGGATGCCCCAGCTCGTCACGGGTTCGTCGACCATGGTCGTGTTGTAAAGAATGCCGACCGTGCCCCACATATAGGGAACCGAATACTTGTTGCCCGGATCGAAGCCGTTGGTGATCTCGGTCATTTTGGGATCGATGTTCTTTGCGTTCGGGATCTTGCTCATGTCCAGAGGCTGCAGCATGTCTTCGCGGATCATCTGCTCGATGATGTAGTCGGACGGGAAGCAGAGATCATAGATGCTGTCGGCGGACCGCAGCCGGATCAGCATTTCCTCATTGCTGGTCATCTCGATATAATTGACCTTCACGCCCGTTTCCTGCTCAAACAGGTCGATCAGTTCGGGATCGATATACTCGCCCCAGTTCAGAACGTTCAGTTCTCCGCCGATCTGTTCATACTGATCGCCGTCCGCGTAGGTCTCGTCGTCGACCGCGACGTCCGACTTACATGCCGCAAATGCGAACAGCATCAGTGCAGCAAGCGCAAAGCAAATCCATTTTTTCATTCGTGTTTCCCCTTTCGTTTTTCCTTGTTATTTCTTCATTTTGACTTTTTTATTCTGAATCTCATATTCGCGCTCCTTACTAAGCCGATGGAGATTGACGCCTAAAAGCATCGCCACGAGCGGAATAAAGATGATCGTCGCAAGCGCCGGATTGACGCCCCTCGAGCCGTGCGCCGTGTTCGAATAGATATAGACCGAAAGCGGCTGAATGCGGTCCGCGACAAAGTAGCTGACCACGAAGTCGTCCAGCGACATGGTGAGCGCCATGATGAATCCGGAGCTGATGCCGGGCATGATGTCCGGTATGACCGCTTTGATCAGCGCCTGAAACGGCGAGCACCCGAGATCGAGCGCCGCTTCGTAGAGCATGTCGGAGCTCTGCTTTAATCGCGGCAGCACCGAGAAGATCACATACGGGATGCTGAACGAGATGTGCGCGATCAGAAGCTTTACAAAATCATTGATCTGCGAAAGTCCCGCTTTCACAAGCAGTCCGTTGACGAACGCGAACAGCATCATAAAGGTGATACCGGTCACGAGGTCGGGATTGACCATCGGCAGCTGCGAAACGCTGACCACGACGTTGCGCGAGCGCTTGCGCATCGTATTGATGCCGATCGCCGCCGCCGTGCCGATGACCGTCGCGATAATACTCGATGCGAACGCGACTTCCAGCGTTAAAAGAAGCGCTTTGCCCGCGTCGCCCGAAAACACGGTGCCGTAGTTGGCGAATGTGAATCCGTTCCAGCGGCCGAGGTTCGAGTAGGACACGCGCCGACCCGCGCCGACCGCGAAGTTGTTGAACGAGAATACGATCAGATACAGGATCGGCAGATACAGGAACAGCAGCATCAGTCCGAGATAGACGTATTTTAACGAACGCGTAAACCGTTTCACAGAATGCTGCCTCCTTCCTTATCCTTGTCGAAGTGGTTCATGATCGCGGTACTGACCAGCACGCACACCAGAAGGATGATCGACAGCGTCGAGCCGACGGAATAATCGCCTCTGCCCGCTAAAAGCTTGAACGCCTGCTCGATCTCGTTGCCGTAGAGGTTATAGTTGCCGTTGCCGATCAGCGCCGGAACGGTGAACGCCGTGATCGCGGGCACGAACACCATCGTAATGCCGGAAACGATGCCCGGCACCGACAGCGGCAGTACCACGCGGAAGAACGTCGTTTTGCCGTCCGCGCCGAGATCGCGCGACGCCTCGAGAAGGCTCTTGTCGAGCTTCGAAAGCGTATTATAGAGCGGCATGACCATAAACGGCAGAAAGTCGTAGACCAGCACCATCAGCACCGCGCCGAGGGTTCCGGTCATCGACGGAATGCCGAAAAGATCGGGAAGCGCGTATTCGAGGATCGCGCGCCACGCGTAGGTGCGCAGTACGAAGTTCATCCACATCGGCACAAAGAACAGCGCCGAAATGAATCCCGCGACCGATTTCTTCATGTTCGACAGAATGTACGCGATCGGATATCCCACGAGCAGGCAGATCGCCGTCGTGGCGAGCGCGATCTCCACGCTGACCCACAGCACGCGCCATTTCTGAAGATCGGTCAGCGTTTCCCAGCATTTACGGAATGTCCAGACGCCGTCCACGTTGACCGCGTAATAGAAGATGAACAGCATCGGCGCGGCGATGAACAGGATCATCCATACGATGTACGGATACGCAAAGTATTTTCGCTTCATGCCACTGTCCCCTTATTCCTCACGCGTGACGGGTTCGGTCTTCTCGGTTTCGTCGGTCTCGTCGTCTTCTTTTTTGGTCAGCTCCATCCTGTCGGGGTCGACTAAGATGCCGACCTCCTCGCCGTCCTCCATAAAGGTATCGGAATGCGCGATCCAGTCGTTTTCCTCGCAGGATACGGTGATCTCGTAGTGCGTGCCGAGGAACATGCACGCCTTGACCGTGCCGGTGAGCTTCGCGTCCTGCGGATTGACGATGCGTACGTCCTTCGGCGCGATACGAACGATCGCGATCTCCTTGTTCTCGTAGTCCCCGAGTCCCTCGCACGGAAACGCCACGTCGTCGATATAGATCGCGCCGTCGCCCGGCCAGACCTCCGCGTCGAAAATGTTGTTCGCGCGCGTTTTCTTCATAATGTGGATCGCGTCGGGAAGGATCTGAATGCCCACTTTGCTTCCGACCGGCGCGAAGTCCGTGGTATGCACGATCCATTCGTAGCCGCCGCAGTCCACGCAGATCTCATAGTGCACGCCCATGAACACGACCGAAGCGACCGTGCCGGAGACCTTCGCGTTTTCGGGCGGAACGAGGTCGATGTCCTCCGGACGCACCACCGCGTCGACCTCGACGTTCTTGCCGAAGCCCGCGTCCACGCAGCGGTACACAACGCCGTTCATGCGGACCTTGTAATCCTCGAGCATCAGGCCCGGAACGATATTGCTTTCGCCGATAAAGTCTGCCACGAACGGATTCTTCGGCTCGTTGTAGATGTCGGTCGGCTTGCCGATCTGCTGGATCACGCCGTCCTTCATGACCACAATCGTATCGCTCATGGTCAGCGCTTCCTCCTGGTCGTGCGTGACGTAGATGAACGTGATGCCGAGCTGACGCTGCATGCGCTTCAATTCGACCTGCATCTCCTGACGGAGCTTCAGATCCAGCGCGCCGAGCGGCTCGTCCAAAAGCAGGACCTTCGGCTCGTTGACAAGCGCTCTGGCGATCGCCACGCGCTGCTGCTGTCCGCCGGACAGCTGATCGATCCAGCGCTTGCCGTAGCCCTCTAAGTTGACCAGCTTCAGCATCTTCTCGACCTTTTGTTCGATCACGGACTTCGGCGTCCTTTTGATCTTCAGACCGAACGCGATGTTGTCGTGCACGTTGAGATGCGGAAACAGCGCGTATTTCTGGAACACCGTGTTGATCTCGCGCTTGTGCGGCGGGACCTTGGCGATGTCCACGCCGTTCATTTTGATCATGCCGGACGACGGCGTAATGAACCCCGCGATGCACCTGAGAAGCGTCGTCTTGCCGCAGCCGGACGGACCTAAGAGCGTTAAAAACTCACCGTCGTTGATATACAGATTGACGTGCTCGAGCGCCACGTCCCCGTTGTAATCCTTGCTGACGTCAACCAACTCGATCAGATGTTTCCCTCTTAAAATGACGGCGGCGTGCTGATCCAAAGCACTTTCGCCGGTGTTTTTCCCTGATTGATCAGATAATGCACGCCCTGCGGTCTGAGATAAAAGCTGTCGCCCTTTTTGACGCGGTGCTTCGCGTCGCCGTCGACGAGCGTGACCGCGCCCTGCAGCACCAGTCCGAACTCCTCGCCCTCGTGCGGGTCGAGCTCCTCCGTTTTTCCGCCGGGACGGATCGAAATAAGGATGGGCTCCAATGCGTTCTTCTGCGCGTTCGGCACAAGCCACCGGATCAGCGTACCCGCATCCTCATCCTCTTTTTCAAACGTGTCCTTTTCCGTGAACACCACGCGCGCGTCCGAGCGGTCGTTGAAAAACGCGGAGATGTCCGTGCCGAGCGCTTCGAGGATGTCCATCAGCGTGGCGATCGATGGCGACGTGATGTCGTTTTCAAGCTGTGAGATAAACCCCTTGGTCAGCTCGGTCCGCGCGGCAAGCTCCTCCTGCGTCAGCCCGAGCTTTAAGCGGAGGCGTTTGAGCTTTCGTCCGATCTCCGGTTTACCCGTTTCCATCGTGTCAATCCTTTCTAAACTTGAAGTTTACATTCACTAAACTTACCACGCAATATAGTGCCATATTCCGTTTCCTTTGTCAACATATATTTTCCTGTTTTATGCGGTTTTTCGAGCAAAAAAGCCGGAGCGGACGCTCCGGCGAGGCCATGTTTCGTTTTTATCCTCCGATCGAATCGTAAAACGCGCCGAGCGCCGCGTTGAACGCGTCGGGCGATTCCTCCGCAACGCCGTGCGTGCCCGAAAGAAAAACGAGCGACGCGTTCGGAACGCTCTTTGCGATCAGTCGCGTATGCGCTTCGCGGATCAGGTCTTGATCGCCCGCGATCACCAGCGTCGGAACGCGAATCGCGGACAGCTCCTCCGGTTTGATCTGCGGCTCAAAGAGCATCAGCCCAAGCAGCGCCGCCTCGCGCCGCTCCTTCGCCGTCCGCCCGTCCGAAACGACCGCATAGCGCGCGTTCAGTTCCCCGATCAGCTCCGGAACCAGTCCGTCCGGATCGAGATTGCCGCTGTTCAGAACGAGCGACAAAAGCCGGTCGGGATACCGCAGTGCAAACAGCATGGCGATGTTCGCGCCGTCCGAAAAGCCCAGCACATGCGCCTTTTTGATGCCGTGCGCGTCCAGAAAGTCGTTGAGGTCGTCGGCAAACTGCGAAAGCGTAAACGGCTTTGCGCCCAAGGGACTGTTTCCGTGCCCGCGCGTATCGACGGCGTACACCGTAAACCGCTTCGCAAGATACGGGATCTGTCCGCGAAAATACGTGTGATCCTCGCCGTTTCCGTGCAGCAGAACGAGCGGTTCGCCGCTGCCGCAGATCTCACAGTACAGTTGAATATCCGACATGGTTCCTCCGTAAAAAGAGCGGCGTTTCCGCCGCTCTGCCTGGGTTTACCGGTTCTTTTCGATCGCGCGAAGCGCGGCCTTTGCGACCGCTTCGGGCGTGAAACCGAACTGTTCAAAGAGGGTGCCGCCCGGCGCGGACGCGCCGAAGCCCGGCATCGAAACGATCTCGCCGTCGAGACCGACGTACTTCTGCCAGCCGAACGCGCTCGCCGCTTCGACCGCAACGCGCGCGCGGATGCCGTCGGACAGAACGCTCTCGCGGTACGCCGCGTCCTGCGCGTCGAACAGCTCCATGCTCGGCATCGAAACGATGCGCGCGGTAAAGCCGCGTACCGACAGCAGGTCCGCCGCTTTATAGAGCAGTTCGACCTCCGAGCCGCTTGCCATCAGAATGACGTCCGGCGTTCCCTTCGGCTCGCGCAGCACGTAACCGCCCTTTAACGCGCCCTTGCCGGTGGTTTCGAGCAGCGGCAGTCCCTGCCGCGAGAGCACCAGCGCCGTCGGACAGCGATGGGTCAGCGCCGCAAGATATCCCGCCGCGACCTCCTTTGCGTCCGCGGGACGGAACGTAATGACATTCGGGATCGAGCGGAGCATCGCAAGCTGTTCGATCGGCTCATGCGTCGGACCGTCTTCGCCGACGCCGATGCTGTCGTGCGTGAGGATGTACAGCACGCTCAGGTTCATCAGCGCGGACAGGCGCAGCGCGGGTTTCAGATAATCGGAGAACACGAAGAACGTCGCGCAGAACGGACGCAGTCCGCCGTACAGCGCCATGCCGTTCGCCGCCGCCGCCATCGCGAACTCGCGCACGCCGAAGTGGATGTTGCGTCCCTCGCGGCAATTCG
Organism: uncultured Clostridia bacterium; assembly: GCA_905235205.1. Taxonomy (GTDB): domain Bacteria; phylum Bacillota; class Clostridia; order Christensenellales; family CAG-138; genus UBA3792. Next base: position 10,487 of record CAJOKM010000034.1, on the reverse strand, counting down.
CGGAGAAATCGGGCGCGTCCTTGATCGTCGAGCAGTTGCTCGGCGCAAGGTCCGCGCTGCCGCCCATCAGGTTCGGCAGAAGTTTCGAAAGCCGGTTTAAAACCTCGCCGCTCGACGCGCGCGTCGCCGCCTTGCCCTCGAACGCCCAGAACGCTTCGTCATTTAGAAGATCGACCGGCAGCGCGTCGGAATGATCCGCATCCCACTGCGCCTTGCGTTCCGGATACTGCTTTGCCCACGCCTCGAAACACGCGTCCCACGCCGCTTTCGGCTTCGCGCAGGCGTCCGCAAGCGCGGCATAGTGCGCGTAGACGTCTTCGGGAATCTCAAACGGCTCGTATTCCCAGCCGTAGGTCTGCCGCATGATCGCGATGTTCTCCTCGCCGAGCGGCGCGCCGTGCACCTTTGCCGTTCCGGCGTTGGGCGTACCGCGTCCGATGATCGTCTTCACAATGATCAGCGACGGCTTTTCGGTCTCCGCTTTCGCAGCTTCGATCGCGGCTTCGATCGCCTTTACGTCCTCGCCGTCCTCCACGCAAAGCACCTGCCAGCCGTACGCCTCATAGCGCGCCTGCACGTTTTCGGTGAACGCAAGCTCGGTGCTGCCTTCGATCTGGATCTTGTTGCTGTCGTAGAGCGCGATGAGCTTGCCGAGCTTCAGCGTGCCGGCAAGCGACGCCGCCTCCGCCTGCACGCCCTCCTGCATGCAGCCGTCGCCCATGAGCACAAACGTGTAGTTATCCACGATCGGGAAGCCGTCGCGGTTATAGACCGCTGCCTCGTGCGCTTCGGCGATCGCCATGCCGACCGCCGTGGCAAAGCCCTGACCGAGCGGTCCGGTCGTCGCTTCGACGCCCGCGGTGTGTCCGAACTCCGGGTGCCCCGGCGTTTTCGATCCCCACTGACGGAAGTTTTTGATATCGTCCATGGTGAGCCCGTACCCGTACAGATGCAGCAGCGCGTATTCGAGCATCGAGCCGTGCCCCGCGGACAGAACGAACCGGTCGCGCGCCGGCCAGTCCGGATGCTTCGGGTCATGCTTCATCTGCTTCCAGAGCGCATACGCCATCGGCGCGCTGCCGATCGCAAGCCCGGGATGTCCGCTCTTCGCTTTCTGGATGGCGTCCGCAGCAAGGAGATGCGGATCGCCGTGATCGCTTTATGTTCCATAAAAACCTCCGCCGTCGTATTTCGGTCTCATTATACCACATTCCGTTCGGAAAGCAAATGAAAAAGGAGACCGTTTCCCGTCCCCTTTCACGGTATTTCTCCGAAGCGTCACTTCTTCGCCAGCTTGCCGACGCTGTAGATTGCCAACGCGATCGAGACGACGATCCCGCCGAGCGCGACGATCGGCATTCCGTTGGACGTCTTCGGCTGAAGATCGACCAGACTCAGAATGCACGAGCCGAGGAACAACACACACGCAACGGTCGCCAGCACAACGTACTTGATGTACTTCCCGATCTTCTCCAGCGGCTCGTCGAGTCCGACGACCTCCATGTTGACCTTTGTCTTGCCGCGTGTGAGTCCGTTCAAGGTATCCGCGATCAACGCCGGGATTTTTGCCGCCTTCTTGCCGACGGACAGAATATCCTTGCCCGCGTTCAGAAGCGTTTCCTTGATGTCAAGGTTCTTCCTGGTGCGCTCGATCATCTTGTCCGACAGCAGCTTAAAGAGATCCAGTTCCGGGCAGAGCCGCTCAATCACGCCCTCTATAGCAAGGATCGCGCGTCCGAGCATGGTGAACTGTCCGGGCAGTGTTACATGATGCTTCTTCGCAAGTTCCATAATCTCATCAAAGAGATCGGACATGTTGAGCCCGCTGATATCCTTGGTTCCGGAATACTTGGACAGAAAGACATATGCATCCTCGATCAGCTTGTCGCGGTTGGTCTTTTGCGAGGTCGCACCCATCGAGGTGATGCCGTTGACGACGCCTTCCGCGTCTCCGCCGAGCAGTGCAAGCACGATGGACTGGATGTTGTCGATATCCTGATTGGTGATCCGTCCGATCATGCCGAAGTCGATCCAGTACGGAACGCCGTTGCTGACCATGATATTGCCCTGATGCGGATCGGCGTGGAACGTGCCGACGTCGAACACCTGATGCACGAAGTTCTCGGTGATCGCCTGTCCGATCGCCATGGGGTCGAACCCGTCATCGACCAGACGTTCCGTGTGGGAGAGCGTGTATCCGTCGACGTACGTCATGGTAAAGATGCGTTCGTTCGTCAGCTCGTCAATGACGGTAGGGCAGGTGATCTTCTGCTCATCCTCGATGCAGTTCTCCCTGAAGAATTTGGTGTTGTTCGCCTCCACGCGGAAGTCCAGCTCCTCCTCGCTGACCTTTTCGAGCTCCTCGATCACAGACACCAGATCGATTGCCTGTCCTTCGTCGCTATCCGCAACCACGTTCACCAATCCTGCCAGTTTTTTCAGCAGGACGTAATCCTTGCGCATCATGTCGGCGATCAGCGGGCGCTGCACCTTCGTGACGACTTTCGTTCCGTCCTTCAAGACCGCGTAATGCGCCTGACCGATCGATGCGGAGCCGAGCGGTTCATCGCGGAATTCGCTGTAAATCTCCTCGATCTTCTTGCCCGTTTCCTCTTCAATCACCGCGCGGGCGACTTCCGGCGCAAGCGGCTTTACATTCTGCCGCAGCTTTTCAAGCTCCCTGCAATAACTCTCGGGCAGAAGATCGACGCGGCTCGACATGATCTGACCGATCTTCACATACGTCGGACCGAGGTCTTCGAGCGTCGTGCGAAGCTCGACCGGCGTAAAGCCGTTGGCATAGAAATTGTGCGCGGCAAAGATGCTGAACATCTCGGCGGCGCGCGTCTTTTCGCGGCGGCGGTATTCCTCGAGCTCCGTCTTCAACAGAGCTTTTAAGCGCTCGCCCATCTTTGCGGGTTTCTTGCCGGTGTTCTCCGGTTCCTTCGAAAGATCCTTCTTATTCGGCATCTTCGTCCCCTCCTTTCGCATTTCTCAGAGGCCACGTCCAGAAAAGGCGAATCCCGCTCACGATCGCAGAGAACAGGATCGCGCAGCCGATCACCTTCATCAGCTGATCAGATGTATGCCAAAACGGGTTCACAAACAGGATCACACCGGCGGTCAGCAAAAGCACTGACAGGATCGTCAGCACCCACCATCCCCTGCGCTTCGATCTGCGCGAATAGGTAAAAGAGTGGACCGCGGTGCGCAAGCCGTCAACAACCAGCAAAAAGCCGAACAGCCACGCCAACACGCGCAGGATATTGCTCCGGAACGCCAGCACGCACGCGCCTACGATCAAAAGCACTGCCGCGCCCACGAACTTGATATAGTCCATCAGCGATTTTCTGCTCGAAAAGAAGCCGAACACCATCACAAGTGCAATGATGATCAGAGCATACCCGAACGCAAGCGTCAGCATCGGAATATAGCTTTGCGGACAGATCAGAACCACCGCGCCGAGCGCTGTCAGCAGGATGGCGGAAAAGATCGAGTTCCTCCTGATCTTGTCCAGAGATTCAAACAGCATAAGTACCTCCCTCTGTTCTGATAATAAAATGCAGGATACGGTTCATCCGTTTGTATGAGCCATATCCGCTTCTGCATGATTACTCTTCCTGCTGCTCCTCTTGCACGACCCCCGCGGTGCGCATTGCGCCTTTTTCCTTATCGAACCGCTCCGCTAAGACCTTCGTGGTCAGGTACGCCGAGATGCAGTCGATCGCCATCTTGTTCTTGCCGCCGCGCATGATCGCGAAGTCCGCTTCGGTGATGTAGTTGGCGATATACTTCTCATACATCGGCTTAACCGTATCCACGTACTGCTCGGCAATGTTGTCGATCGTTCTGCCGCGGCTCTTGATGTCGCGTTTGATGCGGCGCAGAAGGCAGATATCGATGTCGACGTGCATATAGACCTTCAGCACCATGCGTTCAACGAGCCGCGGGTCGTGGAACATATGAATGCCTTCCATAATCAGCACTTCGGGCGGATCGATCAGCTCGTCCGAATCGGCGCGCAGATGGTTTGCGTAGTCGTAGCCCTTTCTGGTGATCGGTCTGCCGCTCTCGAGCGTATCGAGATCGCGGATCATCTCGTCGTAATCGAAGATGGTCGGCTCGTCGTAATTGATGTGCACGCGCTCCTCGAACGGAAGCTCCGGGAAGCTCTTATAATAGCAATCCTGTCCGATGATGACGCAGCTGCACGAAAGGCTGTCCTGGATGCGCTTGGCTAACGTGCTCTTGCCGCTGCCCGAAGCGCCGCAGATTCCAACGATGATCATACTCTGTCCCCCCCTGATTTGCTCTTTTTGTATTGTACCCCAAACATCCGTCTTAGGCAAGAGCCTTTGCGCAAACGGCGTCGCTTTTTGGCGGCGCGATTGACATTTTCCAAAATCTGTACTATATTTTTCATATACGATCCGTGCGCGTCAACGCCGCGCGAAAGGAGTTTGACATGCGAATCATCACGATCAGCCGTGAATTCGGTTCCGGCGGCAGAGAGCTCGGCAAGCGGCTTGCCGACCTTCTGGGGTTTGACTATTACGACAGTGAGATCATCGCCGCCGTTTCGGAAAGCAGCGGGCTCGACGCGAACTATGTGCAGCACACGCTCGACAACCACGGCTGGCAGGAGTTTCCGGTGACGTTCGGCGGCACCATGCATTCGGTGGCGTATGTGCAGGCGAGCCGGATCGAGCTTTTAGTACAGCAGAAAAAGGTGATCGAGCAGATCGCCGAGATCGGCAAAAACTGTGTGATCATCGGGCGCAACGCCGACGTGATCTTAAAGGATTACAAACCGTTTAAGCTGTTCGTCTGCGCCGAAACGGAGGCAAAGATGCAGCGCTGCCGCGCGCGGGCGCGCGAGGATGAACATTTGAGCGACAAACAGCTGATCCGCAAGATGAAGGAGATCGACAAGGGCCGCGCCCGCACACGCGACTTTTTGTCCGGCACCGCCTGGGGGCAGCGCGACGCGTATCAGCTGACCGTCAATACCAGCGGCTGGGACATCAAGAAGCTCGTTCCGGTCGTCGCGGCGTTCGCGAACAGCTGGTTTGCGGAAAACGAGTAAATCAAAAGCAAGCGGAAAGGAGGAGGCGCGCGCCTCCTCCTTTTGATTGCTGTCTATTCGTCAGCCCAGTTTGATCTCTTTAAGCTGCTCCATGGTCTTAAACGACAGGACGATTAGCCGTTCATCACCGACCACGTAGAACGCATCGTCGATGAACAGGCCGCGCGCCTCCGAGGACCAGCCGTCTCCGATGGAGATCTTGCCGATCGGTTCGAGCTTGTCGCCGTCCAGGCGGAAGACATAGTAGGTGTTGTCCGCCGGGAACGCGACCGTGCCGGTCGCTGCGTCGACGAACACCGCCTTGTGGTTGTGCTGCACGGAGGTGTAGCCTGCGTCCTTGACGGACAGCTTGAACGTTTCCTTCACGTCGGCGGGATCGGAGACGTCGAACAGCGAGAGCTTCACGTTCTCCGTCCAGCCGTGCTCCTCGTCCGCGTCATATCCGATGCCGAGAAGTCTCCCGTCCCCGAACGGATGCAGGTATGCCGAGAATCCCGGGATCTTCAGCGCGGACAGCACCTTCGGGTTCTGCGGGTCTTTGAGATCGACCGCAAACAGCGGATCGACCTGCCGGAACGTCACAAAATACGCCGTATCGCCCATGAACCGGACCGACTGCACCCTTTCGTCCTTTGCAAGGTCCTCCAGGGTTCCCACGGTGTCGAGTTCGCCGTCCAGCACGTACAGCGCGCAATCGCTCCGGTTGCTCCACTCATAGGTGTCGATGCCGTCCGTCCAGATGATCTCCTCGCTGTCGGCGCGCGTTACAACCAGCCGGAAGTACCCCGAATCGGCGTCGATGCTGAACTGGTTCAGCAGCATGCCGGGGATCTTCGCGCTCGCGACCGCCTCGATCTGTCCGTCGATGATCGAGAAGCGGAACAGCGCGGTGGACGTGCCGCTGTCGATCTTCACAAAATGCTTGCCGTTTTCGTCGGTCTGCTCCTCGCTCTGCTCCCGGTCGTATTCCTGCGCGGCGATCAAAAGGTCCGTTCCGCTGCAGTACACGACGTCACAGCCGCCGAGCACCGCCTTGTGCGAATCGTATTCGCTGCCGTCTTTCGCGTTGACCGTCGTGATGACAGTAAAGCCGTTCTCGTTCGAGTCGGGATTGACGTAGATGTCCCCCGGCGTCAGTGTCGAAGCGTCGTCGCCGACGGAGAAGCGCGGGCAGTAATCGATCGCCGGCTCCGCATTCTTGTAGAGCATATACATGCGGTAGTCCGAAACGATGACCAGAAGATCGTCGATGAGCCGCGCCGTGCGGTAGCCGCCCTGCTGCTTGAGCGCAGTGAGCTTTTTCGGCGCGGTGCGGTCGCTCACGTCGTAGACTTCCGCGAATGTATACTCGCTGTCGCGGTCGGTCTTGTCCCAGTCGTAATCGGTGCCCAAGAGGTACAGCCGGTCGCCGTACAGCATCATTTCGCTGTAGTCGCGCCAGTGATGCTCGCTGCCCGGCTGCGTCAGTCTGATGCTCGAAACGACCTTTGTATCTTTCCCTTCGGCGGAGAAGAGATAGACCGCTTCCTTCGTCCGGTTCAGCGCATAGATCCACGTTCCGTCGGTCTTGACAAGATCCGCTTCGTCGATGCCCGCAACCTGGTTGTTCGTGCCCGAATAGTTCTTTCCTTCCTCGCCCGCGACCGGTTCATCCTGCATGCCGTCGGTCGCATATGAATCGGTCGGCATCTCCATGGTCGGCTCCATGGGCGCGATATCCGTTTCGTCCGGGAACGTCATATCCAGGGCGCTCTCGTTTTTGACCATGCCGCCGTAATATCTGACGTTTTTCTCTTCGCTTCTGGCTTCCATGATTTGGCCGAGCGCTTCATAGGAATCCACCGTCGCAAGAAACGCCCCGTGCGGCGCGGCAAGAAACGCCGGCCCTTCTCCGGGCGCGGCAAGATCCGCGTCTTCACGCAGCGTCGGCCCTTCGGCGGCATACCCGGCGCTTGCGTCCATCGGCGCGGCATTCTTTTTGCCGAACGCGCCGGACCGGAATCCGACGAACACGGCAAGACACGCGACCGCAACGGCGGCGGTCGCCGTCGGGATCGCGATCCACCAGTGACGGCGCGGTTCCTTCGTCGCTTTCTCAACGCGCTCCTTTTGCTCCGCTGCGCGAATCTCGTCCAAGAGACTTTCGCGCGCATGGATCGAATCCATCTTGCGGCGGTACTCGTCTTTATTCATCGAATGTTCCTCCCAGTTCGTCTTTCAGCAATCCCCTTGCGCGATGCAGCCACGATTTGACCGTGGACTCTGTTGTTCGCATCAGCGCTGCGATCTCTTTCACCGCATAGTCCTCATAGTAGTACAGGTGGATCGCTGTCCGGTATTTTTCGGGGAGCCGCATCACTGCGTCGTAGACCGTTGAATCGGGTTCCTCGGGATCCGTAGAAAGCTCGCCCGCCGCGTCCTCCGGCACCGCATGCCGCCGGAACGCGCTGCCCAGAAGCGATTTTGAGCAATTGACGGTCACTTTCAAAAGCCACGCCTTCTGATGCTCTGCGCTTTCAAAGACGGGGTTGTTCCGAAGGCACCGTAAAAAGACCTCCTGCACGACGTCCTCGGCGTCGGCCGTATTCCGCGTTCGCACGAGTGCGAGGCGGTAGACCATATCGCCGTAGGTGACAAACAGCGAGTCAAGGTCGTTCGAAACGGGCGTGTTCAACGCTTGCTGCATGCACTGTTCCAACGTTTTTTAGCTCCTCGATAAGAATACCGCAGCCGGGCGGATTCGGTTGCGCGCCGCGGCGCTTTTTTTGAAAAACCGGGTTGCTCTCAAAAAGAACGCTCACGGGCCGCCGACTGCGGACCGTGAGCGGCAGACGTGTCGTTTACTGTTTCAGCTGCGCAAGAAGCGTATCGTAGATCGCTTCGATCATCGCCTGTCGGGACGAATCCTCCTCAAGGATCGCGCGGTCGCTCTTGTTGTCCCAATTGCCCATGACGAGCATGACGCACGGACACCCGCAGTTCGACGCGACGGCGTCGCTCTTGGTCTCGGTCCCGTTCTTCTTGCCCGCCTGCAGCCGGATCCCGGTCGCCGCGGCGTACGCTTCGATCAGCGCGCTGCCGTAGGCCTTGTTCTTCTTCGACATCTGCACATAACACCCGGTCGATTTCGACGAGATGTGATTGCAGATCAGTCTCAGCGCGATATCGCAGTCCGCCTGCTTGATGGTCTTTGCGCGGGAGGTGTTCGACACGCTCTTGTCGTTGTCCTCCCGGGTCAGGACCACCGTTGCGCCCTTGGATTCGAGATACATCCCAAGCTGCTTGGCAAAGTCCAGATTGTATGCGCACTCCTCCTTGTACTTGGAGCCGCCGTCACGCGTCGGGTCGAGCCCGATCGTAAAGCCGTAAAGCGGCGCGTTCGGATCCTTCGACGGCGCGGCGGATTCGTCCGGCGCGGGCGTTGTTTCATCGAGCGGAGGCGGCGTGGGCGTGTCCGGCACCGGCGTACCGACGTCCGGCGTTTCAATCGCCGACTGCGTCGGCGCGGGCGTGTCGGTCGGCTCGATCGACGGAACCGGCGTAGTTTGGGAAACGCTTGTCCCGTTGAGCTGTGCTTTTACGCACTGCACCGCGTCCTTTCCGTACCCGACCGAAAGGCAGACGATGCCGACCACCAGTCCGACAGCCAGAATACACATCGCGCAAAACAGCGAAAACCCGAGCGGGTTGGAAATGCGAAAATGCTTCCTTCTCGTTTTGATTCGTTTCATGGAGTTCTCCTTCGTCACGGATCGTTCCGTTCTGCTTCATTTTACCATGCGAATCGCAAATCGGAAGCGATTTTGCATTTCGTTTACAAAAAGATAAAAAAAGAAACGAAAAACGGATGCAAAAGCCGGAAAATATGGTATCATATTCCTATGCCATATCTATGTACGCATCTTGCATTCGCCGTGCGCGTCCGTTCGGCGCTCGGCGCGGGCGCGCCGCCGCCCGGGGACCCGTATGTGCTCGGCTGCTTCGGTCCGGACGTCTATTTCTTCGACCGTCTGCCGCCGACGCCGTTTGTTCCGCATCAGAAAAAGCACGGCAACGCGCTGCACGCGCTGGATTCCCATGTGCTTTTTTCGGCGCTTGCGGACGCGGCGGACGACGCGCTTGCGCCGTACCTGCGCGGGTTTTTAACGCACATCGCGCTCGACAGCACCGTGCATCCGTACATTGAAGCAAAGCATCGCGGGACCGATCACACGCGGTTTGAAGGCGTGATCGACGCGATCGTCTATGAACAGACCAAGGATACCGTGCCGTATGCGGCGTACTTGACGCACAAGACCGACGTCTCCGAAATCGACGCGCTGCTTTCCGACGTCTCCGAAGCACTGTGCCAAAAGACCGTGCGCGGCGCGTATCAAAGAAGCGTGCGGAAATTTTTCCGGCTCGCGCCGGTCCTGTTCGATCCGAAGGGAACGCGGTACCGGTTTATCAACGGCATCGAACGCGCGCTGCATCGGGACGGACTGCTGTCCGCGTTCCTGCTTGCCGCGCCGCGCAAGGACAGCGAGGACTGTCTGAATCTTCGCCGCGCGCCGTGGCGGTCGCCGTGGGCGCCGGACGTCGAGCGGACCGAGAGCGTGCCGATGCTGTTCTCGGAAGCGGAAACGCTCGCCGTCGCGCTGATCCGCGCATACGACGCGAACGATCGGGGTACGCTTGAACGGCTTTTGAAAGGGCGCACGATGCAGAAAGGACTGCTCCCATGACCTGCTGCTTTACCGGACACCGCGATCTGCCCCAAGAGGGCTCGCCCGAATACGGCTCCCTGCTTTTGAAGCTGGAAGCGGCGGTACGCGACGCCGTTTCGATGGGGGCGCGGCGGTTCGCCGTCGGCGGCGCCGAAGGGTTCGATCTGCTCGCGGGTGAATGGATCCTGACCTTAAAGCGCGTGGATCCGCGCATTTCGCTTGCGGTCTATATCCCCTGCCGCACGCAGGCGAGCCGGTTTTCGGAACGCAATCGCGCGCGGTATGACGCGCTTTTGGCCGGCGCGGATGAGACGCTGCTCCTTTCGGACGACTATCATCCCGGCTGCATGCGCGAGCGCAACGCAAGAATGGTCGCGGACGCGGATCTGTGCATCGCGTACGTGCGCAAAAACAACAGCGGTTCCGCGCAAACGATGAAAATGGCGGAACGGAAAGGCATACCGGTTTTTCGGCTATGACAATGCGAAACGGATTCCAACCATCTCCGAAACGCCTGATCCCGGCGATCGCGGTCCTCACGCTGCTGCTTCTGTGGGCGGCGGAGAGCACGGGACTGTTCGCGCTGCTCTTTCTGCTGCCGCTTGCGCTTGTCGGGCTGCCGCTTGCCGAGGAGCGCCTCATGGGATGGCTGATCGCAATCGACGTGCTTGCCGCGGCGATCGTGCTGTTTCTGC
>CAJOKM010000033.1 GCA_905235205.1 uncultured Clostridia bacterium | reverse complement strand
ATCGGCACACTTTCCGTCACGACCAAGGGGAATCTGTTCCCGTGCTTTATGCTGACGGACATCGAGGAGCTGAACCTCGGAAACGTCTGGGATGAGGACGTTTTCCACAACGAACACTACCGCGCCGTGCGGAGCCGCATTCTTGCGCACAGCTGCAAGGAGAATCACGAGGAGTGCAGAAACTGCTTCGCCTCCACGCTTTGCAACGGGTGTCTCGGAGCGGATTATCTGACCACGGGAAAGCCGTTGCTGTTGTCAAAACTGAACTGCGACATGAATCGCGCAATGGTAGAAGAAGCAATCAAGGGGCAGGCAAAGCTGTATGAGCAAGGAAAGAAACGCAACGAAGCAAAAGCGAACGACCAAGCCGTTTGAGGGCGTCTGGTTCCTCTTCAAGGTTTGCTGGAGGTATGATAAATGGTACCTCTTCCTGCTGCTGGCGGGAGAGGTGCTTTCATATGTCACCACGGTCCTGACGCTGTTGATCCCCGGCCGGATCATCGACGCCATGTTCCCGCAGCCGATGGCCGCCGGCACAAGTCAGTCCATTCCGTTTGTGGATCGGCTGATCGACGGGATCGCGCCGATGCAGGGCACTGTGCCGAATTGGCAAAGAGCGCTCCTGTTTCTGGCCGCGTTGGTCGTGATCTCATTGATCACCGGCATTCTGCAAACGCTGATTTCGAACCGTCTTTCGGTCGAAAAATCGATCGTCTATAAAAAGTTCCAGCTGGATCTATCCCGAAAGATCATGACCGTGCGCTATGAGCGCACGGAAACGGCGGAGTTTCTGGATCTCAAAGCGCGGGCGGAGCAGTTTATCACCACGGGCGGCGCGGGATTCGGCGCAACGCTGGATACCGCGTTCGGCCTGATCGGAAACATGGTGCTGCTGGTCAAATACGCGTTCGTCCTTTGGGGAATCCTCAATGATTTCCCGCTGATCCTGCTGATCGTGGTTTTGACGAGCATGACCATTGTCCTGAATTATATCCTGTCCAAAAAGAACATCGAGATCAACATCGAGAAGTCGATGCAGGACCGTCGAGCCGGGTATTTCTCCCTGCTCACGCAGCACTTTAAGTTCGGCAAAGAGATCCGCGGAAACGGCTGCGACGAATGGGTCAACGGACGCTATGAAAAGCAACTCAACATTCTGCAGCGGTTCTATGAAAAGCTTGCGCGCTACGGCATAAAGTTCGGCATTCTGATGCTGTTGGTCATGCTCGTGCAAAAAGGTGTCACGTATTGGTATCTGATTCGAAGATCGCTGCGGTTCGGCATATCGGCAGGTAATTTCAGCGTCTGTCTGAACGCGGCGGAATCGTTCTCCGGCGGGCTCAAGTCGGTCGTCGGCGGGATTGCGTCGATCAACCAGTACAACAAGTACTACGAGGCATTCAAGGAGTATTACGCGTTGAGCGATATCGACAACGCGATCACGGCGGATACGGTCAAGATGCCGGACATCGAGTCCGAGATGGTCATCCGCTTCAATGACGTGACGTTCAAGTATCCCGGCACGGAATATGAGGCTCTGTCGCACGTGAGCTGCGAGATCGACCGGGGCGACATCGTGTCCATCGTCGGCGACAACGGCGCGGGCAAGAGCACGTTCATTAAGCTGCTTCTGCGCCTTTACGAGCCGACGAGCGGTACGATCACGATCAACGGCGTGGACGCGTCGAAGATCGACCGCCGCGAATACGCGCAGTACTTCGCCTGCGTGTTCCAGGACTTTCAGCTTTTATCCTTCTCGCTGAAGGACAATATCTCGCTCGGCGAGCACGAGACCGATCCGAACGGCGAAGCGAAGATCGACGAGGCGATCGCGTTTGCGGGACTGACCGAGAAGGTCGAATCGCTTGAAAAGGGCAAGGACACGATGATCTACCGCGAGTTCGACGACAACGGCTACACGCCGTCCGGCGGCGAGGGACAGCGCCTTGCGCTGGCGCGTGCGATCTACCGCGACAGCGAAATTTTGATCCTCGACGAGCCGACCGCCGCGCTCGACCCGAACATCGAGTATGAACTGAACCAGCGCATCCGCAGCCGCCTGCACGGCAAGAAGACGATCATCAATGTCTCGCACCGTCTGCACAGCGTGCGCTTCAGCAACAAGATCTTCGTATTCCGCGCGGGCAAGCTGATCGAGTCCGGCACGCACGAAACGCTGTTCACGCGTCCGACCGTGTACCGGCAGATGTTCGAGCGGCAGGCTTCGGATTACGTGGACATGTCCTCTCTGGAATAATACAGGCTGCCGTAAAAGGGGTCAGACCGTTTGCGGCGACGAAGGGAAAAAGAATACTGACAAGTCGAAAAGGCGGAAAATCCGCCTTTTCTTTTCATTGATCTCGCCGCAAACTATCCGCGTTTTCGCTCGTTCACATACATTAGTATAGTTCCGGGCGAAGAACGCGAATTCTGCCTCCCTTCCCAGCAGCCTACTTGGCGTGTTAAGCGATCTCTGGTTGGTCGGGGATTGCTTTTTTTGCTTGCGGGAAACCGGGACGCATGCTATATTGAATGTGATGGAAGAGCCGAACTGCAAAACAAAATACCCGCTTTTGCTGATCCACGGAGCGGGGTTTCGCGATCTGAAGATCCCGGTCTACTGGGGCAGGATTCCGCGTGTTTTAAAAGATCACGGCGCCGAGCTGTTTTTCGGCGAGCAGGACTGCTGGGCGAGCACGGAAACGAACGCGCACGCGCTGTGCGCGCGTATCGACGCCGTATTAGCCGAAACCGGCGCGCAGAAGATCAATCTGATCGCGCACTCCAAAGGCGGGCTGGAGGCGCGTATGGCGGCGTCCTCGCTCGGTTACGGCGGGAAGATCGCAAGCATCACCACGGTCGGCACGCCGCACCGCGGATCAAAGACGTTCAGCATCTTTCTGCGCGCGCCGCGCGTGTTCTTTTCGATCGCCGCGTTCGCCGTCAACAACTGGATCCGCTTAGTCGGCGACAAAAAGCCGGATTTTCAGCGTGTATGCGAAGAGTTTTCGACCGCGCACATGGAGCGGTTCAACGCGGAGAACCCGGACGTGCCGGGCGTGTTTTATCAGAGCGTCGCAGGCGTAATGACGCACCCGTTTTCCGATATCAATCTGTCCACGGCGAACGCTGTTCTGAACCGGATCGAGGGACCGAACGACGGACTGGTCTCCGTCGCCTCCGCCGAATGGGGCGAGCGGTGTCTCGTGATTCGCGGCAACACGCGCCGCGGCATTTCGCACCTCGACGAGATTGATTTCCGCCGCACCGCGCTCTCAAAAAAGACCGGCGAACAGGTGCGCGACGTCACGGCGTTTTATGTGTCGCTTGTCGACGATCTGCGCAGCCGCGGGTTTTAAGTCTCATACGAAAACGATCTCCGTTTTGGAGATCGTTTTTTCATTTGGTTTTTCTTTCTACACGATCCAGAGCAGCACGGCGACGATACAGCCTTCGAGGAACATCAGCGCCATACTGACGCCCCATCTGCCGCCGCGGTTGAACCCGTAAAAGTCCTCCCAGCGTTTTTCGGGACGCGCATAGATCACCTTTTGGAGATACAGCAGACCGTACAGGATCACCGGCGCGACGCCGAGCGCCGTCCACACGAAGGAGAACGGTCTCTTTTCAAAGAAGCAGAACGACACGATCGCCAGCAGCGGACAGAACAGATGAAAGAACAGCTCCGTGCCCGAGAGCAGTTTTTTCCACTGTCCGGAGATCGGACCGAGGAACAGGAAGACGGTGAGAAGCGTTACCGTCACCGACGCCGTGCCGACATACTTGAACAGTACGACCCAAAGCGGCAGCGCGCCGCGCAAGCCGCAGATCGCCGTCACGAGCGCCGCCAAAGCGCAGAGCACGTTGGACAGCGTGGTAAAATACCGAAAGAGTTCCTTCGGCTTCGTGACGGTCATCGCGCAGATGACGCAAACGACGTTGATCAGCACGATCGCAAAATTGAGGATGACGGACGGCAGCATGTTATCTCTCCTTTGCCTGTTTGCGCTCGCCGTTGGCGAACTGCGCGTAGATCTCCTCGGGGATCATCGGCGAACAGATCGTTCGCATCGTTTCTTCGGAAAGCGCACCGGTCACGGCGTATTCCGCGCCCGCCGCTTTGAGTTCTTCAAGCCGCGGCGCGACGAACGGCGCCGCCTCGGGAATATTGAACATCGGACTTTCGGGCACGGTGATGATTGCGTCGCGATCCGGGAACTTGAGCTCGAACTGGCAGACCGCGCCTTCGAAATTGTGCTTCGCGTTTGGAAACCCGCAGCCACAGATCATCATGGAATGCACCGCCGAGACGTCGTACTGCATCCGATGCCCGTACTTGCCGGATTCGTCGCGCACCATGTTCCACGACGACAGCGGCATCATGCGGTCGACGACGTTTTTGAGCGCGGCCGGCATGCCGTAGGAATACAGCGGAAAACTGAAGATCACAAGATCGCTAAAAAGCATCTCGTCGAGGATCTCCTGCATGTCGTCTTTCAGCACGCATACGCCGCCGTTTTTCTTGCAGACGAAACACCCCGTGCAGTATTCGATATGACGCTCGTTCACATGGATCACCGTAACCTCGGCGTCTTTGACGCGTTGTATGCCGTCAACAAACGCGCGCGTGATGTGCAGCGTGTCGCTCTTTTCCCCCTTGGGACTGCCGTTTAAGATCAGAATCCGCATGTTCCGTTCCTCCCCTTTACCGTTCTCTTCCTGTTTCCGGCGCATGATCGATCGCGTAATAGGTCAGATCGCGCCAAACGCCCCGATATTCCAGTTCCTTTTCCGAAAAGCGGGAAAACGTCATGCCGCACTTTTCCATTACGCACTTCGACGCGTCGTTCCCGGTAAAGAACGACGCGCAGACCGTTTTCATGTCCTTTTCCGAAAACAGGTATTCCAAGAAGCGTTTGACCGCCTCGGTGGCGTATCCGTGTCCCCAATGCTCTGAGCCGATCCCATAGCCGATCTCGCAAGAGCCGACGGCTTCGTCAAAGCACAGGATGATCCCGATCAGCCGTCCCGTCTCTTTGAGCCGGATCGCAAACAGGTCGTCCCTGCCCGGGTAAATCGAAAAGTCGAAATCCTCAAGTGTTTCCGCATACCGGCAGACGAACGTTTCGAGGACCTTTCGGTCGTGCGAGATGTTATAAAAATAGTCCGCTTTATCCGTCTCTCTGACCCGGTCAATGATCAGCCGTTCCGTTTCCATCGTTCTCTCCCGACGCCGCTAATGGTAATATGTTTCGATCCCGCCGCAGCCCGTGATCAGCCGGTTGCGGTGCGTTTACCGAACGGGGCGGATATTCCGTTTCCCGCTGCATACGTTCTCTCCGAACGTCCGTGATGGTTTTGAATAGTATATCATATTTTCATGCGCAGTGCAACGCGCGTATCTTCGGATACAAAAGAAGAGCGATCAAAGCTTGCCTCAATGATCGCTCTGTTGTACGGTTCCGCATACGCTAGGCAAGCCCGCATATTGATTGCTGTTAATCGGAACGGTACTTTTTTATTATAGCATCATTCGACCCGGTAATCAAGCGCATTGACTCAATCGGACGTCCTGCTTTCCGGAATGCGATCAGCGGATCGCCTTGACGAAAGCCCCTCCGGCGTGCTATTGTTATATCAATAGGTTCCTTGATTCTTCAACAATCGATCGGGGTTTTTGTATGGATGTATTTAATGTGATTTCTCTTTTGGGCGGGCTTGCGATGTTCCTGTACGGCATGCGTCTGATGGGGGATTCCCTGAAGGAAAACTCTTCCGGTACGCTCAAACGCGCCATGAGCAAGGTCACGGACAATCCGCTCAAAGCGTTTATTTTAGGCGTTCTGGTCACCGCGCTCATTCAGTCCTCGACCGCGACCATCGTCATCACCGCCGGACTGGTCGGCGCGGGCATCCTGACGCTGCATCAATCGCTCGGCATCATCGTCGGCGCAAACGTCGGCACGACCGTCACAGGCCAGATCATCCGGCTTTTGGACATCAACTCTTCCGGCTCGTCCGTGCTCCGGTTTTTCCAGCCGTCCACGCTCGCGCCCATCGCGCTGATCATCGGCATCGCGCTGATCATGACCAATTTCTTTAAAAACTCGCGCTCCGTCGGCAATATCGCCATTGGGTTCGGCATCCTGTTCTCGGGGCTTTTGAACATGACCGGCGCGGTCAACAGTCTGGCGGAGTCCGGTATCATCGAAACCCTGTTTTCGGGACTCGGCAAGAGTCCGATCCTCGGCTACTTCACCGGCGCGGGCGTCGCGTTCATGCTGCAGAGCTCCTCGGCGAGCATCGGAATCCTACAGGCGTTCTCCGCAACGGGTATGCTGACGTTCAAGTCCATCTATTCGGTGATCGTCGGCATCTATCTCGGTGACTGCGTGACCACCGCCATCGTCTGTTACATCGGCGCAAAGACGGAAGCCAGGCGTGTGGGGATTGTGAACATCGTCTATAATCTGAGCAAGTCGATTCTGGTGCTGCTCGCGGTTACGGTCATTCATAAAATCGGACTTTTGGACAAGCTTTGGGACGCGCCGGTCAATTCCGGCATCATCGCGAACACCAACACCGTGTTCAATCTCGGCTGCGCACTCGCGTTGCTGCCGATGCTTGGGCTCTTTGAAAAGCTCAGCTGCAAAATCGTGCGCGACAAGCCTGAAAAGGACAGCAAATATAAGGAAGTGACCGACGCGCTGAACCCGGTGTTCTTCAATACGCCGGCGCTCGCGCTGCAAAGCTGCTATAAAACGCTTTTAGCCATCTTCACCGCCGCACGCAGCAATCTCGAAAAGTCCTTCGGACTGCTCAAACACTATGACGCCGCTGTGCACCGGGAGATTCTGAAGGAAGAGGATGAGATCGACCGCATGACCGACAAGGTCAGCAAGTACATCGTGGAGTTTTTGCCGCATCTGCAGATCGAGAACCACGTCGCCATCCTGAACCAGTACTATAAGGTCACATCCGAGTTTGAGCGGCTGGGTGATCACGCGGTGAACATCGCCGCCTACGCCGAATCTTTGAAAAGGAACCGTACCGAATTCTCGTCCGCCGCGGTCTCGGAAATGGCGGTCCTGGAAAGCGCGCTGCTGAGCATTCTGGATGAGACCCGGCAGACCTTTGAAAAGCGCGACGTGGATGCGGCGGCGCGCATCGAACCCCTTGTGCAGGTGTCGAGCGACCTCATTACCGCTTTACGGCGCAATCATTTGAAGCGCATGAGCACCGGAGAATGCAACGCGTACGCCGACACGACCTTCTCCGATCTGATGGTCGAGTTCCACCGGATCGGCGACGTGTGCTCCAACGTCGGTGTCGCCACCATGGTGCGTGTGCAGCCGGAGCTCGCCGATCACGAGCATCTGTACTTCGAACGCCTGCATTCCGGCAGCGACGCCGCGTTCAACGCGGCTTACAACCGCGCGCACGACCGGTACTTCGCTATGCTCGAAAAGCCCAATTCCGTGCCGGAGGAAAACCCCGCGCCCGCGCCGGAGAACGAATCGTCCGCCGCTCCGCAGACGCCGCAGCCGACGGAACAATAGCAGACAAAGCGAAACCGCCTGAACGTCTCAGGCGGTTTTTGTTTATTCGACCTCGATCTCCTTGATAATGCACTCGCTGCCCTTCAAAAGCCACGTTTCGCCGCTTTCGCAGTAGGGGCAGGTGCGTCCGTACTGCACGGTGGGATAGGTGCGTTTGCAGCTGCTGCAGTACGTCACAGCGGGGATTGTGACCAGCTCGAGTTCTGCGCTCTCCAGCACCGGACGTTTTTTGCGAAAGTAGTTCCAGCAGTCGGAAAAATAATCGGTCACGATGCCGGACACTTCGCCGACCTCCAGCGTTACGCGCGTGATTTTTTTAATCTGTTCCCGCTCCGCCGCTTCGTCCAGCGTTTTGGCAAGATGCAGGATAATGCCCATCTCGTGCATGTCAGTCCTTCATCAGATCCTCGACGTTTACGGCGTTGCCGGTGTGCGGATGCGTCTTGTGGAATTCCTTTGTCGCCTTGTTGTACGCTCTGCGCTTTTTGCGCATGATCTTCGCTTCCTTCGAGCCGCTGTGCAGCAGGATCTTGATGCCGCGCTTTGCCGCGTAGCTCAAAAGTCCGCCGACCTTGTCCTCCGCGCGGCGCAGCTCCGAGTTCTTCGGATGATCGCGCTTTAGGTGGATCGCGTCGAACTCGCAGCGCGTGGTGCAAAGCCCGCAGCCGATGCACTTGTTCGCGTCGACGATCGTCGCGCCGCAGCCGAGGCAGCGCGAAGTCTCGATCTTCACCTGCTCTTCGGTAAGCGGCAGGCGCGGATCCGAAAAGCCGTTCGTTGCGTCGACGGTTTCATCCACGGGCGGGACCTGCCGCTGTGCGTGATCGTAGGAGTCGATCGCGATGTTCGATTTGTCAAGCTCCTTAAAGAAGCGTCTGTCGCGTCCGAGCGTCTGATTGACGCTGTTCTTCGAAACGGCGCGCGCGAGCGATTCCGCCGCCATATGTCCCTGCCCGATCGCGTCGATCACGAACTTCGGTCCGGTGAACACGTCGCCGCCGACAAAGATCGTCGGATCGTCGGTCTGATAGGTGAACGGATCGGCAACGGGGTAGTTGCCGTGGTGGAACTTCACGTTCGTGCCCTCCAGAAGGCTTCCCCATTCGATCGCCTGTCCGATCGCGAACACGATCGTCTTTGCCTCGACGGTAATCGTCTCGTTCTCGTCGTACTTCGGCGAAAACGTCCCGGTATCCGGATCGATCGTCGATACGCAGCGCTTCAGAACGAGCCCTTTGACCTTGCCCTGTTCGTCGACGAGCACTTCCTTCGGTCCCCACGACGGCTCGATCTGAACAGCTTCCTCCTCGGCTTCTTGGATCTCCTCCGGCGAAGCAGGCATGGTTTCGCGCGATTCGAGACAGAACATGGTCACGTTCTCTGCGCCGAACCGGTGCGCGGTGCGCGCGCAGTCGATCGCCACGTTGCCGCCGCCGACAACGACCACGTCGCCTTCCAGCCTGCGGCTGTTGTCCGAAAGCGCCTTGCTTAAGAAGCGCACCGCGATCTCGGTGCCCTCGGCGCGCTCGTTCGGAATGCCCGGAAGCTTTCCGCCCTGACAGCCGATCGCAATGTAGAACGCTTCGTAGCCCTGCTGTTTCAATTCTTCGATCGTGACGTCTTTGCCGACCTCCACGCCGCAGCGGATGTCGACGCCGAGCGCGCGGATCACGTCGATCTCCGCGTCGATGACGTCCTTTTCGAGCTTGAACGACGGAATGCCGTAGGTCATCATGCCGCCGGGCTTTGCGTTCTTCTCGAACACGGTGGGACGGTATCCCATCTCGCCGAGATAATACGCCGCCGACAGTCCCGCAGGACCCGCGCCGATGATTGCGATCTTCTGCGGCCATTCGCCGGTCAGGTTGTTGATGATCTTTTTCGGGACGTAGCGCGTTTCCTTGCTGAGATCGCGATCCGCAAGGAACCGCTTGACGTCGTCGATCGCGACCGGCTGATCGATCGTGCCGCGCGTGCACGCGTCCTCACAGCGCTTGTTGCAGACGCGTCCGCAGATCGCCGGGAACGGATTCTCGCGCTTGATCAGCGCCAGCGCCTCGTCGTAGCGGCCTTCCTTCGCCATCTTCAGATATCCCTGGATCGGCACGTGCGCGGGACACGCGCTCTTGCACGGCGCGGTGCCGGTCTTGTGCGTGTTGACGCGCGCAGTGTCGCGGTAGTTCTCGTCCCATGCGTACTTGCCCCAGCGAATGCGGTCGGGCAGTACGGATTTGGGGTATTCGATCTCCTTGCCGTCCCTGGTGCAGAGCTTTTGACCGAGTTTCAGCGCGCCTGCCGGACAGATCTCCACGCAGCGCCCGCACGCGACGCAGTTTTCCTTTTTCACGCTTGCGGTGTACGCCGACTTCGACATGTTCGGCGTGTTGTACAGCAGCGAGGTTCGGAGCGCATTGCAGATCTTGACGTTGCAGTTACAGATGTCGAAGATATGATCCTCGCCGTCGATGTTCGTGATCTGATGCACATACCCGTTTTCCTCGGCGCGCTTTAGGATCTCGAGCGCTTCCTCCTTGGTGATGTAGTGCGCGCGCCCGGTTTCGACCGTGTAATCCGCCATGTCGCCGACCTGGATACACCAGTCGTTTTCGTCGTCTGTGCAGCCCTCGCCGAGCATCGCGCGGGACGCGCGGCACGAGCAGATGCCCGCCGAGATGTGTCCGTCGTATTTCTGAAGCCAGTGCGAGATCTTTTCGATCTTGACCGATTCGCGGTTCGCAACGACCTCCTTTTCGACGGGGATCACGTGCATGCCGATGCCGTTGCCGCCCGGACGGACCATTGAGGTGATGTGCTCGAGCGGCAAAAACGTCATGCGCTCGAACATCTTTGCCACCGGCGGGTTCGCCTCGATGCGCGAGACCGACGAATTGAACAGCTCCGCGCTGCCCGGCACAAAGTAGCTCGTGCGATAGCGCAGTTCCTTCGGCGCGCCGGGGATCGGACCGTTGTCGTCGTAGTGATCGCCGTAGTCGTATTCGACAAACCCGTGCGTACACAGCAGATCGAGCGTCTCCTTAAAGAGCGGTTCGCCCATCGCTTTGTTCCTCTCAAACAGCTGCTCATAGGTGTACCATTCGCGCTGCTTCATCGAAAGCGCGACGTCGACTTCATGCTCGTTTAGTACTTCGCGCAGCCCCCAGTATTCCTCGTCCGTCGTCTTGAGTCCGAACAGTTTGTGCGGAACATTGTCCGTGATCTTTGCGCCGAGCTTTGCGTACTTCTTGTTGAGCACCGGCTCGCCGTCATACTTGGATTTGGTGCGCGGGTTTTGATCGTAGGTTTCCGGCATGGTCTTTCTCCTTTGTTCTGTCAGTTCTTCCAGTCCGCAACGGCTTTGATCAGCCAGTCTTCCCATTCTTCGAACCCGTCGCCGGTCTTTGCCGAGACCGTAAAGACCGTGATATCCGGGTTCAGTTTCCTTGCTCTACGAATGCACGCGTCAGGATCAAAATCGAAGTACGGCGCGACGTCGGTCTTGGTAATGATCAAAACGTCGCTTTTTGTGAACATCAGCGGATACTTCAACGGCTTGTCGTCGCCCTCCGGAACGGACAGCAGCATCACGCACCTGCCCGCGCCGGTGTCGAACTCCGCAGGGCAGATCAGGTTACCCACGTTCTCGAGCACGACGAGATCGAACGGGTCCTCCCCCAGCGCGTCCAGCGCGCGCCGCGTCATGCCCGCGTCCATGTGACACATGCCGTCGGTATGCGCCTGCACGGCTTTTGCGCCGGTTCGCTCGATGCGCACGGCGTCCACGTCGGAATCGACATCCGCTTCCATGACCGCAATACGCATCCGATCCCTAAGATCGTGGATCGTGCGCTCCAGAAGCGTCGTTTTGCCCGCGCCGGGCGACGCCATCAGATTGATCAGCAGCGTACCTTTCTGCTTGAGCTCGCCGCGCAGCGTTTCGGCGTCGCGGTCGTTGGAAGCGGTGACCGTTTCCTTCAGTTCGATGATCCTCATATCCGATCCCCTCTGTTTTGTTATGTTTCAGTATATCAAATTCCGCGCTTGTTCGCAAGGCGTTTGTCGAATGGTCTCCGCGCTAAAAAAGGCAGACGCCGTAAAAGCGTCTGCCCCAGGCTGTCGTAAAAAGGGGTCAGACCGTTTGCGGCGAGAATATGAAATCAGAATACCTATCGGAAGAAAAGGTGAAAGACACCTTTTCTTTTCATCATTTCGCCGCAAACGATCCGCGTTTTCGCTCAGTCGCATACTGTAGTATAGCTCCATCGCGAAGAACGCGAATTCTGCCTCCCTTCTCAACAGCCTCCTCAGCTTGTCAAACCGTTTTTTGACAAGCTGAGGCAGACGCCGTAAAAGCGTCTGCCTGATTCGGAATTTGTTCTGCGCGTCTTATTCCACAATCGCCTGATTCGTTTCGGTGATCGCGAACATTGTGAGGAACAGCGTTTCAAAGTCGTTCGACGCCGTCCAGCAGCGATAGAACATCCTGCCGACCGGAACGGCAATCTTGTGCGCCGCTTCCTCGTTTTCATGAACATACATGCTCGTGCTCTGGATCTGCGCAAACGGCGCGCCGTCTCTGGACACCTCATACGACATGTTCGGGAACTCTGAAACCATGCTTGTGCGAACGCGAAGTCCGCGTGCGTGCAGCAGATCCCAGATGTTTTCCCCGTCGAATTTGAACCACGATTTCGTGCCGAGGAGACTGTCGTTATACGTCTGCGATGCGGTATGCCCGACCTCATGTTCCGCAGTTTCACCGCTGACATGGTTCGTAAACGCAAAGGTGCGCGCGCCGACGAGTGTGTTTTTCAGCATCTTTCCTTCGAACAGCATCTTGCGGTCCGCGTCTTCCAGGATGTACCCGGGTTTTAAAGAATTGTTGTCCCAGCGGAAATAATACTCGGTGACGCCCGCCGACTGACGGAACCCGTCAAAGCTTGCCACGGGTGCGGTCTCGTCGAGGTCTTTGCTCTTTTTGAATGCCTTGACTGTCTTAAAAAGACCGAACGCGATCGCCAGCACGCCGACAGCGATGATGATCACCGGAATGAAGTTGGCGATTCTGGAACCGGAAATCTTCTCGGGATTCTCCGGATCATAATAGACCTTGATGGGATCGCCGGTCTTGAATGTGCCCGTGAGCGCTTCGAACCGTCCCGTATACGCCTTGCCGTTTACCGTGTAGGAAACGTCGACGTCGTATTGCTGTTGCTGCTGTTCTTCGTCATAAACGGTTTCGGTCACGGCGGTGACTGTGCCGTCCGTCTGTGCGTACGACCCGGTGTTGATGCAGAGCAGGATCACACCAAAGATGATCAGAATGAGCCCGACCGGTACGAAAAACCGCGCGGGTCCCGAATCCCGCATGATTCTTGAAACCTTGTTCAGCATAGAGTTCTTTCCTTTCTCGCGCATAGGATTGTGATCACAAGTATTATCGTACAGAGCGGGGGCCTTGTCAATGCTGTTTTTGCTGCCGAGCGCGCGAGTCGGTCGCGATGGTTGGAACCGGTTGACAAACGCGGGCCGGTTTTATATAATATCCTGCGATAAGAACGCGCCTGCTGCGGCGGGGCCGGAAGGAGTCTGCATATGAAACTGGCGATCTACGGATACGGAAACCTCGGGCGCGGCGTGGAAGCCGCGATCCGAACAAACCCCGATATGGAGCTTATGGGCATCTTTACGCGGCGCGACCCGAAAACCGTCCGTCCGCAAACCGGCGCGCCGATATACGCCGCGGAGGAGATCGGTCGATTCCGAAACGAGATCGACGCGGTCATTCTGTGCGGGGGGAGCGCAACCGACCTGCCGGAGCTCACGCCGCGGCTTGCGAAGGACTTTCACGTGATCGACAGCTTCGATACGCACGCGAAGATCCCGGCGCACTTCGACGCCGTTGACGCCGCAGCTAAAGCGGGCGGAACGCTTGCGCTGATCTCGTGCGGCTGGGACCCGGGCATGTTCTCGCTGAACCGGCTCTATGCGAACGCGATCCTTCCGGACGGGCAGGACTACACCTTCTGGGGCCGCGGCGTCAGTCAGGGACACTCCGACGCGATCCGCCGCATTCCGGGCGTAATCGACGCAAGGCAGTATACGGTCCCGATCGAAGAAGCGCTGAACGCCGTCCGGTCCGGCGAACAGCCCGCGCTTTGTGCAAGAGAAAAGCATCTTCGCGAGTGCTACGTCGTTGCCGCGCCCGACGCGGACAAAGCCGCCATCGAAACGGCGATCAAAACGATGCCGAATTACTTTGCCGACTACGATACGACCGTCACGTTCATCTCCGAAGCGGAAATGCGCAAAAACCACAGCGCGCTGCCGCACGGCGGGTTTGTGATCCGCACCGGAAAGACGGGTCTCTGCGGCGAGCACACGCACCGCATCGAGTATTCGCTGTCGCTCGATTCCAATCCGGAGTTCACCGCAGGCGTGCTGGTCGCGTTCGCGCGTGCGATCGGACGCATGGCCAAGCGCGGCGAGACCGGCTGCCGCACCGTCTTTGACATCGCGCCCGGCGATCTGTCGCCGCTCTCCCAAGAAGAACTGCGCCGCACGATGCTGTAACCCAAGCGCGAATGCCGCTCATTCACACCATTCAGACACACAAAACCGATCCGGCGCCGTTTCTGACGCCGGATTTCGTTTTGCGCAACGAGGGCACAGCATCACCAAAAACAAAACACCCACTTGGGGCACCCTCCGAAAGGAAGTTGCTTTGAGACAGACGTTTACCAATTAAAAAGGATATGAAGCAGGCGTGCCCGCAACGGTCACGCCTGCTTTGTCGCATCGTCCTGGATTTCGGAGATCAAAATCCGATGCTCGCCGCCATAAGCACGGACGAAAGAACTACATTTACTGCTCCCTGCTGACGGGGAGCCAGATCTCGCAGTAGTGGGAATTGTTTACCGCGTCGTTTCCGTCTTCGAAGGGCCAATGGATCACGCCAAGCTCAGGGGCGTCGCGCAGAACATACCCAGAAGAGGGCAGCCACTCTGTCACGATCCGGCGGCGCAGTTCATCCACCAGGTTCGTCGGGTACATACAGCGCTCCGTCTCGCAGACAACGTACAATCCTGCAGGGATCTGCAGATGTGTGTACCGCTTGGCAAAATCGCCCAGGTCATCGTCAAAATCCTCCAATGCCCATTTGGGCAGCTGATAGGCATAGTAAAAATCATATCCGTTGTCGCCGAAGTTTGTCATGACGGTATAGACCGTATCGTGAATCCGGCTCCGTCCTTCCAGAACGTACTGCTCCAGCCGTGTTTCGCAGGCAAAGTAATGATCCTGATCCTTTTTGTCGTTGGGATTTCCCGAAAAGCGTCGCTTAAAGCCGGTCAGCAGCATGGCGGGCTTCTCTTCCAATTTGTATTGCATGTCGTTTCCTCCTTCAAGAGTCACTTTGATGTTCAGGCGGGAAAACGAGTGAAGCATGGCTCCGTTGCCGCGCGCTTGCGACGGGGTGATGCCATGGAAAGCCCGGAATGCCTTGGCGAAACTGTCGGGGCTGTCATAGCCGAATTCCAGCGCGATTTCCAGCGCGATGTCGATCACTCTGTCGCTTCCGCTTGCGAGCCTGGCTCCCGCGACGCTCAGCCTGCGGTAGCGGATATATTCCCCCAGCGTATAGCCGCAGAGGATGCTGAACACACGCTGAAAATGAAAGGGCGAGGAAAAGCTCTCCCGCGCAATGGTGTCGTAATCCAGTTCCTCGGTCAGGTGCGCTTCGATATAGTCGATCGCCCGCTGTATTCCGGAAATCCAATCCATCGTCTTCCCTCCTGACAAACACAGGATAACAGCGTGAAGTCCCGCTGTCCCGACTATCTGTGCGATTGCAGAACGGGTGGGGAGATCACGCATCTTTCGGCTTCAGGAAACATTATATCATACCCCTTTCGGGAGGGAAGCATCCCGGTGACACCGTTTCCCCTGATCCCCCTTACTGCGTTTTTGCAGTCTTTCCCGAGGCCGTCTTTCCGTCGCGGCAGGCGCCGGCCATGGGGCAGCCCACGCAGGCGCATCCGCAGGTATTCCCGCAAAGTCAGGGCTTTTTCGTTGAAGAAAAGACAGATTTACGGTAAAATGTCACCCGAAGCAGGGCACGCCCAATGCTTCAGGCCTTAGG
>CAJOKM010000032.1 GCA_905235205.1 uncultured Clostridia bacterium | reverse complement strand
CAGGTCGGCGTTTCGACCACGGCGCACATGCGCTGCGGCGTCTTTGCGGTGCAGAGCGCGTCCAAAACGCTTTCGCTGACAGGGATCGTTTCGATTCCGTCGAACGGCGGAACGGATTCAAGCGCGAACACGGTTTTGACCGCAGCGCCCGACGCGATCGCGTCCGAAACAAGCTTGTCCCCTTCGATCAGGTGCAGTCCGTCGCGTTTTCGCGCCTTTGCGTCCTGTAATGCGCGCGCGCTCTTCACGCGCTCGTTGCTTCTGCTGGTGATGATCATACGTCCCCTGCGACAAAAAGCCACCGATCGAGGTGGCTTTTGTACTTCACTCAAAGATTGTTCAGTTGCTTCTTTCGACCTTTCCGGAACGCAGGCAGCGCGTGCAAACATTCATCTTCTGAACGCGCCCGTCAACGACGACGTGCACGGTCTGAATATTCGGCGCCCAGCTGCGCTTGGTCTTGCGATTGGAATGGCTGACCAGATTGCCGGACATGGTCCCTTTCTTGCAGACTTCACAGAACTTACCCATTCAGTCCACCTCCTTCAAAAAACTCGAACATTGCAATATTACCACAGCGATTTCAACAATGCAAGCATTATTTTCGGGAAATGCGCACTTTTTTCGACGCGGAGCGGTTTTTTCGCGGTCCGGGTCGATCCGCCGTTCAGCGCATGCCGAAAAAGTCGTTCTGCCGCAGCGCTTCATATACCACGATCGCTACGGCATATCACCGGATCTCCTGCTCCAATCTTTCAAACAGGTCGGAGTTGAAAAAGTCCCGGAGCGAGATGTCCAGTCCATCGCAAAGCTTTTGGATCGTCGAAACCGAAGCGCTGTGATTTCGTCCGCCCGTAATGTTCTGCAGCGTGGATTGTGTGATGCCGGACTTGATCGCAAGCTTATTTACTGTAATGCCTCGCTCACTGATCAATTCCAAAATTCGCGTCCTTACCGCTTCGCCTGCCGTCATACTCCGATCACCTTTCCATTTCATATAGAATAGTATCGGAATAAACTCAAAAAGGTTACCTCTTTTGAGTTGACTTTTGAAAATAGGTATGTTACATTTCAATTAATGCTAATAAAGGAGGAAAGTACTATCTATGAAGAGAATCACCAGTATCATCATTCTACTTTTCATGGTGTTGTCAGTTTTCGGTTGCTCGGGTGGCACAAAAAACCAAGTCGTTCATGTCGAAGAAACAGCTCAATATGGAGATTTAAAGTTCACATTTTTAGAGTATGAGCTCAAGCATATGAGCAGCGGGACATATCCCAGAATCCATTTATTGATAGAAAATAATGGTAATAACAAATATAGAATAACAGCAAGAGAATTCGATGTGTTTGCTGACAATAACGACATAGGTCATTGCGATTCCGGTTACCCTTGGACAGATGGGCGCGCTGGGAATTGTTCGAATGAGTATTTGGAACTTCAGCCCGGAAGGTCCGGAGAAATCTGGGTAAACTATGCTGGATATGATATTAGTGATTATAACATAATTGAATTTGATTATGTTTACAGTCCTTTTGCAGAACGCTGGGGTAAAATTACATTTGCAATGGATCTCAATGATGGTCTGTATAATCAAACTGACAGCAACGAAAACCTAGATCTCGATAAAGCAATCATTGGTACATGGCAATTTATGGATACGAAACATGAATACGCTGATGATTTTTACAAGGCATATACGTTTTTTGATGATAACACCGGTGTCTTCCGCATTAATAATAATGCAGAAGATTTTGTATACTATCTGGATGACAATGCACTGTATATTAACTCAAAGTACAGCGGAGATTGTGAACTCGACGGAAAATATCTTACTCTTGTATATTGGTTTGGCAATGTTGCTACCAGATATTACTACGAAAAAGTAGATAATTACACCGTCAGCAGCGAAAGCCTCGATCCCGATAAAGCAATTATCGGTACATGGGAATTGTCTTCAGCTAGAGAAAGTTATGGTTTTGATGACTATGACTATTCTGTGGTGACTATTTCGTTCTACGACGATGCTACATGTTGGTGTCAATATAACGATGGTCGGAGTGAACACCTTCCATACATATATCAAATATATAATTCTGAAGGAGGTGATCAGAGTTATGAGCTTGCAATACAAATTAATGATTATGAGCTTTTGAATGGCCGCTTACCGATACCCAATGACCACGATGAGCGTGACGGCCTCGAACTCATTCTTTATAATAGTTTCTTCAAAGGTTATTATTTCAAGGAAGGAAGCAGCGGACGCGGAGCATTTTTGGGAGAAGCCGGCGGATGACTACTATCGACAGAATCAATTCTGTTTGCAAGCGGATGAATTGATTGATAAATCTAAGTTAACTGTTGCCGGAAGAATCTTACCTCGCAGAATCAAGGAATCCATCGATAAACGGAGCTCAAACAGAGCTCCGTTTTTATCAGCGCATGCCGAAAAAGTCGTTCTGCCGCAGCGCTTCATATACCACGATCGCCACGGCGTTGGAAAGATTCAGCGAACGCTGTCCGTCGCCCATCGGGATGCGGATCGCCTCATCGGCGTGCGGGAGCAGGATCTTTTCTCCGAGCCCCGCCGTTTCCTTGCCGAACACCAGAAAGTCGCCGTCTGAAAAGCGAACCTCGTCGTAGCGGCGCGTCGCGTGCGTGGAGCAGTAGAAAAACCGCGCGGACGGATACTCCTCCCACACCTCTTCGATGCTGTCGTGATAGAACAGCGTCAGCGAATGCCAGTAATCGAGTCCCGCGCGCTTTAAGCTCTTGTCGTCGGTCGAAAAGCCGAGCGGACGAACGAGATGCAGCGCCGCGCCGGTGATGGCGCAGGTCCTCGAAATGTTGCCGGTATTGCTCGGGATCTCCGGCTCGACCAATACGATATGTAACATCACGTTTCTCCTCTTATAATGTATGATTGTAACATTCTTTCGTTAAATCTGCAAATTTTTACAAAGGTGCAACAAAAACCTATTGAGAAAAAAAGGGTTCATTGATATAATACGGAATCATGACTACGATGACACAGACTGGCGTGATGCGCCCGCAATATAACTCCGATTCATACGGCTACGCGCAGCCTGCGCGCGAAGCGTATTCCGCGCGGCAAAACCGCAGCGCCGAGGACCCGTTTTCCGCGGCGAACGGCACGCTGCACTTTTCCAGCGAACGCAAAGCGTCACAGCGTGCGGCAAGCGCCTCGGCAGCCGCGCAAAGCACAGCCGCCCAAAGCCGCACCGGCAGCCGCTCGGGCAGCGGTTCACAAAGCCGCAGCACCAATACGGGCGCAAGACGCACCTCTTCGGGCGGTTCCTCGCAGCCGCCGAAAAAGCGCCGGCGCAGAAGAAAGAAAAACAAACGCCTGACGTACTTTGCGATCGGCTTCTTTCTGTTTGCCCTGCTGGCGCTGGTCGGCGCGATCCTCGCCCTGTCCCTCTATGCGTGCGGCGGACGCGAGCGCTGTGAAAGCCGTGAACAGGTCGCATCGGCACAGCCGGGCGCAATCGATACGCCCGCGCCGGCAACCGACGACACGATCATCACCGCAAACGCCACAATCGAGGGCGTGCCTGTGCAGAACGTAACGGTGCAGAACGCGCGCACCGCGCTGACGCAAAAGCTCGAACAGGCGAAGAACAGCGTGCAGATCACCGTTTCCTATGATACATACTCCATGACGCTCAACGCGGACAATCTGAAGCTCTCGTATGCCGACGCGCTGGAATCCGTGCTTCGCGAAGCCGCTTCGGGCACAGGCTCTAAGACGCTTCGCGTGCCGTTCTCATTCGACGCGGACGCGCTGCGCAGCGCGCTGTATGCGCTCAACGAGCAGATCCCGAACCACGCGAGAAACGCGTCCGCCGAGCTCGTGTATGAATCCTACAAGATCGACGGCGTGACGTACAATAAGCCCTCGTGGGAGTTCCATGACGGCACGAACGGCGCGCAGCTCAATTACGATTCGGTCGAGCGCGAGGTGCGCGAAGCGCTGGATGCGGGCAATTACACCGCGACGCTGACCCCCGAAGTTGCCGTTTCCGAGCCGGATATCACCGCCGATATGCTGCGTTCGCAGATCTCTAAGATCGCGGAGTACAAGACGAACTACCGGTTCAAGGGTTCCTCGTCCACCACGCCGGAGGTCGCGGAAAACTGCATGGCGCGCGACCGGAACATCACCAAGGCCGTCTCCATGATGCAGTTTACGGAGCTTGCGCCGGGCAAGACGTTCAGCTTCAACAATACGACCGGCGAGCGCAGCGAGCAGAAGGGCTGGTCGATGGCGAACGCGGTCTATCTCGGACAGGGCTACCGAAAGGAAGCCGGCGGCGGCGTGTGCCAGGTCAGCACGACGATGTTCAACGCGCTTTTGCGCGCGGGCGTCACGACATTTACGCGCCGCGGGCACAGCATCCCGTCGGATTACGTCACGAGCAAGTTTGAGGACGGGCTCGGATTCGACGCGACCGTCGACTACGGGCATATCGATTTCAAGTTCACCAACGACACGGGCAATACGCTCTATATGCTGGTCTACATCACCAAGGACAAGGAAAGCGGCCGACGCAAGTATATCAACGTCGAGATCTGGGGGCAGGAGCAGCCGGGCGTCGAGTACCGTGTGCACAATGAGATTCTTGAGGAAACGCCGTACAATGACGAAAGCAAGTACGAGTACGTGGACGACAAGAC
Source organism: uncultured Clostridia bacterium (assembly GCA_905235205.1). Taxonomy (GTDB): domain Bacteria; phylum Bacillota; class Clostridia; order Christensenellales; family CAG-138; genus UBA3792. Next base: position 18,733 of record CAJOKM010000032.1, on the reverse strand, counting down.
GATGCTCGAGACCGAAAAGCCGGTGCAGCTGAACACGCCCCACAACGGCTATTACGTGAAAACGTATGTCGACAAGTATCAGAACGGTCAGTTTGTGAAGACGGTCCGTACCGAGGAAACCACCTATAAACCGATCTATCCGATCTTTCGACGCGGCACCGCGGTGGTGACGCCGAAACCGACCAACACGCCCAAACCCACGGCGACGCCGAAGCCCGATGAGCCGGAGGAAACCGCCGTCGGAGAGCCGTAAACCCAAAAACACAGACGTGCGGAGCATTCGCTCCGCACGCTTTTTATTTGCGTTATGCTTTTATGCCGAACGCCGCAAACGCGTTCTGATACAGCGTTTCGGAGAGCTCCTCCGCATCGACGCCGCGCAGCTCCGAAAGCTTTTGAAGCGTCAGCACGATGCGCCTGGGATCGTTGCGCGTGCCGCGAAACGGCACCGGTGTCATATAGGGACAGTCGGTCTCGATCAAAAGCCGCTCAAGCGGCAGGCGCGACGCGATGTCCCACTGGTTCACGGCGTTTTTGAACGTCAGCGCGCCGCCGAACGCAACGTACAGTCCGAGATCGATGCATTCCTTTGCGATCTCATAGCTTGCCGAAAAGCAGTGCATGACCCCCGACAGCTTCCCGCGATACGCCCGTAAAAGATCCATGCAGTCGCCGTGCGCCTCGCGGTCGTGGATGATGACCGGCGCATGCAGTTCTGCCGAGAGCGCAAGCTGCGCGTCGAAGCAGGCTTTCTGCGCGTCGCGCGGGGAGAAGTCGTAGTGGTAATCGAGCCCGATCTCGCCGATCGCCGCCATGCGCTCGCGCGTGAGCGCGGTTCGGATATGATCGCCCGTTTCATTCGTCCACTCGCTTGCCGAATGCGGATGCACGCCCGCGCTGCCGTAAAAGAACGGCACGCGCGCGACAAGCGCGACGACCCGGTCGATCTGCGCTTCGTCGCAGCAGGCTTCCATGACCCTTGCGATCCCGGCTTCGGGCAGCGACGCGATCAGCGCATCGCGGTCGCTGTCAAACTGCTCATCCAGAAGATGCGCGTGCGTATCAAAGATCCGCATCAGCGCACCACCCAGCCCGCGGGCAGGTCCTTCTCAGGCGACAGGAACGCAAGCTCGGTATCCGAAGGATCGGACGCACAGAGGATCATGCCGTGGCTCTCCACGCCGCACAGCGTGACCGGCTTCAGGTTTGCGACCAGCACGACCGTTTTGCCGATCAGGTCCTCCGGCTTGTACCAGTTCTTGATGCCGGACACGACCGTGCGCTCTTCGGTTCCGAGCGAGACGGTCAGCTTCAGAAGCTTTTTAGAGCGTTTGACCTCCTCGCAGGCGATGACCTTCGCAAGTCTCAAGTCGAGCTTTTCAAAGTCGCCGTAGGCGATCTCATTCTTGATCGGGGGAAGCTTCGGTGCTTCCGGTTCCGCCGGCGTTTCATCCTTTTTCATCAGCGCTTCGACCTGCTCCATGACGGTCTTCGGATCGAGCCGCGCAAACAGGATCTCGGGCTGACTTGCGACGCAATTTCCGTCGTTCGGATACAGACCGAACCTATCCAGCGTGTCGATCTCGCGCGGCTTTGCGCCGATCTGCTTTTGGATGCGTTCCGCAGTCGAGGGAAGGAACGGAGAGAGAAGGCTTGCGCCGATCGAAATGCTCTCGATCAGGTTATACAGCACTTCCGAAAGCCTGTCCGCTTTTTCGGGGTCTTTACTGAGCACCCACGGCGCGGTCTCGTCGATATATTTGTTCGAGCGGCGGAAGATATTGAAGATCTCCGAAAGCGCGTCGGCGATATGGAACTCGTTCATCGCGGCTACGACGCGGTCCTTCGCGCCCGTCGCGACCGCTTTGAGCTCGGCGTCCACCGGTTCCACAACGCCCGTGCGCTTCACCGCTCCGCCGAAATACTTGTTGCTCATGGCGACCGTGCGGTTCACGAGATTGCCGAGCGTGTTCGCAAGGTCGGCGTTGAGCCGCTCAATGAGAAGCTCCCACGTGATCGTGCCGTCGTTGTCGAACGGCATTTCGTTCAGCACGTAATAGCGCACCGCGTCCACGCCGAACAGTTCGCAAAGATCGTCGGCGTACATGACGTTGCCCTTGGATTTACTCATCTTGCCGCCGTCCTGCAGTAGCCACGGATGCCCGAAGATTGTTTTGGGCAGCGGCAGGTCGAGCGCCATCAGAAAGATCGGCCAGTAGATCGTATGGAAGCGGATGATGTCCTTCCCGATCACGTGCAGATCGGCGGGCCACAGCGCTTTGAACTGGTCGGTCGATTCGCCGCCGCAGTCGTAGCCGATGCCGGTGATGTAGTTGACCAGCGCGTCGAGCCAGACGTAGACGACGTGCTTCGGATCGAAGTCGACCGGGATCCCCCATGAAAACGACGTGCGCGAAACGCACAGGTCCTGCAGTCCCGGCAGCAGGAAGTTGTTCATCATCTCGTTCTTGCGCGAAACCGGCTTGATAAAGTCCGGATGCGTGTTGATGTGCTCGATGAGACGCGGCGCGTACTTGCTCATCTTGAAGAAGTACGCCTCCTCCTTCGCCGGCTGCACGTCGCGGCCGCAGTCGGGGCACTTGCCGTCAACTAACTGCGAGGACGTGAAAAACGACTCGCACGGCACGCAGTACATGCCCTCGTAATATCCTTTATAGATATCGCCCTTCTCGTACAGGTAGCGGAAAATCTTCTGCACCTCAAGCACATGGTCCTCGTCCGTCGTGCGGATGAAGCGGTCGTAGCCCGTGCCGACGAGATCCCAGATGCGTTTGATCTCGCCCGCCACGCCGTCGACGTATTCCTTGGGCGTGACGCCGGCGTTTTTCGCCTTTTCCTCGATCTTCTGCCCGTGCTCGTCCGTGCCGGTCTGAAGATACACGTCGTATCCCTCGAAACGCTTGAACCGCGCGATGCTGTCGGATAGAATCGCTTCATAGGTATTGCCGATGTGCGGTTTTGCGGAGGCGTACGCGATCGCCGTCGTGATGTAATACTTCTTTCTCATCTCATTCCCTCTCCTTGTTCCCGTCATTATACGGACGCTGTTCCGATTTGTCAACCGCGAACACCCACGGGCTCAGCCCGCCCGCCGCGGTCCGCCGTTTTTCGCGCAGACGGAGGTGCGCGTCGCGTTCGACGAGCCGCTCTAAAAGCTTTGCGTCCGCCGTGTATAAAAGCGCGACGCCGCCGTCGTTCAAATAGTGCGGCAGGCGTTTTAAAAACCTTGCGTACAGCGTTTCGTTCTCGTGATGCGTTCCCACGCGGCTTCCGAACGGCAGGTTCGAAAGCACCAGGTCCGCGCCGGTACGCGCTTCAAAGCGCAGGATATCGCGGCACACAAACCGCGCCTTGCTGTTGCCCGCCTTCGCGTTGGTTCGCGCGAGCTCCACCGCGGTACCGCTCCTGTCGACGCCCAAAAGCGATCGGCAGTCCGCCTGCTCCTCGGCGGCAAACAGCAGCGTGCCGCTGCCGCAGAACGGGTCGAACACCGCCGGGCGCTTTGCGCGAATCAGCGAAAGCCCGTACCGCGCCAGCGCATAGCCGAGCGCGGGCTGCATCGACGCAGGCAGCGCGCCGGTGCGCCATCTGTATCGCTCGTCGCGCACGTTCCACAGCTTCCAGTAAAGATCGCAGCGGTCGTTGCGCGAGTCGATCCTAAGCTCACAGTCGTACGCCGACGGATTGTTGCGTCCGTCCAGAAGCTTTTTAAGTTTCTCAATGAATCCGCCGCGGTCCTTTAAAAACCCGCGGATCTCGATGCGGTAATGCGAGCCGATGCACGTCTTTGCAGCGGCGGCGATCGCCTTCGGCTCCATCGGAACGTCGAACGCGATCGGCAGCAGCGCTTCGCTCATGCAGTTTGCGCGGTACACGCGCCCGATCTCGGCGGTGAAAACCTGCACCGCGTCGCCTTTGATCTCGCCCGTAAACCCGAGCGAAGTCAGCTCGTCGGAAAGCTCCTTAACAAACCCGTGCGGCGCGACGCACAGCACGTCCCGCGGCGCGTCGAGCGTTTCGAGCGAGCGGTCGGGTACGGTCTCAAACCGCTGCATCGCCTTTTCATAGGCGATCTCGATCTCGGCGATATGCTTGTCCGTCGCTTCCGATTCGGACGCGGGCACGGTATAGCGCTCCAGCGCGTCGCGCGCGCCGAGCTTCCCAAGCGCAAGCAAAAGGCTCGGCACCGCAAACAGCGTCGTTTCCGTCTCGAGCGCGCGCGCAAGGATCGCCGCGTCGCGTTCGTTTTCGAGCGCGCCCAGGAGCCTGTAGAGGTTTTTTCGCACCTTCGGGCGCGGACTTTCCGCCAGTGCGGCAAAGACCGAACGGTCGGAAAGATTCGCTTCGATCTCCGCCCGCCCCTGCTTCGTTCTTGCGAGCACGCACAGCGCGGACAGCGCCTCGATTGCGGCATCGCCGTTCAGTTGGGAAAGAAGCGCCGCCGCCGTCATAGGGAAGCCGCTTCGCGGATCAGGTTCAGGATCGCCTCGGTGCCGTCGACGGCCTCGGCATGCGACATCGCCTCGAGATACCGCCCGCGGTTTTGATAGAGATCGAGCAGTTCGTTTGCGATCGATTCCGCGTTCACCTCGTCCGCAAGCAGGACCTTTGCGTAGCCGCGCGTTTTGAAATAGTTCGCGTTCAGCTCCTGATCGCCGCGCGTCGACGCGCCGGACAGCGGCAGAAGCAGCATCGGTTTTCGGAGCGCAAGCAGTTCGAACACCGCGTTCGCGCCCGCGCGCGAGCAGACGACGTCCGAAAGCGCGAACAGGTCCGCCATCTCGTCGCGGATGTACTCGTACTGCACGTATCCCGGACGATTCGCGGTCTCGTCCAGCTTGCCCCTGCCGCACAGATGCACGACGTCAAAGGTGTTCAAAAGGACCGGCAGCGCTTCGCGCACGGCGACGTTCACCGACTGCGCGCCCAGGCTTCCGCCGGTGACCAGCAGCACGGGTTTTGTTCCCGAAAGCCCCGTGAACGCCAGCGCTTTTTGGCGATCGCCCCGGTAGAGCTCGGAACGGATCGGCGTGCCCGTATGCACGCCCTTGCCGCCCTTGACGAGCGGTACGGTATCGGAAAACGTGACCAGCACCCGATCCGCAAAGTGCGCGTCGATGCGGTTGGCGAGCCCGGGCGTATAATCGGACTCGTGCGTCAGGATCGGACACACGCCGCGCGCCGCCGCCACGACCGGAACGGACACGTACCCGCCCTTGCTGAACATGACGTCGGGCTTGAGCGCTTTTATGATCCGCTTTGCCTGATGATACCCTTTCTGCACATGGATCGGCATGGTCAGCGTCTTGAGACTTAAGTAGCGCCGGAGCTTGCCCGAATCGATCTCGTGGTAGGTGACGCCTTCGACCGGCTCCACAAGCGCTTTTTCCATGCCAGACGTGCCGATATAATGAATATCCCACTCCGCGCGGTCGAGTTTTTCGATCAGCGCGAGATTCGGCGTCACATGTCCCGCCGTGCCGCCGCCCGTAAATACAATCGTTTTTTTCATCGCCTGTGCTCCCCCTCGTTCCGTTTCGATCGCTTAACCGATCCCCCCGATCGTGCCGCCGCCGACGATGCTCGTTTCCGTAATGCCGGGCTTGGTGAGATCGTCCTCCTTGAGCAGCGCGCGCGCAATCAAAAACTTCATTAAACTGTATTCCTCCGGAAGGTTCTCCATGTCCAGTTCGAGCATGACGAGCACCAGCCGTTCGTTCTCCTCCGATACCGGCGTGCCGTCCCGGTTCGCCTCGCGGAAGCCGATAAACCACGCCAGTTCCTTTGCCGCCACGGACTGGCTGTCCTTTTTGTTGCCGACCTCGGCGGTTCCCGTCTTGCCCGAGATCACATAGCTGCGCACGCCCAAATACTTTCCCGTGCCGCCGTGATCCTCCGGCGCCCGGCATACGCCGATCATCATGTTCTCCATCTTTTCGGCGTTCGCTTTGGAGCAGATCGTTTTCCAGGTCGTGTTCTCGTGCCGGTACGTTTCGGCATAATCGGTCCCCTGCGCCTGCCAGATCGAGTCCACCACGTACGGCACGGGCGCCTTGCCCTCGTTGCGGAACGCCGAGATGTAGCACGCCATCTGCAGCGGCGTGAGCAGAAGCTCGCCCTGTCCGTAGCCGGACATTGCTAAAAGCTGGTACGTTTCCATGCTCTCTCTGTCCGAGTTCTTGATCTGTGATTTCATGGTGGGCAGGTCAAACGGCACATTCTCGCCCAATCCCACATACGACAGAAACGACTTGAACTTGTCCCAGCCCATGCGAAGCGCCGCCCACGAGAAGAAGATATTGTCGGAATAGACAATGCTCGTTTCCATATCCATCGGCGAGGTCTTCGACCGGCTGGTGCGCGCAATCTCGTCGATGCCGGTATACGCGTACTCGCCCGCCTGGACGTCCCATGCGTCCTTGTATCCGCCCGCCGTTTTATACCGGGTGTACTTGATCTTCTCCGACTGCGGGAACACGCTGTCGGTTGTGAGCGTGCCGGTTTCGAGCGCGGCGGTGCCGGTCAGCGTCTTGAATGTCGAACCGGGCGCGTACAGACCCTGGATCGCGCGGTTGAGCATCGGCGTTTTCGGATCCTTTTCGAGCGCTTCGAACGCGTCCGTGCCGACGGTACCGCGGCTGAACGCCTCCACGTCGTAATCCGGGAAGGAATACATCGCCTCGACCGCGCCGGATTTCGGATTCATCACAATCACCGTGCCCGAGATGTTCTCGTCGTACACGATGGTCTTTACGACCTCCTCCACGCGCTGCTGCAGGCGGATGCTGATCGAAAGATGCAGGTCGCTTCCGTCCTGCGCCGGGTTGTTGTACAGCGTCTGCCGGTTCGCGCCGTCAATGCCCTGAATATACGCATAGCCGCCCTTCTCGCCGCGCAGGACCTGCTCATACTGTTTTTCGAGGCCCGCGTATCCGAGCCAGCTGTCCTTCTGATAGACGGATTCGCCGTGATCTTCGATCTCAAATATGCGGTTGCTCTCGGGATCGGCGACGCCGAGCGTGGTATTGACGATCTCGGTGATCGCGCTGTTGCGCTGATTGATGAGGTCGATCCTGCGCCAGTCCTCTTTCCACATGACCGACGCAAAGCCGAGGAGATGCGACGCCGAGCGTCCGTACGGGTATTGCCGAAACCGCGTGGAGGTCAGGCTCGCGCTGTTGTCCACGCCCATGCCGGTGATCGCAAGAATGCGCTCTTCGAGCGCGTCGTCCATCTGATCCGGATAGAGCTTGCCCACGACCGCCGAGGAATTCTTGCTCATGACAGCGGTGCGGATGCGGTCTTCAAACTCGTCCGACGCTTCGCCGCTGACCCGAAGCTGCGGGATCGCAAGCAGCTGCTGGATGACCGTTTCCTTCTTGTCGTCGGGTATGCGTCCCGGCACGCAGAAGATCGTGATCGGGGACAGGTTTTTCACCAGCAGCTCGCCTTCGGCGTCGAAGATCTCGCCGCGCTTGGGATAATTGATGCCGACGAGCAGCTTGTCCCCCCACTGCATCGAGGGGAAGATCAGCGCGGGCGTCCAGCGGATTCCCCAGCGTCCGTTCTCGTAGATCGCGCTGATCGTGTAATCGTTGGTCATCTCGCCGAGCGTTTCGGTCGAGTACGTCATTTCATAATCGACGGAGCTGGTGAGCGACGCGTCGGACACGTTTTTGATCCGGTACGAGACGTCCTTCAGACCGATCGCCTTGAAGATCTGCTGATACTTGTCGGAAAACTCCTTCGAAGAGATCATCGGCTCGCCGGGCACGGTATCGCTGCCGGACGTGTTCTTCACCGTGTCCGACACAAGGTCGAACGCCGCGCCGTAACTGCCTTCCGCAAGATATTCGATAAACTGCCGGCACACGTCGCTGCCCTTTCCGCGCGCGACGGAACAGCCGAGCGGCAGAACGGTCGCGCACAGCAGCATCAGTACCAGAATGAAACAGATCCGTTTTTTCACGATTCCCTCACTAAGTCATAAAATACCGAGTATCATTATAACAGATCCTGTTCGATTTGTATCGGTTTTTTGCCATCGTTTTCAAAAAAGACGCTTTTGGGACACGTTTTTTGCATACGCTGAACCATGAACACCGTATTCTTTGTCATTTTGTTCTGCGGCGCGCTCGCGTCGATCCTGTGCGGCACCGATCCCTTGGGCGCGCTGCTTTTGGGCGCGAACACGGCGATCGAGACCTGTGTTACGATGTTCGGCGCGTACCTGCTGTGGATGGGACTTTTAAACGTCGCAAAGGAGGCGGGACTGATCTCCCTGCTTTCGCGCGCGCTAAAGCCGGTGCTTTCGCTGCTGTTTCCGCGCGCGGGCAAGGCGAAGGAGGCGATCTCCTTAAACCTCGCCGCCAACATGCTCGGCATGGGCAACGCCGCCACACCCTACGGGATCGAAGCGATGCGCCTGCTGAACGAAGCCAACCCGCATCCGGGCGTTGCGACAGACGAGATGTGCGTGCTCCTTGCGATCAACGGCTCATGCCTTGAGCTGTTCCCCGCCTCGCTTGTGGCGCTTCGGCAGAGCTTCGGGTCCGCTGCTCCCGCGTCCGTCGTGCTGCCGACCCTGCTTTCCTCGCTCTGCGCGACGCTTGCCGCCGCCGTGCTGTGCCGCATCTGTATCCGCCCATGCCGTTCGCGATCCTGATCCTGCTTCTGCTGCTGTTTGCCGCGATCCGCCGCGTCAACGTGTGTTCCGCGTTCGTCGCCGGCGCAAAGGACGCGCTGCCGCTTATGAAAACGCTCCTGCCCACGCTCGCGGCGTTTACGATCGCCATGCGGCTGTTCCGCGACAGCGGCGCGCAAGCATGGCTGTTTACGCTGCTTTCGCCCGCGCTTTCCCGGATCGGCGTCGACGCGCGGCTTGTGCCGCTGCTTCTGGTGCGCCCGTTCTCCGGCAGCGCCGCGACCGGCGCGCTCACCGATCTGTTCACGCAGTACGGTCCCGACTCGACCGTCGGCAGAACCGCAAGCGTTTTGCTCGGCTCCTCCGAAACCATCTTCTACTCGCTCGCGCTGTACTTCGGCGCGGTCGGGATCAAAAAAACGCGGTTCGCCGTGCCGGTCGCGCTTTTCGCGCTTGCCGTCTCCGTCGTGACCGGACTCTGGTTCTCTTCGCTGTTCTTCGGCGCGCGTTGACTTTTCGGGTGCGGACTGGTATGATAAATAATAGATAACAGGCGAACAATCGGAGGCAGACGGTATGCGAATCGACAATCGAATCCTGGTCGGCAAAGGCGAAACGGAAGCGGCGATCCTTCCCGCGATGGCGAACCGCCACGGCATGATCGCCGGCGCGACCGGAACGGGCAAGACGATCACCTTAAAGGTCATGGCGGAATCGTTCTCCGACCTCGGCGTACCGGTCTTTTTAGCCGACGTCAAGGGCGATCTGTCCGGCTGCTGCAAGCCGGGTGAAATGACCGACAAGATCGCGGAGCGGCTTGAATCGATCGGCATCGACCCGACCGACTTTCCGATGCGGCGCTATCCCGTGCGGTTCTGGGACGTGTACGGCGAGGGCGGACACCCGGTGCGCACGACCGTCAGCGAAATGGGCGCGGAACTGCTGTCCAGGCTTTTGGGACTTTCGGACGTGCAGGCGGGCGTGCTGTCGATCGCGTTCCGCGTCGCGGACGACAACGGCTGGCTTTTGACCGATCTCAAGGACCTGCGCGCGATGGTCGCCTACATCACCGAGCACGCGACGGAGCTTTTGCACGAATACGGCAATATCTCAAAGCAGTCCGCCGGCGCGATCCAGCGCGCGCTGCTGCAGCTTGAGGACGCGGGCGGCACGCAGTTTTTCGGCGAGCCCGCGATCGATCTTTTCGATTGGATGCAGACCGACGGGAACGGACGCGGAATCATCAATATCTTCCACTGCGCAAAGCTGTATCAGAGTCCGCTTCTCTACTCGACGTTTATGCTGTGGCTGCTTGCCGAGCTGTTTGAGCAGCTTCCCGAGGTCGGAGATTTGGACAAGCCGAAGCTCGTATTCTTCTTTGACGAAGCGCATCTGCTCTTTTCCGACGCGCGACGCGCGCTCCGTGACAAGATCGAACAGATGGTCAAGCTGATCCGCTCAAAGGGCGTCGGCGTCTACTTCATTTCGCAGCAGCCGTCCGACCTGCCCGATCCGGTGCTGGCGCAGCTCGGCAACCGCGTGCAGCACGCGCTTCGCGCCTACACGCCCGCGGAGCAGAAAGCGATCCGCACGGCGGCGGCGACGTTCCGCCCGAACCCGGCGTTCGACACCGAGGAGGCGATCACGGCGCTCGGCACGGGCGAAGCGCTTGTGAGCTTTCTGGACGAAAAGGGCCGTCCGTCGGTCGTGGAGCGGTGCACGATTCTGCCGCCGCAGTCGATGATGGGTATGATCGACGACGAGCGGCGCAAGTCGGAGATCATGGCGGACACGCTCTATGGAAAATACGACGAGCCGGTGGACAATGAATCGGCGTATGAGATTCTGACCGGCAAGGCAGAGCGGGAAGCGAAGGAGAAAGCCGACGCCGCCGAGCAGGCGGCAGCCGAACAGGAACGGGAAAAGCAGGAAAAGGAAGAAGCCAAGGCGAAGGAGAAAGCCGAAAAGGAACAGGCGCGGAAGAAGAAAAAAACCTCGCCCGCGCTCGGCAAGGTCGCGTCCTCGGCGGCGAACTCGATCGGCCGCGAGGTCGGCAAGTCGCTGTACCGAGGATTATTGGGAACGCTGAAAAAGTGGTTTTGAGGAGGATACCGATGCAATACTGCAAAAACTGTCAGCGGCTGGTGGACGGCGAGGTCTGTCCTGTCCGCACTGCCGGAATAAGAAACTGCGCGTCGCGCTCGACGCGGACTTCTGTCTCATCGCGGAGATCCCCTACATGCAGGCGGAAATGCTCAAAGAGGTGTACGCGGACAACGACATCCCCTGCACGGAACGCTCCGTGCTCGGCGCGGGGATCACCTCGCGGCTCGGCGTGAACGTCGAACGCGTGCGGCTGTACGTGCCCTACGACCGGTTCGAGCCGGCGCAGGAGCTGTACCGGGCGTTCTTCGAGGGCGCGGCGGAACCGATCGAAGACGAAGCGGACGCTATGCAGGAAACCTGCGACGCTCCGGCTGCGCCCGAACCTGCCGACGACGCTGAATAATCCGGTTGTTTCCGTATATTTTTCCAATCGCCGTATACCGTCGTATGCGGCGTTTTTGCATGATTTTTCGGTGTTTTACGTTCTGTTCTCGAAAAAAATATTCATATATTGTTTGCATTTTCGAACGGCAGGTGTTATACTCGGAATCGCCATCGAGAGTGCGCGAGAGACAAGCTTTATGACCGCACAGCAACCTGCCTCAGTAAGGTGCTAATGCTTGACGATGGTGATCAAACAATCACCGGTCGGACGAAATGATCGTCCGGCCGTTTTCTTTCGCCCGATTCGTTTTATTTCCGCGCAGGTTGTAAAATCTTTGCGGAATCTTATCGAAAGCGCAACTTTTTCGAAGGAAGTATGGTATAGTAAACAGGATTATTGCTGTGTGAGGTGTGTTATGAAACGGAAACGCAAGGTCTGGATCTGGATCGTCGCGGGGGTGCTGGCGCTGGGACTTTTAGGCGGCGCATGGTTCTTTTTGAGCCGCAAAACCGACGGCTCCGACGCAGCGTACGTGCAGTCGGTCGCGGAGATCTCCGGCATGGGCGCGATCGGACAGAACGGGCGCTACAGCGGCGTAGTCGAATCGAAGGACGTCATCGAAATCAATCCCTCCGGCGAAATGCGCGTCGCGGAATGCTTCGTCGAGGCCGGCGACAGGGTGAACGAAGGCGACCCGCTGTTCCGCTACGACGTGGACGATCTTACGATCCAGCACGCGCAGATTCTGATCGACATCACCGGACTCGAAAACGGGCTCCGCACGAACCGCGATCAGCTCGAATCGCTGAACAGGCAGCTCGAACGCGCGAAAGAGAGCGCGAAGTACGAGCTGAAGCTCGAGATCCAGACAATCGAGCTGGACGTCAAAAAAGCCGAGTACGATTTGAAAGACAAGCAGACAAAGGCCGAAGAAATGCAGCGGCTGATCGACGCGAGCGAAGTCGCATCCCCCGTGAGCGGCACGGTCCGCTCGGTGCGCAGCGAGTTGAACGACAATCCGTTCGGCTACTCCGACGGCGAACAGACCGCGTATATCACGATCGTCGCCGGCACGGACTACTGCGTCAAGGCGACGGTCAGCGAACAGACCGTTCACACGCTGTACGAGGGCATGCCGGTCGTCGTGCGCACGCGCGTCGACGACTCCGTGCATCCCGGCACGATCTACCGCATCAATACGGATGCGCCGGAGAGCAATCAGCAGCGGATGTATTACGATCCCGGCATGGGCGAACAGGCGAGCAAGTATGCGTTCTACGTCGAGCTCGAGAGCATCGACGGACTTCTGATGGGACAGCACGTGATCGTCGATCTCGACGCGGATGCTTCGGACAGCGCTTCTTTGCTGCTGCCCGCGGCGTTTCTGATGCAGGAGGGCGACCGCTTCTTTGTCTGGGCGGCGAACGCAGGCGCGCGCATCGAAAAGCGCGAGGTGCAGGTCGGCGCGTTCCTTGCGGAGCTCGAATCCTATGAGATCGCGGGCGGACTGACGCCAAGCGATCGCATCGCGTTCCCGGACGAGACCGTGCACGCCGGCATGCGCGCGACCGAAACGCTCTTTTCCGATCCGAACGCCGCGCCCGATGAAAACGGACGGCCTTTGGACGTCCCGGACGAGGGCGTGTTCCTGCCGGACGGAGAGTTCCCGCTGACCGGCGACGATGACGGCTTGGACGGCGAACCCGTCTTCTATGGCGATCCCGTCTTTGACATCGAACCGGAGATCGGAGGCTGAACATGCTGATTCGTCTCGAACACATTGAAAAAACGTACGGCACGCCGGAGCATCCGGTTCCGGTGCTGCACGACGTGAACCTTACCATGCGGGAGGGCGACTACTTTGCGATCATGGGTCCGTCCGGATCGGGCAAGTCGACGCTGATGAACCTTCTCGGATACCTCGATACGCCGACCTCGGGCCGGTATCTCTTTGAGGACACGGACAACGCGAAGGCGACCGACACGCAGATGGCGAAGATCCGAAACGAAAAGATCGGGTTCGTCTTTCAGTCGTTCCATCTTCTGCAGCGGCGCAGGGCATGGGAGAACGTCGCGCTGCCGCTGCTGTACGGCAACGTGTCCAAAAAGGACCGCCGCGCGCGCGCCGAAGAAGCGCTGAAAGCGGTCGGACTCGAGGACCGCATGGACTTTTATCCGAACCAGCTCTCCGGCGGACAGTGCCAGCGCGTCGCGATCGCGCGGGCGATCTGCACGAATCCGAAGCTCCTGCTTGCCGACGAGCCGACCGGCGCGCTCGATTCGAAGTCCGGGCAGCAGATCATGGACATCTTTGACGAGCTGCACGATCGCGGCATGTCGATCATCATGATCACGCACGAGCACGCGGTCGCCGAGCGCGCCAAACGCATGCTGCACATCTATGACGGCGTTTTATCGGGAGGGCAGGCGGAATGAAAAAGACACTGAAAATCATCCTGATCTGTGTTCTGTGCGCCGCGCTTCTTTCCGGCGGGCTCTTTGCCTACCTCAAGCTGCGCAAAAAGACGCCGTGCACGGTCTACCCCGCGGCGCAGTGGCTGATGTCGTACCTGCCGAACCAGACGTATCTGTACGGTATCGTGACCTCCGACGCGTCGCAGGTCATCACGAACGATCCGGACCTGACGGTTTTGGAAGTGCTGGTGCAGCCGGGCGACGCCGTGTCGATCGGCGATCGCTTGCTGCGCTACGACGCGACGCGCACGCAGCTTGAGTTCGAGCAGAAGAAGCTCGACCTCGAAAAGCTCGAAAACCGGCTTCGCGCATCCTATAAGGAGTATCGCAAGTACGCGTACCGGGATTACGAAGAACCGCTTCTGACCCCCACGCCTTCCCCGTCTCCGCGCATCAAAACCGGCGCGCTGAACACACGTTCGCTCGGCGCGGTACGGCTTTCGACACGGCTCTGGTTCGATCTTGTCACGCCCGTGAGCGGCGACGGCTCGCAGGCGAACCCGTACATCTATGAAATCGGTGCGAACGATCCGGTGACGAACGCGTTTCTCCAGAGTCTTTTGACCGAAGCGGCGGACAAGGGCGCGGCGGTCTTTGCCGAGATCACGCAGCCGGAGACGCGCATCTCCGTTCAGGCGACGCCTGCGGGCGAACTCTCGCTTGCGATCGAGGTCGACGGCGAGACCGCAAAGGCGGACCTGACCTCCCCGAAGGGCGGCAACGGCACGGCCTCCGATCCGCTGCGCTTCGACTACGGCTCGGGTGCGACGATTCCCGCGTCGTTCCTTGCAACGCAGTGGCAGAACGCGCAGGAGAATATGCGCGACTGGTACGTGACGCTTTCGGGCGTGCGGCTGACCGTCGGCATGGTGTTTTCGCCGGACGGCGCTCTGAACTTCTACACAAGCGTGCAAAAACCGACGCCGACGCCCACGTCCGCGCCGACGCCGAAACCGACGGAAAAACCCACAGAAAAGCCGACGCAAACGCCGAGCGCAAGTCCGACCGCGCCGGTTGAGTCGTTCGAGCCCGAACCGCCGCACGGCGGCGGCATGTCGCGCGCGGAGCGCGAAGCGTATATCAGAGAACTTGCAACGTCCATCCGCGAGGACGAGGTACAATACCGTCAGCTCGTGCTCGATCTCGAGAAGGCGGAGCGCAAGGGGCTCGAAGGATACCTGCTGTCCGAAGTGAACGGCACGGTCATGACCGTCGCCTCCCCCGACGAAGCCGGCGCCGGCGAAACGCTCGTCGAGGTGCGCGGCGGCTCGGGGCTTCACATCAGCGTCATGCTCGGCGAAGACGATCTCCAAAAATACCCGGTCGGAACCGAGCTAAACGGCTTCTCCTACGAATCCGGCAGCACGATCACCGCGCGCGTTTCGCGCATCGGCACGATGCCGGTCTCCACGCGCTACTCGAACGGCGGCAATCCGAACTCGTCCGGCTACCTTGCCGTGCTCGATGTTGTAGGCGACGTCTCGCCCAAGGTCGGCGAGTACATCGAGTTTTCGGGCTTTTCCTCGCTGTACGATCAGGGCAGGATCTACCTGCACGAGGCGTTCCTGCGCGAGATCGACGGCGAGTCCTGTGTGTTCGTCGTGCACGACGACGTGCTCGAAAAGCTTCCGGTGTGCACCGGCGATCGGATGAACAACTACGTCGAACTGCCCGACGCGCCGATCACACCCGAGGATCGGATCGCGTTCCCCTACGACAAGAACTGCAAAGAAGGCAATCCGGTCGAGGACGCGCAGAACGACTACTACTTCGGGTACGGCTGGTAAGGAGGCGATGAACGATGTTAGAAAACTTCCGCGAAGCGTTTGACGGCATCCGCTCGCACAAGCTGAGAAGCGCTTTAACCATGCTCGGCATCATCATCGGCATCGCGAGCATCATCGCCATCTCCTCGACCATCATGGGCACGAACGAGCAGATCAAGGAAAACCTTGTCGGCGCCGGTTCGAACGTCGTGACGGTACGTCTGTATCAGGGCGATTACCCGTTCGAAAGCGCCTGGGCGCAAACGCCCGACTACGTGCCGATGCTCACCGACGACACCCTTATGGCGGTGCGCGACGTGCCGGAGGTCGCAAACGCGACGTACTACATGCAGCGCGACGCCTACGGACAGATCTACAGCGGCACAAAAGCGCTGAGCGCCGGCACGGTGATCGGCGTCGACAGCGCGTATCTATCGGTCTACGGCTATACGGTACGCGCCGGACGCGGCTTTTCGGACAGCGACTTTACCGCGTTTCGCAAGGTCGCCATGATCGACGAAACTACCTCCGCCGCCCTGTTCTCCGGCACGAACCCGATCGGACAGACGCTGGAGATCAACGGCGAGCCCTACACGGTGATCGGCGCGTTCACGCGCGCCTCGGCGTTCCGCCCCACCGTGAACACGCTCGAGGATTACTTCACCTATAATCAGTCGACCGGCGGCAAGGTGCTGATCCCCGCCGCGACCTGGCCCGTGCTGTACCGCTACGACGAACCGCGTTCGCTCGCGCTTCGCGCAACGAGCACCGACGCGATGACCGCCGCCGGCCGCCGCGCCGAGGAGCTTCTGAACGCCACGATCACGCAGGAGAACCCCGAGGTCCGCTATAAGAGCGAAAACCTGCTCGAACAGGCGAAAAACCTGCAGGAGCTCTCCAGCGCGACCAACCGCCAGCTGATCCTCGTCGCGGGCATCTCGCTGATCGTCGGCGGCATCGGCGTGATGAACATCATGCTGGTCTCGGTCACCGAACGTACGCCGGAGATCGGATTAAAGAAGGCGCTCGGCGCGCGCAGGCGCCGCATTTCGGCGCAGTTTCTGATCGAAGCGGGCGTACTGACCTGCCTCGGCGGCATCCTGGGCGTGCTGGTCGGGATCGGGCTTGCGTACGGCATCTCCAAGATGTCCGGCGTGCCGATCTTTATCAGCTGGCTCATCATCGCCGCCACCGTGGTGTTCTCGTTTGTGATCGGCATGGTCTTCGGCGCGATCCCCGCCTACCGCGCGGCGCGGCTCGATCCGATCGACGCCCTGCGGCACGAATAACAAAGCCTCCCTTCAAGAACACGGAACAAAACCCGTGTTCTTTTTTTCGCGCCGTCTGTCCGTCCCGTCCGTCTGTTTGTGCGCGCCATGATACCGACTGACGGAACGTCGCCCATGATATGTTTACTATTATTATTTATTTCCCGGTCATCTGGTGACGGGGGTGGGGTCACCTGGTGAGGGGGTACGGGGTCACCTCATGACCGGGGGTGGGGTCACGACATGACAACGCGCGGCATGCAGGTTTCCGCTTTATGGGACAGGAATTGTGCGATACTGGGTATGGAAGTTAGAATGCCAAAGTGAAGTTACGATTGAGGGTAGTAAAAAAGGGATGACACCGTAACTTCACATTGACAAAAGGAGTGTGGTATGTAGGGAGCGGGAGCGAAGTCAAGGGACAGAACGCTGGATGCGAAGCGTCCGGGCAGCCCTTGACGAAGCGACACGGATTACCCTGTTGCAGGGAAAGGAACCATGGTTCCTTTCGCGCCTTCCGGCGAGAGAAGAAAGGAGTCAAGGGGACGCGTCCCCTTGCGGGTGCGGGCAGCGCCCGCAGGATGGTATAATCGGCTCGGTTCCTATCTGCGGAAAGCAGGATATATGAGTCGTTTTGTATTGTCAAACCGAATCGTGATCGAGATGGGCTTGTATGCACGGAAGAGCTTTCAGGAAATTGCGAAAGAGCTTCAGTGTTCACCCGGATCGGTTTCCAGAGAAATCAGAAAGAACAGAACGCTGGTGCAGGGAGAAAGGATATGCGGAAAGGATTGTAAACACTCGCAAACGTGCCGTCGACGCCGTTTGTGCGGAGATATGGATTGTCCGGGGAAATGCGTCCACTGTAAGGAATACGACTGTCAGAAGCTATGTTCCACCTATTCAACGGCATTCTGCAGCAGGCTGATCACCCCGCCCTATGTATGCAATACCTGTCTGCAGCGAAAGAAATGCAAACAGGATCGCGCATATTACATTGCACAGCAGGCGGACGCCGTTTCCGGCAGAAGAAATGCGGCGGCGAGAAGCAAAGTCCATGCGGACAAAGAAACCTTAAAAGCGATTGACAGGATCGTATCTCCGCTTGTGAAGCGCGGACAGCCGTTAAGCCATATCTGCATGGAACACGGCACAGAGATCGGCGTATCGCTGCGAACGCTGTACCGATATATCGATCAGGGATTGCTGTCGATCGGAAATCTGGATCTGCGGAGAAAAGTCGGATACAAAGCGAGAAAGAAGCCGCAGAAGCCATCCGACGGTATATTGGATCAGGAGTACCGCAAGGACAGAGGGTATGAGGATTATCTGAGATACATGGAGCAGCATCCGGATGCGATCGTCGTCCAGATGGATACCGTGCACGGATGCCGTGAGCGTGGAAAGCGGCTGCTGACGCTGCATTTCTGTGACAACAATCTCATGCTGATCCTGTTAATGCGGGACGGAAAGGCGGACACGGTAGTCGAACAGTTCGATCTGTTGACGGGACTGTTGGGCGTGGAAGAATTCAGCAGGATCTTTCAGGTGATCCTGACGGACAACGGTTCGGAATTCAAGCGAACGCGCAGTCTTGAGCTTCTGGAAGACGGAACACAGCGAACCAAAGTCTTTTACTGCGATCCGCAGGCTTCCTGGCAAAAGCCGAAGATTGAGAAGAATCATGAGTATATCCGGTATGTATTGCGCAAGGGAGAGAGCTTCAACCCGTATACGCAGCGGGACATGACGATCCTTGCAAACAACATTAACAGCATTCGGCGGCTGTCCCTCCACGGGAAAACGCCGTATGAGGCAACAACAGACAGCGATCGGCTTCGTATGCTGGAATTGCTGGGAATGTATCCCATCCCGGCAGATGAAGTCAAGCTGACGAAGGACATCTTTAAAAGATCATAAGTTTTGAGCAGATAGGAACCGCAATATTTGCCGCAAGGCGGGTTGCGTTTACCTTGACAACACAGGACTTCAGCCCGCCTGTTTTGCAATGCTCCGGTTAGGCTGAGATCAACAACAATCCACCTTGAATGCGATCCTGAACAGGGCT
>CAJOKM010000031.1 GCA_905235205.1 uncultured Clostridia bacterium | reverse complement strand
GTCCTCGCCGGCGGGAACGATCTCGGTCACGTCCGGCAGCCGCAGGGCGGTCGCAAGCGTCAGATCGTCAGGAAGCGCCAGCGTTTCGTTCGCCGCTTTTGCGGCGGCAACGTACGCGGAAAGAAGCGTTTCGTCCACGCGCACGGTCTTCGAATCGCTTCGCGTGTTGCGGTAGTTCACAAACACGTCGACGTGTCCGCGGCTCAAGCGGTCTGCGATCGTTCGCCGCAGCGGGTCCTCAATGCACGAGAGCACGCGCGGCAGCCGCATCGATACGTCCAAAAACCGATGGTTGACGCTTTTCAGTTCGACGGTCAGTTCGCGTCCGTCCCGCGCGGCAACGCCTTTGCCGTATCCGGTCATGCTGTTCATGCTCAATCCTCCGCAAATCCAAAGTATACCATAAACGAACGGGAAAACACAAGAGCCGAAGCCCGGAATTTTGCGTTTCGCTTAAAATATCCGGTACAGTTCGTCCGCGCCGGGCGGATCGATCGGCGTACCGTCCGAAAAGCGCGCGCCGCCGTCGCTCACCGTGCCGATCCGTGCGGCGGGAATGCCCGCTCCGTGCAGCGCCCCTAAAAGCGCGTCCCCGTCGGGACAGGCGATCAGCATGGCGCCGCTTGCGATCAGCCGCAGCGGATCGAGTCCGAGCGCGGCGCAGAACGCTTCGGTCTCGGGAAGGACCGGGATCGCTTCGCGATCGATGATCGCGCCGACGCCCGTCTGCGCGGCAAGCTCGAAGACCGCGCCGAGCACGCCGCCCTCGGTGACGTCGTGCATCGCGTGCGCGCCGTATTGTAAGGCGATCCGGCTTTCGGGCACGACGGACAGATGCGCGTACAGCTCCTTCGCGCGGCAAAGATGCGCGGGATCGACGGCTTTGAGCCGCTCCGCGTGATCGGTCGCTAAAAGAAGCGTCCCTTCGAGACCCGCCCACTTGGTCATCACAATCGCGTCGTTTGGTTTCGCGCCGGGCAGTACGCCCGCCTTCGGCGCTCTTGCAAGCACGGTCGTGCAGGTGACAACGCGCGTCACCGCGTCGGTCACTTCGGTGTGTCCGCCGAGGATGTCCACGCCCGCATGGACAGCGGCTGCGGCAAGCTCGTCCGCGATCATGCCGACGGTATCTTCGGTCGCGTCGGGC
This sequence comes from uncultured Clostridia bacterium, assembly GCA_905235205.1. Classification (GTDB taxonomy): domain Bacteria; phylum Bacillota; class Clostridia; order Christensenellales; family CAG-138; genus UBA3792. The sequence goes on along the minus strand of CAJOKM010000031.1, from coordinate 19,994 downwards.
GGCAAAAGCAGCGTGACTAAAAGTCCCACCGGCTCCGCGCCGCCGGCGGCGGCGTCGTTGCAGTTGACGTGCACGGAGAGCGCGCCCACGCGCGCCGCGTCCGCCGAAGTGATCGGGTCGCAACTTGTCACGATCAAATCGGACCCGAAATCGAGCGTCGCGCAGTCCATGCCGATGCGCGGCGGACCGAACGATTCCGGACGCGTTTTGGGAAACTTTTGCAGGATCAGCCGATCCAGCGTGTCATTGTCGAGCTTTCCGAGTCTCATGCGTTGATCCGTTCTAAAAATTCCTGTTCGCTCAGCATCGGAATGCCGAGCGCCTGTGCCTTATCCGCCTTGCTGCCGGCGCTTTCGCCGACCACGACAAACGCGGTGTTCCTGGAGACGCTGCCGGAAGCCTTTCCGCCGTTCTGCTCGATCAGCGCTTCGGCTTCGCGCCGGGAGAGCGTGGACAGCGTGCCGGTCACCACGACTGTCAGTCCCGCAAGCGGCAGCGGACCCGATTCGACCTCGATGGCTTCTTCGGGCTGTACGCCGAGCGCCAAAAGCCGGTCGATCTGATCCGAAATGCGCGCGTCGGCGAAGAAATCGCGGATGCCGAGCGCAACGATCTCGCCGACGCCCTCGATGCCGAGCAACTCCTCAACGGACGCGTGCCGAACCGCGTCGAGCGTGCCGAACGCGCGCGCGAGGTCCTTTGCGGTCTTGGCGCCGACGTTGGGGATGCCGAGCGCATAGAGGAACGCGGAGAGCGGCCGGTGCTTGCTCGCTTCGAGCGCGTCTAAAAGGTTCTGCGCTTTCTTGTGTCCGAAGCGCTCAAGCGCCGCAAGCTGCTCGTGCGAGAGCGCGTACAGCTCGGGGATCGTCGCGATGCCGAACGTGTCGATCAGCTGTTCGGCGGTCCTGTCGGCGAAGGTATCGATGTCCATCGCGTCGCGCGAGGCGTAGTGACTGAGCCGCGCCGCGATCTGCGGACGGCAGGAGAGCGAGTTGGTGCAGTAGAGGTGCGCGCCGCGCAGCTCGACGTGCGCGCCGCACTGCGGACAGACGGCGGGAAGCTCGACGGGACGCGCCGGATGATCGTCCGGCACGGCGCCTAAGATCTCGGGGATCACGTCGTTGCTTCTGCGGATGAACACGCGCGAGCCGACGCCCACGCGCTTTCTCTGCACGTCGTCCCAGTTGTTCAGCGTCGCTTTTCTGACCGTCACGCCCGAGAACTCGACCGGCTCGAGGTGCGCAAGCGGCGTGAGCTTGCCGGTTCTTCCGACCTCCCAGGTCACGTCCAGAACCGTTGCGGTCAGCTCCTCCGCGGCAAACTTATACGCCATCGCCCAGCGCGGAAACTTCTCGGTCGCGCCCAAGCGTTCCCGAAGCGCAAAGTCGGTGACCTTCACGACCATGCCGTCGATCAGAAAATCGAGCGTATCGCGCCGCTGTTCGGCGAGCGCGATCTCTTTTAGGATCTCGTCGGCGTTCGAAAGATAGCGCACGAACGGAGAGACGGGGAAGCCGTTCTCCTGTAAAAACGCGAGCATTTCACGCTGATCGGAGAGCGTTTTGCCCTCGATATAGCCGACGTTATAGCAGAACACGTCGAGCTTTCTTGCCGCGGTCACCGCGGGATCGAGGTTCCGTAACGCGCCCGCCGCGGCGTTGCGTGCGTTTTTGAGCGGTTCGGACGCGGTTTTGTTGTACGCGTCGAGCACAGAAAGGCGCATGATGCATTCGCCCTGCACCTCCATGCGCCCCTTGAACGGAATCGTCAAAGGCACGGAGCGGATCGTGCGAAGCTGGGGAAGGATCGCTTCGCCCACGACGCCGTTTCCGCGCGTCGCGCCTTCGGTGAGCACGCCGTTTTCATAGGTCAGATTCACGGTCAGTCCGTCGAACTTGTACTCGAGCGCAAACAGCGGCGGCTCGGGCGAGGCGGCGCGGACCTTCTCGATAAACTCCTGTAAGCCTTCGGGCGTACGCACCTTGTCAAGGCTCCAAAGCCTGGCGAGGTGCGTGTGCGGCAAAAACCTCTTCAAAGGCGCGCCGCCCACGCGCAGGGTCGGGCTGTCCGGCAGAACCGTGCCGGATTCGGCTTCAAGCCTCAAAAGCTCGTCGTAGAGCGCGTCGTACTCGGCGTCGGACACCAGCGGCGCGTCCTGCTCATAGTAGGCCGCGGCGTAGCGGTTCAAAAGGGATGTCAGTTCGGTTTGTCGATCCATAGCGGTTACTCCAGTATCGTAAGCGGCGCAAAGCCCGCCGCCAGTTTCTTTTCGGCGCCGGTATCGAACCGGATCTTCACGATCATCGACGCGCCGCCGCCCTCTAAGCCCAGGATCACGCCGTCGCCGAACACCTTGTGGTTCACGCGATCGCCGACCTTGCCCGAAAACGCCTGCGCCTGTTTGACCGGTTCGGCTTTCGTGCCGAGATCGATCGGCGCGGGCGTCCTGCGCTTGGGCAGGATCGCCGCGGAGAACGCAGAGGGCGAAAAGGACACGTCGCGCCGTTCATACGAATCGCCGCGCCGTTCATAGCCTGCGCGCCGTGGCTGCTGCGCGCCGGGCAGGCGGATCGCGTCCTCCATTTCGGTCAGAAACCGCGAGGGCAGCGCGGGCTCGGTGCGTCCGTAAAGCGTGCGTTCGCGCGCGTAGGAGAGGAACAGCCGTTTTCTTGCGCGGGTCACGCCGACGTAGCACAGCCGCCGCTCCTCCTCAAGCTTGTCGTCGTCATAGCTCGACTGCGCCGAGGGGAACAGCCCCTCCTCGAGTCCGCACAGGAACACGTTCGGAAACTCGAGCCCCTTTGCCGCGTGCAGCGTCATCAGGTTCACACAGCCGTTGGTCTCGTCCACGTTGTCCGCCTGCGAGAACAGGGCGACATTGGTTAAAAACGCCTGCAGCACGTTGCCGTCCGGTTCGGTGTAGCCGCTTTCAAACTCGTCGATGTAGCCCAAAAACTCCTCAACGGTCTCCGCACGCGCTTCATAGCTCTCCTTTTTGTCGTCACGCAGGTACGCGTCGTAGCCGATCGCGTCCAACAGCGCGCGGGTGAAATCGGATAGCGGCATGGAATCGAACGCTTCGTACTGCTTCGAAAACAGCTCGACAAACGGCTTGAACTTCGAAGCCGTGCGCGGATTGAGCCCTTCGGGATCGATCGCTGCGGACAACAGCGGAATGCCGCGGGAGACGGCGTTTTCGCGTAGAGCGGCGACGCTCGTTGGGCCGATACCGCGCGGCGGGAGGTTCACGACGCGCAAAAATGCCTCGTCGTCGGCAGGGTTTAAGATCAGCCGGAGATACGCGAGGATGTCCTTGACCTCCGCGCGCGAGAAGAACGACACGCCGCCGTACACGCGGTAGGGGATCAGAAAACTTTTCAGCATCATTTCGAGCACGCGGCTTTGCGCGTGCGTGCGGTAGAGGATCGCAAAGTCGTCGTAGCGGCAGCCCGCTCTCGCGCCGTTAGCGATGCGCGAGCAGATATAGTACGCCTCGTCGCGCTCGTCACTCGCCTCGTGCACGTCGACGGGATCGCCGCCTTTTTCGGCGGTCCAGAGCTTCTTTTCCTTGCGGCCCTTGTTGTTCTTAATCACGTTGTTCGCGGCGGACAGGATCGTTTCGGTCGAGCGGTAGTTCTGCTCAAGACGGATCACCCTGCAGCCGGAGAAATCCTTTTCAAACTCGAGTATGTTGCGGATATCCGCGCCGCGCCAGGCATAGATGCTCTGATCGTCGTCGCCGACCACGCAGAGGTTCCGGTGCGACTCGGCGAGCATACTCACGATATGGTACTGCGCGAGGTTCGTGTCCTGATACTCGTCGACGAGGATATAAGAAAACCGCTCGCGGTACTTTTCGAGCACGTCGGGGCACTCCGAAAACAGCCGGATGGTCAGAAGCAGCAGGTCGTCGAAGTCGACCGCGTTCGCTTCCTTCAGACGCTTCTCGTAGAGCTTGAACGCGTCGAGCACCTGCACGGGCTGTCCGGTCTCGCGTAAGAACGCCGCGGGCGAGAGCGAGTGGTTTTTCGCGTGCGAAAAGATGCCCGAAAGCATGCGTTTCGAGTAGACCTTGTCGTTGAGGTTCAGATCCTTGACGATGTGCCCGATCAGCGACTGCTGATCCTGCTCGTCGTAGATGATGAACGTCTTATTGTAGCCGAGCCGTTCGATCTCCATGGACAGAAGCCGCGCGCAAAAGCCGTGGAACGTCGCGACCCAGATGGATCGCGCGTCCGTTTCGACGAGCGCGTCGACGCGCTCGCGCATTTCCTTTGCGGCCTTGTTGGTAAACGTCAGCGCGAGGATGCGGTACGGCGCGACGCGCTTTTCCTCGATCAGGTACGCGATGCGATGCGTCAGTACGCGCGTTTTGCCGCTTCCGGCGCCCGCAAGGATCAGAAGCGGACCTTCGGTGGTTTCGACCGCTTCACGCTGCGGCGGGTTGAGTTTTGTTAAATCCATGCTGTCACCGTTGTTCCTGCTGTTTTAAAAGGGTATCCCAGACGAAGTTGTAGATCGGTTCGCTGCCGGATTCGAGCCGCCGGCGAAGCGCAAGCGCCTGTTCCTCGCTTGCGACGGCGAGCGACACGGAGAAGATCACGCGGTCGCGCTCCGTAATGAACAGATGCAGCGTACACCCGTTCGCGTCGTGCTCGACGCGCGAGGAGACCTCGGTTTCGCGGGCGAACGCGCCGCGGTTTTGTTCGAGGTACGAATCGAGCTTTTTGCGCTCGTCGATGGGAACGGACTTTTCGAACAGCGCGAGCGCTTCCCGTCCCGTGTCGGTCAGCCCGAGACATTCGCCGAACGCGCGGCGCACTTCGGCGAGCATGCCGTCCTCTTCGAGCTCCGTTACCGCCTGCTCGAACGCGAAGTATTCCATCTCGCTGTTGAGGATCGCGGTGCGGTAGAGCTGTTCGCGCGTAAGCAGCGATCCGGCGCGCGCGAGGATGTAAAGGATGATCAGTTTGTTCTTGGTTTCACCGTGGGAAAAATAAGGCATTTCAAACCTCCATAGATAATTCATTTTACCATATCCGCGCCGTCGAAACAAGTGGCAGGCGCATTTTTTGACGCAACGATGCATACGATCTCAAAAAAACAACGGAGGATATGCCCATGCCAACGCTGCGATACGGTGACAGAGGTCTGTTTGTTCTCTATCTGCAGACGGCGCTTTTGCGCGCAAAGGAGGACCCGGGCGAGATCGACGGCATTTTCGGCAGGAGGACCGAACAGGCGGTACGCCGGTTTCAGGAAAAGACGGGGCTCGCTTCGGACGGGATTGTGGGGCGGTTCACGCGGGCGGCGCTGTATCCGTACCTGTGCGGAAGCACGTTTGCCGTGCTTTCCGAAGGCGACACCGCCGAAACGCTTGCGATGCGGTTTGAAACCGACGCTTCGCGCATCCGGTACGCAAACCCGGACGCTTCCTGGACGGAGGGGGAAACGGTCGTCGTACCGTTTTCGTATGAGGTGACGTTTACCGACCTACCCTACTCGTCGTTTCTGTGCGCGTGCGTGATCGAGGGACTGACGCTCCGCTACCCGTTTCTTGCGGCGGTTCCGATCGGCTCGAGCGTGATGGGACGGCGGATCGAAGCGGTCCGGATCGGCACGGGCGCGCGGCGCGTCGGCGTGAACGCTGCGCATCACGCGAACGAGTGGATCACAACGCCGCTCGTACTGCTGTTTCTGGAACGCTATTCGGAGGCGGTGCGTCTGGACGGAACGATCGCGGGCGAAAGGGCGCGCAGCGTGTTCGACGCGGCGACGCTGACGCTCGTGCCGCTGGTGAATCCGGACGGCGTCGATCTCGTAACGGGCGCGATCGGGGAGGGGGACAGCTTTTATGAGAGCGCAAAGGCGCTGTCGGCGTTCTATCCGGACATTCCGTTCCCGTCCGGGTGGAAGGCGAATATCTCGGGCGTCGATCTGAACCTCGGCTATCCCGCCGGATGGGAGAATGCGCGCGCGATCAAGTTTGCGCAAGGGTTTACGCGTCCGGGTCCGCGCGACTATGTGGGCACGCGGCCTTTGGAAACGCCGGAGAACCGCGCGATGGCGGAGCTGACGCGAACGGACCGGTACGACCGCGCAGTTGCGTATCATACGCAGGGCGGCGAGATCTATTACACGTACCGCGGGTTTGCGCCGCGCGGCTCGGAAGCGCTTGCCGAGCGGTTTTCGGAGGTCTCCGGCTATACGGCGACGGACGTCCGGTATGAAAGCGGGTTCGCGGGCTATAAGGACTGGGCGATCGACGCGTTCAACATGAACGCGTTCACCGTCGAAGCGGGCAGAGGCCTTAACCCGCTTCCGATTGCGGACCTGCCCGCAATCTACGCCGAGAACGAACCGCTGCTCGTTTCGGCGCTGTACGACACGGTCGATACTTGAAAAGCCGCGAAAAACCTGCTATACTCTTGTTCATGGAATCCACGAAGAAAACGACATTTGTAAAGGGCGCCGCGATCCTTGCGATCGCGGGGCTCGTTTGTAAGCTGATCGGCGTATTTTTCCGGATCTTTGCAGTACGGATTGTCGGCGAGCAGGGCATGTTCTATTACGAGCTCGTCTATCCGACATATTCGTGGCTTCTCATCATTTCCAGTTCCGGCATTCCCACTGCGATCTCGCGCATGGTCGCGGAGCGCGCGGCGCTCGGCAATTACGACGGCGCAAGGCGCGTGTTCCGCCGTTCGCTGCTGCTGCTCGCGCTGATCGGCGTCGTCACCTCGGCGCTGATGTTCTTCGGCGCGAACTGGCTCGGAACAACGGTTCTGCACGGCGGCGAAGACGCGAAGTATTCGCTGATGGCGCTTGCGCCGGCGCTGCTGTTCGTGTCGGCAATGTGCGCGTACCGCGGATACCTGCAGGGGCTGCAGCGCATGACGGGCACAAGCGTGTCGCAGCTGGCGCAGCAGGTGTTTAAGCTGATCTTCGGTCTGCTGCTTGCGAACCTGTTCTTTCAGAAATATGCGGATTCCCCGATGCGGTACGCCGCGGGCGCGGCGGGACTGCTGCTGGGGGTCACGGTCTCCGAAGCGCTTTCGCTGATCGTTATGATGCTCTTTTACGCGGGCGTCCGCGGACAGTACAAAGCGTTGATCCCGGATCCCGATCCGCATGAAAAGGTCTTCGGACCGATGCTTGCCATCGCGATTCCGATCACGCTCGGCGCGTCGATCCTGCCGATCGCAAACTTCGTCGACTCCGCGATGATCACGACGCTTTTGGAGCGAATCGGTTTTTCGGAATCCGCCGCCCGGCTCAATTATACGGCGCTGTGCACCTATGTGCGCTCGGTGATCAACCTGCCGGCAACGCTCACGGTCGGCATTGCGATGTCGCTCGTTCCGGCAATTTCCGCGGCGCGGGTCAGATCGGATCAAAAAAGCGTACAGCAGCTTTCGATGCTGAGCCTGAAGATCGCAATGGCAATCGGGCTCCCGTGCGCGGTGGGACTGTGCGTGCTTGCGGGTCCGATCATCAAGCTGCTGTATTCGCGCGTCACGCCCGAAGCGTTTGCGATTGCGGAGCCGCTGATGCACGTTGCGGCGTTCACCGTCGTGTTCATCTCCCTGGTGCAGACCGCGACCGGCGCGCTGCAGGGGGTGGGTCGTCAGCGCCTGCCGATGTATTTTCTGCTGATCGGCGGACTGACGAAGATCGCGGTGAACTTCATCTTCATTCCGATGAAGGAAGTCAATATCCTCGGCGCGGTGTTCTCGAACCTCGCGTGCTACGGCATTGCGGGCGTTCTCGATACCGTCGCGCTTCTGAAGATTACAAAGGCGAAACTCAACGTGCTCGACACGTTTATAAAGCCCGCGGCGGCGTCGGCGCTGATGGGCGCGGCGGCGTGGAGCGCGCATGCGCTTCTGATGCGCATTCCGGCGTTTGCGTCCGGATACGTGATGCAGGCGGCGGCGACGGTGCTTGCGATCGTGCTTGCGATCGTCGTGTACGCGGCGTTCACGCTGCTGTTCGGCATGTTCACGCGTGACGAGCTGACCTATATCCCGGGCGGCAGAAAGCTTGCCCGCTTTGCAAGGAGATAATATGAAAACGATCACGATCGCGCCGCTTTCGACGCCCGAAACGCTGACGCGCGCCGCCTATGACGCGGTGTGCTCCGCGGACAAGCTCTATTTGCAGACCGCGGCGCATCCGAGTGCAAAACCGGTGCTGGACGCTGGACTTTCGTTCGTTTCGATGGATGATCTCTATGAGGCGGCGGAGGACTTCGACGCGCTGAATACGGTGATTGCGGCGCGGCTCGTATCCGGCGGCGACTGCGTGTACGCGGTCATGGGCGACGGCTGCTTTGCGCAGCTTCCCGTGATCGATAAAACGGCGAAAAAACACGGCTTCCGGGTCAAAGTGCTGCCCGGCGTGTCGTACGCAAAAGCCGCGTTTCCCGAAACGCAGGACGCGCTGATCTGCACGGCGCGCACGCTTCCGAAACGGCTCGATCCCGATGTGCCGCTCCTGATCCAGGAGCTGGACAGTCCGATCATTGCGGGCGAGGTCAAGCTCGCGCTGTCCGAGGTATGGCCGGAGGATTGGCCGGTCACGCTTGCTTCGATGCAGGCGGACGGGCATTACGCAAAGCGCACGTTTCCGCTTTTAGAACTCGACCGGCGGCGCACGCTGTTCGCGGGATCGGTGCTGTACGTCAAGCCGGCGTCGTTTGAACAGCGCACGCGCTACGGCTATACCGATCTGGTCGCGGTGCTTCAAAGGCTTCGCGCGCCGGGCGGCTGTCCGTGGGACCGCGAGCAGACGCATGAGAGCTTAAAGGGAGATCTCATTGAGGAGTGCTACGAACTGAACGACGCGATCGACGAGGGCGACGACGCGCACATGACCGAGGAGCTCGGCGACGTGCTGATGGACGTGGTGTTCCACGCGGTGATCGCGGACGAGCAGGGGCGGTTCAACGAGACCGACGTGTGCGACGGGATCGTGAAAAAGCTTGTGTACCGGCATCCGCACGTATTCGGCACGGCGCAGGTCGAAGACAGCGCGGACGTGCTGAAGCAGTGGGACGCGCTCAAGCAGAAGGAAAAGAACCAGAAGACGCAGACGGAAGTGCTGTGCGCGGTGCCGAAACGGTTTCCGGCGCTGCTGCGCAGTGAAAAGGTCCAGTCTCGCGCGAGAAAGGTCGGGTTCGACTGGAAGGACGCAGACGAGGCGTTCCCGAAGATTGCCGAGGAGCTTGACGAGCTGAACGCGGCGATGCGCGGCGAGGGAGACGTTTGTGAGGAAGCGGGGGACCTGCTGTTTGCGGCGGTGAACGTGACCAGGCTCTTGGGACTGGATGCCGAGCAGATCCTGCACGACGCGGCGGACAAGTTCATCCGCCGCTTCGGCGAGATGGAGCGGCTTGTAAAAGCGGACGGACGCGAGCTTTCGAAAATGACGCTCAAAGAACAGGACGTTTACTGGGACCGCGCGAAAAAATCCCTGTTTTTCAATAAAAACAGGTAATTTGGGGCTTGACGAACAGGGCTTGACTTGCTAAAATATAGTCTGCTCGGTAAAACCCCGGGCATGATGAGAACAACAAAATCATTATGGAGGAATAATCATGAACAAGACTGAACTCATCGCGGCAGTTGCCGAAAAGAGCGAGCTTTCCAAGAAGGACGCAGAAAAGGCTGTCAACGCGGTCATCGAGAGCATCGTCGACGCGCTGAAGGCGGACGAGAAGGTTTCCCTGGTCGGCTTCGGTTCGTTCGAAGCAAAGAAGCGTCCGGCGCGCAAGGGCCACAACCCGGCGACCGGCAAGGAGATCAAGATCGCCGCTTCCAAGGCGCCCGCGTTCAAGGCAGGCAAAGCGCTCAAGGACGCGCTCAACTGAGTCTCATCTGATTAAAAGAACCGCTTGCACAGTTGTGCAAGCGGTTCTTTGCGTTCAAGGGACGTCATTCGTGCCCGTAGAGCTCGTAAACGCCGCGGCTGCGCACGTGCAGGGTGCGGCAGGCGCCGGGCGTGAGCACGCGGTCCATTTCGGCGATAAAGGCGTCAAGCGCGTCGTCCGGGACGATCGCAAGGACCGTTCCGGCAAAGCCGCCGCCGTGCACGCGCACCGCGCCGCGTCCGTTCAGAAGCTTCTTCGCGCGGCACACCGTGAACGCGACCGCCTGCGCTTTTTCGCGCCCTTCTGCGATCACGTTCTGCAGCATGGTAAACGACGAATCGCCCGATGCGTTGAGCGCGCGCAAAAACGCAGGAAAATCGTTCGAACGCAGCGCGTTTTCAGCCTCCCGGACGCGCTTGTTCTCGTCAAAGATGTGCATGGCGCGCAGCACCGCGCGATCGCCGAACAGCCGCCTTAAAACCGGCAGCGCGGCGTAGAAATCCGCTTCGCTCACGTCGCGCAGCGCGCTCGCGCCGAAAAACGCGTCGATCTCGGCAAGCTCGCGCGGGATCGCGGCGTAGCAGTCGGTGAGGTCCGCGTGGTCGGCGCCGGTGTCGATCACCACGATCGCGTGTCCGCTCTTTGAGAACTCGAACGGCACGCGCTTGTATTCGGGCGAGGCGGGATCGGCAAAATCGAACAGCGAGATGCCGCCGAGCGCGCACGCCATCTGATCCATCAGTCCGGACGGCTTGCCGAAGTACACGTTCTCGGCATGCTGCCCGATCTTCGCAAGCGCGATGCGGTCCAAAGCGCCGTCGAGGTAGTACGCGTTCAGAACGCCCGCAAGCAGCACCTCGATCGCCGCCGACGAGCTCAAGCCGCTGCCGGAAAGGACGTGGCTTACAACATACAGATCGAGCCCGAACGGGTTTGCGCCGCGCTCGACAAGACCGTACAGAACGCCGCGCAAAAGCGCCGCCGTGGTGCCGTATTCCGAGGGATCGGGGGAGAGCGCGTTCAAAGCGACCGAGCAGTCCGAAAAGCCCTCCGAGCAGAGCCGGATCTCGTGTAAATCGTTCGGCGCGGCGAGCGCGACGGCGCTTAAGTCCACGCCCGCGGCAAGCACGAGCCCGCGCTGATGATCGGTGTGGTTTCCGATCAGCTCCACGCGCCCGCACGACGAGAACGCGCGCTCGGCGGGACGTCCGTATTTCTGTAAAAAGAACGCCCGCATCGTTTCAATCGAATCCATGTTCATTCCTCCCCGTATAAAAACCGAAATCCGGTTGTGCGCGTTCCCGAAAAGCCGGGACGCGTCAGGATGTTTTCCTCCGAAAGCGGCAAGCCGCGCTGCGCCTGCCGCCCCTGCGTTTCGAGACAGGCCGCGCAAAACGGACGGTAGATCGCGCCGCCCTTGCCGACGCGTTTTTGAAGGTACTGCGCGTTGTAAACCTGCACCGCCCTGCAGTCGGTCCGTATCTCCATGCCGATCCCAAGCTCGCCGAAGAGCCGGATCGGTCCGCCGCTTAACACAAAGCTGTTGTCATACGCGCCCCTGATCGGGCGCGGCGCGCGGAAATCGAACCGCGTGCCGGAAACGTCCGTTTCGCCCGCAACCGGAATCCCGTCGGCGCCCACCGGAACATACCGGTCCGCCGGAAGCTCGAGCACGTGCCCCCGCGCGTCGCCCGAATCGTGCCCGTTCAGATTCCAGTACGCGTGATTGGTGGGATTAAAGCAGGTTTCCCGGTCCGCATCGCCGCGATAGACGATCGACAGCGTATCGCCTTCGAGCGTATACGTGACAGCAGTCCGGAGCGCGCCCGGACAGCCCTCCTCGCCGTCGGGCGAAAGAAGCGCAAACGTTACGGCGTTCTCGTCAAGGGACACGGTCTCCCATACGCGCCTGTCGAACCCGGTTTTGCCGCCGTGCAGATGGGTTTTGCCCTCGTTCGCGGTGAGCGGAACGTCCTTGCCGCAAAGATGCAGGACAGCGTCCGGAATACGCCCTGCGTACCGCCCGATGGTCGCGCCTACGTATCCGTCGTTTCGTTCGTAAGCCTCGACCGTGTCGTAGCCGAGCGCGACGTCGACGCGTCCGCCCCGGTGCGGCAGCACGACCGATTGCAGCGTCGCGCCGTAATCGAGCACGGTCACTTCGATCCCGCGTCCGTTTGCGATCGTGTATGCGGTTGCGTTCCTGCCATCGGACGTCGTGCCGAACGGCCGTTTCGTACCCATGCCTTTCTTCCTCCGTATCTTTCATTATACCGAACCCGCAGGGAAAAGGCAATAAAAAAGCGTCCTTTCAAAGGACGCGGGAGATCAGTCGCTTATCTGCCGGTAATCGTAATACCTGTACGTCGAATACGTTTCCGTCTTCTCTTTGAGGAACGCTTCGACCTCGCGTTCGAGCCTGCGCTGCGCCTCCTTTTGCGGCAGCGACGCGTCCGGATAGAACGGATCGGACACGAACACGGTGCGCCGCGGCGAACGCAAGAACGGAATGCGGCGCTTCTGATACGTCACGGCGACGGCGACGTAGGGGACGTTTAATGCCACGGGATAGCGGAACGATCCGGCCTTGAACGGACGCAGGAACGTGCAGTAGTTCCACATATGTCCTTCCGGGAAGACACCGACGCAGTTGCCCTCTTTGATGCGCTGTTCGACCGCGTCGAGATACGGGCGCATCGCTTTCACGCTCTGCGGGATCGGGATCGCGCCGAGCATCTGCACGATCGTGCGCAGTCCTTTGATCGAGACCGTGTCGGGTCCGACGACGACGAACGCGCGTTTCGGAAACGCAGTGATCGGGGAGAGGAACGCGTCGGTAAAGTGCGTGTGGTTCGCGTAGAGGAAATAGCCGGTGTGCTTTAAGGCGCGCACGGCTTTTTTGTTCCGGACGTGATAGCCGCAGAACACGAAGCAGCAAAGATGCACAAGAGGAATCGCGATCACGTAGTACGCGATCCAGGCAAAGAAGCGGAACACGCGGCTTTTGGGCGCGAAGGGAAAGTCGGCGGTCACGACCTTGGTGTCGATGTTCGTGCCGGCGTAGTCCTCGTTTGCGGCGTCGCGGTAATAGATGACGCGTTTGGGCGGCCGTTCGTTACGCGGCATGACGGTTCTCCCCGCTGCGGTACCCGTATGCGAGCTTTACCTGCGCGATCATCTGCTCCATGCGGTCCATGCAGTTCTCAAACTCGTGAAGCTCCGCAAAACCGCTGTACAGCCTGCGCATCTCTTCACGCTCTTTGGGATGCTCGATCCAGTAGTCGATTTTAGCGGCAAGCTCCTTTGCGCTCTTGTTTTTGAACAGATTGCGTCCGTCGATCGCAAAGTAGCGCGTGGCGCTGCGCTTCGAGTTCGCGATCACGGGAACGAGCCCGCAGGAGATCGCCTCAAGACACGCGATCGCTTCGATCTCGATCTCGGCGGGATGCACATAGAGGTCCGCGGTATTGAGCTTTTTCACAAGCTCCTCGCGCGAATAGAATCCGATCTTGGGCGGGTTCGGAAGCTTCCGTCCGCGCTTTTGAAGCTTTTCGCGCAGCGGACCGTCGCCCGCGAACTCGAGCTGGATGCGCTCGCGATGCTTCGAGAGGTTGACCGCGTCGATCAGCACGCGATGCGTCTTTTCCTTGCTGAGCCGCCCGGTGAAATGAATGACGAACCGGTCCGCGTACTCCTTCGGACGCGAAACGGGAACGGGACGGAACGCGCTGTTCACGCCGTTCGAGATGACGTCGCCGGTCGTGCGTCGCCGGATCGCCTTTTCAAACGTGTCGCGGATGAACTGCGTGGGGTAGTGGATGCGCGCGCAGTAGCGGTACGAGTTCAGCCAGACGAACCGGTAGAACAGGTAGTTCGCCGGGGCGAAATCCTTCATAAAAACGTGAGACGTGAAGTTCTCCGCCTGGCAATGGAAGCCCGCGGTCACGGGAATGCCGCGCTTGTGCGCAAGACGCGCCGCCTTTGCGCCGAGCGAAAACGGCATCATGAAATGCACGACGTCTGCGCCGTCGATCGCCTGTTCGATGATCCGCCGGTCCGCTTTCGCAAGCGAAACGCCGTTCTTTTTGAGATAATTGTTCAGCGGCCCGAGATTGAGGTTCGGAACGACGTAAAAGCCGTCCTGCCCCTTGCGTTCGGGATCGCCGCATACCACGCGTACCGTGTGGCCGCGTTTTTTCAGTGCGTCGATGAGGTTGAGCGCCGCAATCGTCGTGCCGTTGTTGGCGCGTCCGAGCACGTCGCAAACGATGGTGACAACCATAATGAGGTCCTTTCAAAATCAGTTACACAGTGAACTATATTATACCATGGATTTGAAAAGATTCAAGGTATTTTTAATATATAATGCCGAAACAAGCCGAAGTGCGTCGAACAGGACAGCGTTCAGCTTCGGATCACCTTCCACGCGTCGGTAAGCTGTATAAGCGAGCGCGCGGCGTTGGCGGGCGAAGTGGACGGAAGCGGGATCGCGTCGCGGGAGAGGACGGGACGGATATAGCGGTTAAAGCAGTCGAGCGAGGTTCTTCCGTTACAGAAGATCGCGCGGATCGGCGCGTGATCGAGGATCACGGAGAGGTCGTTGGGGACGACGTCGCGGATCGAGCTGTCGGCGCTGCCCTCGATGGTGCAGCGGGCGATGCTGTCCCAGAGCGCGACGCGGTGCCGTTCCAGGAACGCGGTCTTTTCGGGGATCGTCCGGGGCGTCTCATCGTCAAAGACCGCGGCGAGCACGCGCCAGAACCGGTTTTGCGGATGCCCGTAAAAGAAGCGCTGTTCCCGGGATTTGACCGAGGGGAAGCTGCCGAGAATGAGGATCTCGGAATCGGGTCTCCAAAACGGCGGTATGGGATGTACGATCTCTGTGCGCTGCATAGGTACATTGTAGCATGCCGGCGCGGCGGAAACAAGCGAAAGATTTGTGCGATCCGAAATGATTCCGAAAAAACGGTTGACAATTTGAAAACGGCATCGTATAATAACAATAACACGGTGCGCGGCAGTGCTGGAATTGGCAGACAGGCACGTTTGAGGTGCGTGTGCGCAGGCGTATGGGTTCAAGTCCCATCTGCCGCACCAAAAGGATGACCGTCCCTTGCGGACGGTCATCCTTTGGTTTTGGAAAGGAAGGGACTTGACCGCGGCGGCTTCTCTGAAGCCGCATCCGAAAAAACCGTCGCGTCGGCGTGCGCTTCTGAAGAAAAAACGCTCTTGACATTGCCGCCTGCTTATTGTAGAATAATCGGGCACGGGGATGTAGCTCAGTTGGTCAGAGCGCTGTGTTCACATCGCAGAGGTCTAGGGTTCGAGCCCCTACATCCCCACCAGAAAAACGCACTTACGAAAGCAAGTGCGTTTTTCATCGAAATCCGTCCTTGGCGCGAACCTTATTTAAGGCGCCCGTTTTGTACTAATTCGCGTTGAATTCCACTGTAATAATAGGATCCCATGTGTCACTGTCGGGTTCAATGTCCTGCACAGCTATCAGCAATCTGCCGTTCTTATACTTTGTTGCCGAAACCAGCGTGCGGATCCCTTCTCGATCGTCTCCCTGACGGATAGGTCCGTCCATTTCAATATGTACGGTTTTGCAATAACTCTTACTGCTGAACCACGTTCCGTATATTTCCTTTTCGGTTTCGGAACGAAAGGCCCTTTCAACGGCTGCCTTTATGAACATAAGACTTGTCTGTTTCTCTGCTTCGGAACTCCATCCGCTGCTCAGCCACGGATCGGCGTTATACTCCCAAATTTCACCGGATTGGATCAGTTCGTCAAACTCATCATAAAGGCGCAGCGTTTCCTTCTCGGTCAAATCGCCTCTTGGATCGCATCCCAGTAACGCGATGGAAAAGACTGCCGTCATGACAGCAAAAATAATCGCTGCAAATCTTCTCACGATTCATCGCTCCTTTCGAATAACATTTGATTGAGCACAACTGCGGTTGACTCTGCAGCAAAACGGTTCTTTGAATACAGTATAGTCTTCATCAAAATATAAATCAAGCAGCAGGAACGGAATGGTCCGATTCCTCAAAACGTTTCCGCTGCGCTGCCGATCGCCTACGGGTGTGACGAAAGAGTGCCCCGCTGACTCCAATCGTGAACAATTTTGCAAGGCTCTTTTCATTTTGAACAACATGCGCTATACTGATTGAGACGGGAGCATGATCCCGACCCCGAAGAAACGGAGGAGCGCCCAAAACCATGAAGCGGCTTTTGATTCTGCTTCTTTTGCTGTGCACGGTCTTTGGCTGCGCCTCGCAGGAAGCGCATCTGATCTATCTGCCCGAGCAAACGCCGACGCCGGCTGCGGCCGAAACGCCGACGCCGTCTCCTGCGCCCGAGCCGCTGGAGCTTGCGCCGATCGAGGGGGAAGGGTTTACGATGGACGAGAACGGACTGCCGGTTCTGAACGCGCAGACGCATTATTATGAATATTACCTGTCCGTATCGAACCTGCGCGTTTACGAGCAGAACGATGCGACGCTGCTGGACGCGACGATCACGAACAGCTTTTCGGGCGTGCTGACGGGGGGACTTCGCATCTCGTTCTATGACGAGAGCGGCATGCTCTACGGCTACGGCGATCTAAAGACAGCGGCGGGACCGCTGAAACTGTTTCCGGGCGAAAACCGCGTGTACGCGGACGTCCTCACGGAAGTCGACGTGCAGGGCATGGACTTTGTCTTCACGGTGACCGAGCCGTTCGCGCCGGAAAAATAGCCGCGCACGACGGAACGCTTCATCGCACATGGAGAAGAATCCCGAACCCGCGCCGGCGGCACGGCGCTCGACGCAAAAAACGCCCCTCTGCGGGGTCGTTTTTCATTTCGGAAACAAGGTCACGGCTGCGGCCTTTGAGCGCCGCCGTGTGAGCCCATTGCGGAGAGATCCAGGTCGGAGGCGTCGATCCGCTGCGCGGCGTCCTGCGCTTCGGTGTCTGTGCTGAGCGAACCGTCCAGCTGTCTGCGGACGCTCTCTGCGCGCAGAAGGCAGAACCGTTTCAGCGACGTGACCGCCGTTTTGTACTGCTCGACGGTGTAGAACGCTGTCGGGTCGGCTTCCACATACGGCAGAAGCAGCTCGTACAGCGCATCGACCTCGCGCGAAAAGACGCCCGAATCAAAATATGCCGTCAACAGTTCGTCGAATACGGCGTGATAGGAGGAACGGTACGCGTCGTCTTTGACGATCCACGCCCACATCGGACGGGCGTCTTCCGACGCGCCGGACAGAGGCGTGTCGATCCCGGTATTCAGCAGCCCGGTCACGTCGGACGCGCCGCCGAACGCGCCGAACGCGAGGTTATAGTCCCAGGGCAGCATGGCAAGCTTCCCGTCGTTTTCATAGAGATAATAGTTGTGCAGCATATTGCCGGTATAGCTGTCATAGTTCAGCACGAAGTTGTGCGCGGCGAAATAGCGGATGATTTCATCGGTGTCAAGCACGTCCGAAAGACCCGACTGTTCGGACAGTGCCTTCAACGCGGCGATTACGCGCTGTTTGTCTGCGTCGGTTACCGCGGTTTTGGCGTTGTCAAAGATGTCCGAATAGCTGCTCAAATCGTCTTCTGAGTAAACGAGATCCGCGCCGTTCGAACCGGCGTCGGGCCTGCCCGGGCCTCCCTGCATTCCGTCCGGCGGCGTAAAACCACTCTGTGCGTCGCGGTCCGTCGGGTTGCCGGCGTTCGATGCGGATTTTGCGTTGTCGAGCTGTTCGGTCTCCGGCTTATACAGAACGCCCGCGCCGCCTCGGGTGCGGTTCAGATAGCTCTCGCCGATCTCCTCGATCGCGAGATACAGACCGTGCGGCGCACCGTTGACGGTGAGCCAGACGTAACTGGTCAGAGGCGCGGCGACACCGGATTGTTCGAACAGGCGGTAGCAGAGATAATCTTTCAGATACGTCGCGTCGGCGTACAGATTGTTCAGGTTGAGCTTGTCGAGCCCGTGATAGGTCTGATTCTCAACGAACTTGCCGAAATTGAGCTTGAAGCTGTACCGGTCGCTCTCGGGATCGGACGCGACAAACGAGAGGGAGGTGTTCCCTTTTGTCGAGAAGGAGACGCCTTTGACCGTCTCGCCGTCGATCGTGACGTCCGCGAGGTATTTGGTCTTGTCCAGCGGGTTTTCCTTGAGGTCCTCCCAGTCGGCGTCGTCGATCGATACCTCGATCGCGTGCACGAAGCTGCTGTCGAACAGGCGGCTTTCATAGCCGATCGCGCGGCTTTCCGAAATCTGCGCCGCCGTTGCCGCCCCGCAGCCGAACACGGAGCAAGCCGACAGTATGGCGAGAACGCCGCAAAGCAATCGTTTTCTCATTTCCATTCCTCCGTTTTGAAACAGTATAGCACGAAAAACCGTTGAAAACGATCGATTCCCCGCATTTTCACAATTCGTTTGAAAAAAAGCCGCAAACTGCCGTCCGCGGCGGGGCGACTCTTCCGGCAGCGAAACCGGAAAAAAGCATGCCCGGCATTCGGCGCGCCGCAAAAAAAGGCCCTCCGAGGAGAGCCTTTTTGCGTTCGGAATCAATAGCCGATCGTCTTGATGAACGCCTGGATCGCGTCCTTATAGGAGTCGGCGTAGACCGGTTCGACGTAGATCATCGACGCGTCGATCTGCCCGACGTAGGCGAACTCGCCGCCGTTGGTCTGGGAATAGGACGCCCAGGTGTCGCGCACGGTGGTCTGCGAGGAGCCCGCGCCGGTCTTCTTGCCTTCGACGAACGTCTTCATGGTGTCGAAGTACTTGTGCGCGTTCTCGGCGGTGTCGATGGACAGGTACACGACCTTCCAGCCGTCCGGATGCGTCGCGAGCAGCGCGCCGGTGAAGATGGAGTCGGTATAGATGTCGGACGCGTCTTCGACGGTCATGCCCGCTGCTTCGGCTGCGGTCTTGAACGCTTCTGGCGTGACGGCTTCCTTCTTGCTGCCGCACGCGACGACCGACGTAAGCAGCAGAACGGCGACGAGCGCCAGCGTCAAAAGTTTGGTGCGATTTTTCATGATGAATGTCCCTCCTTTGGATGATTCCGGAGATAGTATATCATATCGTTCAAAATTGTGCAAGTCTGCCGCTCGGCAGTCGACGGGTCGCAGCTTGTCAAAAACTTTTTGACAAGCTGCGGGAGCTGCCGGGAAGGGAGGCAGAATTCGCGTTCTTCGCGACGGAGCTATACTACAGTATGCGACCGAGCGAAAACACGGATAGTTTGCGGCAAAATATAAAAAGAAAAGGCGTTTTCGCCTTTTCCACCGGCAGGTATTCTGATGTACTATTTCCGCCGCAAACGGTCTGACCCCTTCTACGACAGCTCATTTACCGCGCAGCAGATCGCCCGGCTGAAGCGGCAGATCGGTTTTGACGCGCAGGACCTGCTTGACGCGGTTTGCGACCGCAACGGGCGCGCCGGTCTCATCGGTGATCGAATCGGCATGCAGGACGGCGTTCCGGAGAACCGGGGAGACGACCTCCAGCGCGTCGCCGGCTTCGAAGCGGTTGCGCTGTTCGATCACGGCGACGCCGCCCTCACAGGACAGCACGGTTCCGATAAACCGCCGCGTCTGCGTGTACGCGCCGGCGTTGGAGTGATCGCGGGGGAGCTCGCCGTGATAGAATCCTGTCGTGTACGGGCGGTGCGACACGGTGTCGAGCTCGCGCTTCGCCTCCTCGACGGTCATGGTGCCGTCGAGCACGCGCCGGTAGGCGTTGGTCACGACGGCGACGTAGTATTCGGTCTTCATGCGGCCTTCGATCTTGAACGACAGGACGCCTGCGTCCTTAAGCTCGTCGAGCAGTTCGACGCAGTTGAGATCGCGCGAGGAGAGGATATAGCCCGAATCGCCCTCCTGCACGATCGGGAAGCTCTGTTCGGGCCGCGTTTCTTCGACGAGCGCGTACGACCAGCGGCACGGCTGGGCGCAGTCGCCGCGATTGCCGCTTCTGCCGAGGATCGCGGCGGATAAGAGACAGCGTCCCGAATACGCCATGCACATCGCGCCGTGCACGAACGCTTCGAGCTCGAGCCCGTCCGGAACGCGGGCGCGCAGCGATTTGATCTGTTCAACGGTCAGTTCCCGCGCAAGCACGACGCGCTTCGC
>CAJOKM010000030.1 GCA_905235205.1 uncultured Clostridia bacterium | reverse complement strand
TTTTGACAAGCGCGGGCGGATATGATACACTGTCCCAAACGAAAGGAGATACAAGTATGATCGGTCCGTATTTGTTTCATATCGGCAGCTTCGGCGTTCCGGCGATGGGTCTGTGCATCCTCGTCGGCGCGATCATTGCCGTTTTCTTAAGCTGGCTCTTGCGCAAACAGTCCTCGCTCGACTGGAACGGCGAAACGGTCGACGCGATTATCTGGGCGGTTCTTTTGGGCTTTGTCGGCATGAAGATCCTCTATTGGATCGTGACGCCGAACGAATTCCTCTCCGCGATCAAGGAGGGACGCATCCTCTCGCTGCTCACCGAGGGCATGGTCTTTTACGGCGGGCTGATCGGCGGCATCGCCGGCATTTTCATCGTCAGCCGCAGAAAGAAACACAGCTTCTTCGAGTTCACCGATCTGATGGCGCCGTGCTTCTGCGTCGCGCATGCGTTCGGGCGCATTGGATGCCTGCTGGTCGGCTGCTGCGCGGGCGTGGAGCCGGGCGAGCCGGTGCTGTTCGGCGCGGCGACCTATAACGGCGCGTGCGCGTTCACCTATGCCGACGGACATCAGCATCTCCCTGTGCCGCTGATGGAAGCGATCTTTCTGATTCTGCTGTGCGTCGTGCTGATTCTGATCCTTCGAAAGGAAAAGAAGCTCGGTACGGTCACCGGATGGTATCTGGTGCTGTACGCGATCTGGCGGTTTGTCATCGAGAGCTTCCGCGGCGACGCCGAGCGCGGCATCTTCGGACCGTTCTCCACCTCGCAGTGGATCAGCTTTGCGATTTTGATCGCGGGCGTCGTGATCCTCATAACCGCAAAAAAGCGTCCGCGTCCCGAACCGTGGAAAGAGTTCCGCGAGGACGAGCTGACCGTTCCCGAGCCGAACGAAGCGCCGGAGGATCCTTCGGTCAACGACGCGCCGAAAGCGCCGGAGGACGACCGCGCGGAAGGAAATGACAATGACGCGGACAACGACGCGGACGGAGACAACGCGGACGGAGACAACGCGGACGACGGCGACGCAGAATAAAAATGAATCAGCAAAGGATGCTCGGAAATCATACTTCCGAGCATCTTTTGCATGAAATGCGGCGCTGCCGCATGAATTGGCTGACGCCGTGAATGGACAACGGCGTTGTCATTTTGAAGGATTATCCAAGCCTTACGTATTTGGCGGGATCCTTGGGCGTGCCGTCCACATAGACCGCAAAGTGCAGGTGCGGTTTCAACGCGCACTCCGAGATCGCGCTTGTGCCGACCGTGCCCAGCACGTCGCCCGCGCTGACCTTATCGCCCGGATGTACGCGCACGTTCTCGGCAAGATTGCCGTACAGTGTGCTTCTGCCGTTCGCGTGCTGCACAACGACCGTGTAACCCAGCGCATCGTCTTTGCCGACACGTTCGACCGTGCCGGAGAACGCGCACTTGACCTCCGTGCCCGCGTCCGCCGCGATATCGACCGCGTCGTGCGTCGTCCACTGATCGAGCGTCACCGAGTACAGCAGTTTATCGACCGCGTATCCGAAGATCACTTCGCCCTGCACGGGCGGCGCGGCTTTTTCGGACGTGCTCGCGTGCTTTGCGGTGGGTTCGGGCGTTGCCAAAACAGGGGACGGCGTCGGAAGCACAGACGGCTTCGGGATCGGCGTCGGGGGAACCGGCACGGCGGTCGGCGCGCTCAGCGCTTCGTTGAGCCGCTCGTCGTTCGACTGTCCGACGATCACGATCGGCGCGTCGTCGGTCGGCGCTTCGGCGGTCATATCGGTTTGTTTCGGCCATGCCAGCAGCGCGATCGCGACGCCCACCACTAAAAGGCACAGCACCAGTACGACGTAAAAGCCGTTGTTGCGGAAAAATAAGCGGAATCGATCCATGCGTTCGTCCATTTCGTTCATCGGTTCTTCCATTCTTTCATCACCTCGGTCGTAGTATGGACATGAGAAAACCAATTCATACTCGAAGGATTGTTTTTTTTCATCATTTACGATACTATAAACGCATGAAACGTCGAACGCTGCTTTTTTCCGTTTTACAAAGCCTGTACTGGATCGGCGCGTGTCTTGTGTATTCGTATGCGGAGCGGTTTTTGAAAGCCTTCGGATTCGAAACGGACGCCGTGGGCCTGATCGTTGCGATCGCCTACGGTTTTGCGATGGTGCTGCAGCCCGTGCTCGCCGCCGCCGCGGATCGGGAACGGACCGTGACGCTGCGCACGGCGATCGCGTTCGGCGCGCTGCTGTCGTGCGGCATTGCTGCGCCGCTGCTGTTCGGCGACTGCGCGCTCGCGGTGCTTGCGGTGCTGTTCGGCGCGTTGTCAAGCGTGACGCTCGCGATCCAGCCGCTTGTCAACGCGGTCGGGTTCCATTACGCCAACCGCGGCGAAGCGATCGATTTCTCCCTCGCGCGCGGCGCGGGCAGCGTGGCGTACGCGCTCGCCTCGCTTCTTCTGGGCGCGCTCGCCGCGCACGGACGCGTTTGGATGCTCGTTCCGTACGTCGCGGCGAACGCCGGGCTGTTTTGTATGGCGCTGTGGTTTGCGCCGCATCGCACCGGCGGCGTTTTAAAAACCGGCGGAACGAGCCTTCTCGGCGTGATCCGCCGCTATCCGGCGTTTCTGCTGTTCTGTCTCGGCAATTTCGTACTGTTCATTCCGCACAATTTCTTAAACGCGTACCTTGCGAGCATCACCGGCGTGACCGGCGGCAATATGAGCGTCATGCTCGCCGTGGCGGCGCTGGTCGAGTTTCCCGCGATGATGGCGTACTCGCGCATCCGCACGCGAGTGTCCGATCGCGTGCTGCTGGTCGTTTCCGCATCGATCTTTCTGCTTAAAACAGGGCTGATGCTCGCCGCCGCGTATCTGCCGCTCGGCGCGTGGGCGGTCTACCTTTCCTCCGCGATGCAGATGCTGTGCTACGCGATCTTCGTGCCCGCCGCCGCGTATTTTGCGAACGACAGCGTACAGTCGTCCGATCAGGTCAAGGGACAGATGCTTCTGACCGAAGCAACGCTGCTGTCCGGCGTTGTCAGCATGCTGTTCGGCGGGCTTTCGATCCGGTATCTCGGCGTGCCGGTCTCGCTGATTCTCTGCGAAGCGCTGGTGCTGCTCGGCGTGATTCTGATCGCCGTTTCGGTCCGAAAACGCAAATAAACAAAGCGCCCGGTCGGGCGCTTGTTTCGTTTATAGAGCTTATTCGAATGTTTCGACCGCCTGTTTCAGCAAATCGCGGATCGGAAGATGCTGCGGACAGACCTCCTCGCACGCGCCGCACTCGATGCAGTCCGACGCTTTGCCGCCCTTTTCGGTGACGAACGCGTAGCGGTTTTTCGGACGCGCGGGGAACTTGATTGCTTCGTTCATGCAGCGGAAGACGCCCGGGATATTGATCTGCATCGGACAGCCGTCGGTGCAGTAGCGGCAGGCGGTGCATTCGATCAGATGCAGCGAATGCATGATCCCGCGGACCTTGTCGAGCGCGGCATGCGCGTTCTCGTCGAGCGGGCGCAGGTCCTGCATCATGGCGGCGTTCTCCTGCATCTGTTCGAGCGTGGTCACGCCGGACAGCACCATCACAACCTGATCCGGCTCGGCGGCGAACCGCAGCGCGAGCGACGCGGGCGAACCGTCTTGAAGTCCGGACAGCAAGGAGAGCGCCGCGTCGGGCAAAAACACCAGGTTGCCGCCTTTGATCGGCTCCATGACGATGACGGGTTTGTCGTGCTTTTTGCAGACCTCAAGGCAGGCGGCCGACTGGACGTTCGGATCGTCGAGGTCGAGGTAGTTGTACTGGATCTGTACGATCTCGATCTCCGGGTGTTCCGAGAGGATGCGGTCCAAAACCGCCGGCTGATCGTGGAACGACATGCCGATGTGACGGATTTTGCCCTCGGCTTTCAGACGCTTTACGATCTCGAACGCGTTGGTTTTCTGAAACTTCTCATAGTACTCCTCGCACATCGCGTGGCACAGATAGAAATCGAAGTAGGAAACGCCGCACGCGTCAAGCTGCATCTCAAAGAACGGCAGGATGTCCGCTTCGGTCTCGAAGCAGCTTGCGGTCAGCTTGTTCGTGAGCACGAACCGCTCGCGCGGATACCGCGAGGTGAGCCCTTCCTTGAGCGCAAGCTCGCTTTTGCCGTCATAGTAGACGTGCGCCGTGTCGAAGTAATTGAATCCGGCGTTCAGGTAGCAGTCCACCATCGCGCGGAAGTTGTCCATGTCGACTTCGCCCGCTTCGTTGCGCTGCATGCGCATGCAGCCGAAGCCGAACTTGCCGTGTAAAAGTCCCTCGAATCGTTCCATAGCATGCTCCTTCCTTTTTGATACTTGCAGTATTACGGTTCCGCGCCGATCAGACGGTACGGGTTGTCCGGATGCGGATCGGTCGGGTCCCAGCCGAAGCCGTTTTCGTCGGTGTACGGCGCTTCCCACCTGACCGCCGGCGCGGCGGGCGGCGTCGGACCTTCCCTGTCGGTGATCCACACCAGGGTGTCGTGACCCTGGCTGTTGTCGTAGACCCACTTCGCGTCCGCAACGGTCAGACGCACGCAGCCGTCGGACGCGCCGCGGCCCAGATCTTCATACTTGTGCATGAACATCATGCGGTGACCGAGCTCGACGTCGTTCAATGCGTCGTAGCTGATCGGCACCGAGTGGAACAGGTACGCGCCCTTGAACCGGCACGCGTACAGTCCGCAGCAGTAATTGCCTTTCGAACCGAGTCGCTTGAACTCGTAGGTCTCGTAGATTCGAAACGATCCACGCGGCGTCATGTTCTTTTTGCGTCCGGTCGAACAGATCATTACGCGCTCCTCGAGCCACTCGCCGTTTTCGGAGCGGAACGCGACCACGCTCTGCGTCGGGATATACACCGCAAGCTTCAAAACGCCGTCCTTTTTCGGCGTGTCTGTCGGCGCGTAGACCGGAACCAGGCACACGACGTCGGCGGGCGCTTCGCCCGGCGCGACCGCGCCGGTCTCGTCACACGGATAGAAGCACATCTCCGTGCCGCCCGTTGAACCGTAGGCGAAGTATGCGCCGTCCGCGTCGCGCTGTACGACGCCGTCCGGTTCCGCCGCGGAAAAGCCTTTGCGCAGGCGGTACCGCTCCGGAACCGCTTCCGGCACGAACGGATCGGGCGTCGCGGTGGGTTCCGGCGTCGGCGGTTCGCTGGGCGCGGGCGTTGCGGTGGGTTCCGGCGTCGCAACGGGCGTCGGAACGGGCGACGGCTCTGCCGCGTCGACCGGAACGAAGACGACCTCCTGCGTCGGGTCCTGCGCCGCAGCGGGCGCGGGACTTGCGTTCTGTGCGGGAACGCCCGTGCAGCCGAGCAGCAGTGTCAGTATCAGGATGCAGATCGGGAAAATGCGTTTCATGGGTCAGTTCTTTTCAAACAGACGGTTGGTCTTGCGCATCGGTTCGCAGGTCAGGTTGATGCCGAGCCTGCGATAGACCTCGAGGTCGACGCGCGAGAGCATGACGGTCGAGTGCGCTTCGAGACCCTTTGTCCGGCCGAGCACCTTCATGGCGCGCGCCGCCGTCGGGTTCATGGTCGCGCAGATGCTGAGCGCGTATAAAAGCTCGTCGCTGTGCAGGCGCGGGTTTTCGCTGCCGAAGTGCCCGGTTTTCAGTTCGCGGATCGGCTCGAGCACGATCGGCGCGATGATCTCCAGGTCCGGCTGGATGCCGGCGAGCGCCTTCATCGCGTTCATCAGCGCGCCTGCCGCCGCGCCCATCATGGTGCCGTTCTTGCCGGTGACCATGCTGCCGTCGGGCAGTTCGATCGCCATGGCGGCTCCGCCGGTCTCATGATCGCGCGCAAGCGCCGCCGCCACGACCGGACGGTCGGCGATCGTCACGCCCGCGCGGGTCATCAGGTATTCCGCTTTGTCGACCTGCCCGCGGTCGATCAGTCCGCGCTTGCAGGCGCATTCCGCCTGATAATAGCGGCGAATGATCTCCTGACAGGCCGCCTTGCGCACCGCCTCGTCGTCGGTGATGCAGAATCCCGCCATATTGACGCCCATATCCGTCGGGGAATGATACGGAGACGTGCCGTAGATGTGTTCGAACATGGCGTTCAGCACCGGGAAGGACTCCACGTCGCGATTGTAGTTCGTCGTCGTCTTGCCGTACGCTTCGAGATGGAACGGGTCGATCATGTTCACGTCGTCGAGATCGGTTGTCGCCGCTTCATACGCGAGGTTGACCGGATGCGTGACCGGCAGGTTCCAGATCGGGAAGGTCTCAAACTTCGCGTAGCCCGCGCGCACGCCGCGCGCGTATTCCTGATAGACCTGCGAAAGACACACGGCAAGCTTGCCGCTGCCGGGACCCGGCGCGGTGACGACCACCAGCGGGCGCGTCGTCTCCACAAACTGGTTTTTACCGAACCCATCGGGGCTTAAGATCAAACCCGGGTTTTGCGGGTAGCCTGCGATCGGATAATGGAAAAACACGCGCACGCCGAGTCGACGGAGCTTGTCGGCAAACGCGTCGACCGCCGGCTGGCTGTTGTACCGCGTGATCACGACGCCCGAGACCAGCAGTTCTTTTTTGCGGAACGCGTCGATGAGCCGCAGCACCTCACGGTCGTATGCGATGTCCAGGTCGTTGCGCACTTTGTTTTGCTCGATGTCGCCCGCGTGGATCGCGATGATGATCTCCGCGCTGTCACGAAGCTGCTCGAGCATGCGGATCTTGCTGTCCGGCGCAAAGCCCGGCAGCACGCGCGACGCATGGTAATCGTCGAACAGCTTGCCGCCGAACTCCAGGTACAGCTTGTCCCCGAACTGTCCGATGCGCTCTAAGATCTTCTGAGACTGCATCGAAACGTACTTGTCGTTGTCAAATCCGATCTTTGCCATTGTTTGCCCCTTTCAATCGTCCGATTTAAGCGGATCCCATCCGGTTGCCCGCATCTTTGCCGACAGGATCCGGCATACGCTTTCATTCAGCCGCTCACGACTGATCGTTCCGTCTTCAACCGCTTCGTACAGTCCGGAGAGGATCTGTCTCTGATAGGTGTGGTTCGCACCGCACAGAATGAGATCGCCGCCCGCGAGGATGAACTGCACCGCTCCGTCCTTCGGCGAGATCTGATCTCTGAGCCCCGCCATGCGGTAATCGTCGCTCATGACGAATCCCTGAAAGCCGAGCTGTTCTCTGAGGATCTCCGTAATGAACACGCGCGACTGGCTTGCGATATGCGCGCCGTCGACGTTCGGATACAGGATATGCGCGACCATCACGCCGTCCGCCGTGCCGGCGGCCTCGGCAAACGGAACGAGCTCATAGCCGTACAGCTCGTCAAGCGTGCGTTCCGTCACGGGCGTCGCTTTATGCGAATCGGTGTTCGTCGCGCCGTGCCCCGGAAAATGCTTGACGATCGAAAGACACCCGCCTTCGTGCAGGCCTTCTATGCACGCCGCGCCGATGCGCGCCGCCGTATCCGCGTCCGAGGACAGGATCCGGTTTTTCAGAAAACTGCCGTCCGGATCGACCGAAACGTCCAGACACGGCGCGAGATCGACGTTGATCCCCGCGCCGAGAAGTCCCTCGGCAATGGCGCAAAACTGCTCCGCGGCGAGATCGGGATCGTCCTTCTTGCCGAGCGAACGCGCGCTCAGAAGCGACTTGCGCCAGTGAAACCGCGTCACGGAACCGCCTTCGACGTCCGTGCTGATCAGAAGCGGAATCTCGCTGTCGCTCGCGGCCCGCACGCTGTCGGTCAGCTTCAGACACTGCGAAAACCCGCCGTCCGGGTTCGAGCGCACCATGTTCTGTCCGTACAGGATCACGCTGCCGATGCGGTATTCCTTGAGAATCTTTTTAAACTCCGTGCTGATCGTTTCGGTGCCCGCAAAACCGAACATGCAAAGCTGACCGATCTTTTCCTCGACGGGAAGCGTATCGACGTATTGATACAGCCGTTCCTCCGGCGAGAGCGTGGGCGCGGGCGTTGCGGTGGGCTCGGGCGTCGGCGGTTCGGTCGGAACCGGGGTCGGCGCGGCGGTTTTTACCGGCGCCGGCGACGCGGTTGTGTGGATCACCGGGGCGGACGCTTCCGGCGCACAGCCGAGCAGAAGCGCGATCAGCAGCAGACACCAAAACTTCTTCATGATACCATTATAGCATAGAGTTTTGAAGTTTACCAGCATAAGTTCCTTTAAAGCCGCCGTGCGACAGCATTCGCATTCGTTTTGCTTGCAATCGCGCGCGGGCTGCAGTATACTGAACGTAAGATGGGGAGGAATGGGAACGCCGTTCCGTTCCCCAAATGAATCAGCAAAGGAGCGAATGATATGAGCATCGATCTTCAATCTCTGGGCATCATCGGCGCGAAAGCGGTCTACCGCAATCTGACGGTCGCCGAACTCGTGGAAAAGGCACTCGAACGCAAAGAGGGCGTGCTGATGAATAACGGCGCGCTGCTGGTCAAGACCGGCAAGTATACCGGACGCAGCGCAAAGGACAAGTTCATCGTCGACAGCGAAGGCGTGCATGATCTGATCGCCTGGGGCAGCGTGAACGTGCCCACCACGCGTGAGAAGTTCAACGCCATCAAGTCCAAGATGGTCGCCTATCTCCAGGGACGCGAAGTGTTCGTGTTCGACGGCTTTGCCGGTGCGGACAAGAAATACGCCAAGAAGTTCCGCGTGGTCTGCGAGCTTGCGAGCGAGGCGCTGTTCATTCGCGATCTTCTGGTCCGTCCGACCGAGGAGGAGCTGGAATCGTTCGGCGAGCCGGACTACACGATCATCGCAACGCCCGGGTTCAAGTGCGATCCCGCGATCGACGGCACGCGCTCCGAAGCGGCGATCATGATCGACTACGAGGCGCACACGATCATCATCGCGGGCAGTCAGTACGCGGGCGAGATCAAGAAATCCGTGTTCTCCACGATGAACTTCATCCTGCCGCAGGAGGGCACGCTGCCCATGCACTGCTCGGCGAACATGGATCCCGAAACGAAGGAGACCGCGGTCTTCTTCGGACTGAGCGGCACCGGCAAAACGACGCTGTCCGCCGACCCGAACCGCATGCTGATCGGCGACGACGAGCACGGCTGGGACGACGAGGGCATCTTCAATATGGAAGGCGGCTGCTACGCAAAGTGCATCGACCTCGTCGAGGAGGAGCAGCCGGAGATCTATCATGCGATCCGCTTCGGCGCGCTGGTTGAAAACGTCGTGATCAACGACAAACGCGAGCCGGATTACAGTGATCCGTCGCTTGCGGTCAACAGCCGCGTCGGCTATCCGGTCGAGTACATCCCGAACGCGGCGGTGCCCGGCGTCGGCGGCATCCCGAAGGTCGTGATCTTTTTGACGTGCGACTCGTTCGGCGTGCTTCCGCCGATCTCGCGGCTCGATAAGAACGCTGCGATGTATCAGTTCGTCACCGGCTTCACCTCGAAGGTCGCCGGTACCGAGATCGGCATCAACGAGCCGGTCCCGACGTTCTCGACGCTGTTCGGCGAGCCGTTCATGCCGCTGAAAGCCGAGGTCTACGCCAACATGCTCGGCGAGCGCATTGAGAAATACAACACCAAGGTCTATCTCGTCAACACCGGCTGGGTCTCGGGCCCCGCGGTCAATCCGGACGGCAGCAAGAACCCGCGCATGAAGCTGCGCTACACCCGCGCGATGATCACCGCCGCATTGAACGACGCGTACGCAAAGGAGAACGTGCCGTTTACGCACAACGACGTGTTCAACCTCGACGTGCCCGCGTTCGTGCCGGGCGCGGACGTGCCGCAGGAGATCATGAATCCGAGAAACCTCTGGGCGGACAAGGCGGCGTACGACGCGCAGGCGAAGAAGCTCGCCGGCATGTTCGCAAAGAACTTCACCGAGAAGTATCCGGATATGCCGATCGAAATTAAAGAAGCCGGACCGAAAGCGTAACATCAACATGAAAAAAGCGGATGCCGCGCGGCATCCGCTTTTTGTATGAAAACTTATCTGCTCCTTCGCGAGCTTTGCGCGATGGTGAACAGGCGGAACAGGGTCACGAGTGAGCCGAGCGCGGCGAGCACGTAGGTCATGGCGGCGGCGCGCAGCATCTTCTTCGCGCCGGGCAGTTCCGCGTCGGTCACATAACCGCCTTCGGTGAGCATGTCGAGCCCGCGGCGCGAGGCGTTGAACTCGACCGGCAGCGTGATGAGCTGGAACAGCAGCATCACGCCGTACAGCACGACGCCGAACATTGCGATATAGTAGCCGTAATTGCCCGCCCAGGTCGTGAGCAGCGACAGCAGCAGTCCGCCGAGGACCAGGAACGGTCCGATCCGGCAGCCGATGTTTGCGACCGGCAGGATCAGGTTGCGGAACCGCATCGGCGCGTAGTCCTCGTTGTGCTGCAGAACGTGTCCGATCTCGTGCGCCGCGACCGCGACGGCCGACACCGAGTCCGAATCATACACGACCTCGGAGAGACCCACGATCTCCTGCTTCGGATCGTAGTGATCGGTCAGCTCGCCGCCGACACGCTGAATCGGCAGGTACAGACCGTTCTTTTGCAGCAGTTCGTACGCAAGCTGGCTTGCGGGAATCCCGCGCGCGGTGCGCACCTGCGCATATTTGCGAAAAACGCTCATCACGTGCGTCTGCGCGATCAGCGACAGCACGAATATGGCGATCGCCAGAAAATAATACAGATAGTCCATATCCTTATTATAACGGATTTCACACGGAAATACCATTGCAAAACGTGAAAAATATGTTATAATTCTTTCAGCTTTTCAAAACCGCTTGACTTGCTGAACAGGCTGTTGAGAAGGGAGGCAGAATTCGCGTTCTTCGCGAGGAGCTATACTATCGTATGCGACGAGCGAAAACGCGGATAATTTGCGGCGAAATATATCAAAGAAAAGGCGAGGCCTTTTCGACCTGCCAGGGTTCTTTTTCTTTGAATCATTCGCCGCAAATGGTCTGGCCCCTTATACGACAGCCGCGGGATAGCGCCACAGGAGGAAGTTTTATGCAATATTTGAAGCTCAAGGATATTCAGAAAGCGCCGGAAACGTTCGTCGGCGCGATCACCGTCTGCGGATGGGTTCGCACGGTGCGCGAGAGCAAGACGTTCGGGTTTATCGAGCTGAACGACGGCACGTCGTTCCGTCCGGTACAGATCGTGTACGCAAACGACGAGCGCAGGCTCGGCAAGGGCCTGACCACCGGCTGCGCGATCGTCGTGGACGGCGAGCTTGTTCTGACGCCGGATGCTCAACAGCCGTTTGAGATCCACGCAAACGCGATCACGATCGAGGGTGAGTGCCCGCCGGATTATCCGATGCAGAAAAAACGGCATACGCTCGAATACCTGCGCACCATGCAGACGCTGCGTCCGCGCACGAATACGTTCCTTGCGACGTTTCGCGTGCGCTCGGTCGTCGCGGCGGCGATCCACGAGTTCTTCCAGGAGCGCGGGTTCGTCTACGTGCATACGCCGATCCTGACCAACGCCGACTGCGAGGGCCGCGGCGAGATGTTCCAGGTCACCACGCTCGACCTTGAGAACCTTCCCCGCACCGAAAACGGCAGGGTCGACTATTCGCAGGACTTCTTCAAAAAGCCGGTGCATCTAAGTGGTTCCGGACAGCTCTACGGCGAAGCGTTTGCTTTGGCGTTTCGCGACATCTACACGTTCGGACCGACGTTCCGCGCCGAGTACAGCTTCACCGCGCGGCACGCGAGCGAGTTCTGGATGATCGAGCCGGAGATGGCGTTCTGCGATCTCGAGGGCGATATGGACGTGGCGGAAGCGATGGTGAAATACATCATTCAGACGGTTCTGGACCGCTGCCCTGAAGAGATGGAGTTTTTCAACAAGTTCATCGATCACGGGCTCTTCGAACGGCTGCACAACGTGCTCAACAACGAGTTTCGAAGGCTTTCCTATACCGAGGCGATCGAGATCCTCAAAAACAGCGGAGAGCCGTTTGAATATCCGGTCGAGTGGGGCGTCGATCTCCAGTCCGAGCACGAGCGCTATCTCACCGAAAAGGTGTTCGGAAAACCGGTGTTCCTCACCGACTATCCGAAGGACATCAAGTCGTTCTATATGCGTCTAAACGACGACGGCAAGACCGTCGCGGCGGCGGACCTTTTGGTTCCGGGCGTCGGCGAGATCGTCGGCGGCAGCCAGCGCGAGGAGCGCTACGACGTGCTCGACGCGCGCTGCAAGGAGCTCGGCATGGACATGAGCGAGTACCAGTGGTTCCTCGATCTCCGGAAGTACGGCGGCGTCAAGCACGCGGGCTTCGGGCTCGGCTTCGAGCGCATGGTGATGTACCTCACCGGCATGCAGAACATCCGCGACGTACTGCCCTTCCCGCGCACCGCCGCGAACCTCGAAATGTGAGGCTGTCGATAACGGCATCAGACCGTTTGCGCGTCGCCGCGAGCATCGAATCGCTCGCGACGACGCCTTTGTTTTTCGGAAGGTATACTTGGCTTCCGAAATGCGTCGTCGCTCACCCTCTTTGCTGCGGCTCCTTTCTGTAAGCGATCTCGCTTGCTGCGGCTGCTCGGTTGCAAGCGCCCTTACAACGCCTTCGCTGCGCTACCAATCGCTTACAGTATTATACGTTCGCCGCAAATTAGCCGTCGTTTTCACCCCTTCGCACTTAGTATAGCCTCGGGGCGAAAACGCGGCTTCTGATACCATTCTCAACAGCCTTTTCGGGATGTAAAAAGCCTCCCGTGCGGGAGGCTTTTGATGCTTTGAACAACATTACGCGAAATGCCGAATGAGCGCATACACCCCGTATGCGATGCCTGCTGCGACGATCAGCGACAGCCAAAGACTGTTAAAAACCAGACCGATCGTTGCCAAAATGTTGCCCGCCTTCGCCTTGCCGGTGAGCTGACCGCCCGCGGCGCGATACTTTCCGATTTTGCAGATCGCTATGATTGAAAAGATAAATCCCGGGATCCATAAGAAAAAATACGGCCAGGCAAAGGCAAGTCCCAGAATACCGAAGACCAGGATCGGCGTGCGCATTGCGGCGGTTTTTGGATTCTCAATAGGGACAGCGGGTTTTACCGATACGGCAATCGGCGCGCCGCAGTTGGCACAGAAATGTGAGGCCTCATTCAAAGCCGCTCCACAGTGTTCGCAATACATTTCGGTTCTCCTCCTTTTCGGTTCCAATACCGTTCTTTACTATGAAAACGATTGAAAGCCGCATTTTGCTGCAAAGAAAGAGTATTACAGATAATACAGCGGATTGTACGGAATGCCGTCGATCAGAAGCTCGTAGTGCAGGATCGGGGTTTTGGCGGTCTCGCCCGCGGGCAGAGACGCGATCGGCGTGCCGCGGGTGACGTGCTGTTCAAGCTCGACCTGTACGTCGGCGCAGGACGCGATGCGCGACACGAAGCCGTTTTCGTGCCGGATCTCGATGACAAACCCGTAGCCTGCGCGCTCGCCGCAGAAGATGACTGTGCCCGACTCCGGGGCGACGACGCGCGTGCCCGCCGCGGCGGAGAGGTCGATGCCGTAGTGCATCTTGCCTTTGCGCATGCCGAAGCAGCTTGCGATCCTGCCCTTGATCGGATACACGAACGAAAGATCGCCTTTGTCCTTGCCGTGCGGACCCTCGGACGTGCCGGGTTCGCGGTCGGGCTGCGAGGCGCGGTAGGTTCCGATGAGCACCGATTCTTCGGCGCCGACGAGGATCTGCCGTTTGAGCGTTTCGGTATCGGAACAGGCGATCCCGTCTTTATAGAGGATCTCGGAAAGCGTGAGCGTGCGCGCGCCCGCGCCGAGGCGGCGGAACAAACGCGCGCCCTCCGGAAGGGCGGACGCGTTTTCGCGCCGGGTTTCGACCGCGTCGACGGTGACGTCGGCGCGCTCAACGGTGCGCTGGACGGAAACATACGCGCGGTTTTTCAAAAGCTTTTGCAGCGCGGCGTCGTAGGAAAGATATTCGACCGAGCCGTCTGCGGGCGCGGTGGAAAGCTCTGCGGCGACGGACGCTTTCAAAAGGATGCTGTTATCGCCGACGCCCTCATAGGCGCAGCGCTCCAGGTAGGTGCGGATCAGCAGTTCGACGGTTTCACGGCCGTCGAGCGCGAACAGCGGAACGCCGTCGACCAGCAGGTTGACCGCGGTTTTCGGATAGACGGGCGCGGGCGTGCTTGCCGTGCGCATGGCGGACGGCTGAGCCGTTTGCGCTTCGATGGAATACTCCTCGAGATCGGGCGCGGGCGTTTCCACGACGCGCGGCTCGAGCAGGGAGAGCTTCGGCGTTTGAAAGCCGGGCAGCAGCGCGAATACAACGGCAAGCAGCACAAGCACGCCGGCAAAGCCGGCGAGCAGGATCTTACGCAGGTTTCCGTCCTTCATCGGTTCGCTCCCTTCGGTTTGACAGCAGTATAGCACAGTTTCCGGAAAAAGAGAAACGGTTCGCGCAAAAATCCCCGAGGTTTTACAAAGAATTCATTCCTTGGACGGTTTGCATCGTTTGAAAGATATGCTATGATATTGTTGTAAAACTATGGGGCGCGGATCGAAATTCCGATCCCGGGGGAAAGGGGTAAAACGGATGTCACATCTGACGGACGAGGAACTCTATTATTTCAACGAGGGCACGACAACAGGCGCATACCGCTCGCTCGGCTGCCATCGCGTGGAACACAACGGGGAAACGGTCTGGCGGTTCGCCGTGTGGGCGCCCAATGCGCGCGCGGTCTCGGTCGTGGGCGACTGGAACGGCTGGAACGGCGACGCGGATCGCATGTATCCCGTCGGGTCGACCGGCGTTTGGGAGTGTCTCATCGGGATCGCGGCGGAAGGACAGCTGTACAAGTACGCTGTCTGCGGTCCGGACGGAGCCGTGACCCTGAAAGCCGATCCCTACGCCCAGCGGTGCGAGCCGATGGGCACCGCGTCGATGGTGTGGGAGCCCGGCGCGTTCAACTGGACGGACGCCGACTACCTGCGCCGCTGTACGAAACGCCACGGCGAGCCGATGAACATCTATGAGGTGCATCTCGGTTCATGGCGCAAGGGACTCGGCTACCGGGAGCTTGCGGAGACGCTCGTGGATTACGCCGTCGACATGGGGTACACGCACATCGAGTGCATGCCGCTGATGGCGTACCCGTTCAACCCGAGCTGGGGATATCAGGTCACCGGCTATTACGCGCCGACCACGCGCTACGGCACGCCCGACGACTTCAGGTATTTTGTGAACCGCGCGCACGAGAAGGGGCTCGGCGTGATCATGGACTGGGTGCCCGCGCACTTTACGCGCGACAGCTACGGGCTTGCGCGCTTCGACGGCACGCCGACCTACGAGCATCCCGACCCGCGCCGCTCCGACATGCATCAGTGGGGCACGCTGCTGTTCGATTACGGCCGCACGCAGGTGCAGAGCTTTCTGGTGTCGAACGCGTGCTACTGGCTACGGGAGTTTCACATCGACGGACTGCGCGTGGACGCGGTCAGCTGTATGCTGTATCTCGACTACGGACGGCAGGACGGGGAGTGGCTTCCGAATGCATACGGCGGCAAGGAGAACCTCGATGCGATCGCGCTGTTGCAAAAGATCGCAAAGGCGGTCAAAGAGATCCCCGGGCACAAGCTGCTGATCGCGGAGGAGAGCACGGCGTTTCCGCGCGTGACCGACAAGCATGCGGACAGTCTCGGGTTCGACTACAAGTGGAACATGGGCTGGATGAACGACATGCTCTCATACATGCAGATGGACTCGCTCTACCGCAAGTGGCATCACGACAAGCTGACGTTTTCTCTGATGTACGCGTTTTCCGAGCATTACATCCTGCCGTTCTCGCATGACGAGGTCGTGCACGGCAAGCTGTCGATGCTGAACAAAATGCCCGGCGAGTACTGGCAGAAGTTCGAGCAGCTGCGCCTGTTGTACGCGTATCAGATCGCGCATCCGGGCAAAAAACTGACGTTTATGGGCATGGAGCTCGGACAGTTCATCGAATGGCGGTTCGACGAATCGCTCGACTGGATGCTGCTCGATTATCCGAAGCATCGCGAGATGCAGACGTATGTGCGCGAGATGAACCGCTTCTACCGCAGCACGAGGCTGACGACGACTGGAACGGATTCGAGTGGATCGCGGTGGACGATGCGGTGCATTCGGTCGCGGCGTTCGTCCGCAAGGACAAAGCGGGCAATCCGGTGCTGTGCGTCTTCAACTTTACGCCGGTTCCGTGGGACGACTACTGCTTAGGCAGCGAGAAAGCCGGCACGTATGACGAGATCTTTTCAACGGACGCGCCGTACTTCGGCGGCGGCGGACAGATCTTCAACGAAACGGTCCGCACCGTCGACGAACCGTTCGACCGGTTCCGGCACCGTCTGCACGTGAAGCTGCCGCCGTACGGTGCCGTGTTCTTCCGGTTTACACCGGATCAAGAGCAGAAAGGAGCGAAGGAATGAAAAAAAGGATCGTAGCCATGCTTCTGGCGGGCGGACAGGGAAGCCGTCTCGGCGTTCTGACGTCGAACATGGCAAAGCCCGCGGTACCGTTCGGCGGAAAGTACCGGATCATCGATTTTCCGCTGTCCAACTGCGTCAATTCCGACATCGACACCGTCGGTGTTCTGACGCAGTACCGTCCGCTTGCGCTGAACGCTTACCTCGGCACCGGTCAGCACTGGGACCTCGACCGCAACAACGGCGGGGTGTTCGTGCTTCCGCCGTACATGACCGAGAAGGACGGCCGCTGGTATTCCGGCACCGCGAACGCGATCTGGCAGAACCGCACGTTCGTCGATCAGTATGATCCCGATTACGTGCTGATCCTTTCCGGCGATCACATCTATAAAATGGACTATACCGAAATGCTGCGCTTTCATATCGCGCATAACGCCGCGGCGACGATCGCCGTGCTGCGCGTGCCGATGGAGGAGGCGCACCGCTTCGGCATCATGAATACCGACGAATCCGGCACGATCGTTTCGTTCGAGGAAAAACCCAAAGCGCCCAAAAGCAACAACGCGTCGATGGGCATTTATATCTTCAACTGGAAGACGCTGCGCGCATACATGGAGCGCGACGACGCCGATCAAACCAGCGAGAACGATTTCGGCAAGAACATCATTCCCGAGATGCTTTCGGCGGGCGAAAAGATGGTCGCCTATCCGTTCGAAGGATACTGGAAGGACGTCGGAACGATCAAAAGCCTCTGGGAAGCGAACATGGACCTCTTGGGCGATCCGCCGCTGCTCGACCTTGACGATCCGTCCTGGCGCATCTATACGCGCAATCCGGTCATGCCGCCGCACTACGTCGGCACGAATGCGACCGTGAAAAACACGCTCGTAAGCGAGGGCAGCGTATTGTACGGAACTGCGCTGCACAGCGTGCTGTTCTGCGGCACGCACATCGATCTTGACGCGACCGTGGAGGATTCGATCGTGTTCCCGTCGGCAAGGATCGGCAAAAACACGCGGGTCCGCAAAGCCATCATCGGCGAA
The DNA here is from genome assembly GCA_905235205.1 of uncultured Clostridia bacterium. Classification (GTDB taxonomy): domain Bacteria; phylum Bacillota; class Clostridia; order Christensenellales; family CAG-138; genus UBA3792. The sequence goes on along the minus strand of CAJOKM010000030.1, from coordinate 9,165 downwards.
AACGCCGTGATCGGCGACAACGTGCGCATCGGCGAAGCGCCAAGGGCCGGCGAAACGGTCGACAACGAGCTCACCGGCGACATCGCGCTGATCGGCAACGACATCACGATCCCGGACGGAACGGTGATCCCGCGCGGCGCGGTCGTGACCGGAAAAACGCTCGGACAGTTTATCGACGGAGGTGCAAACGCATGAATCAGGATGCATTCGGTCTGATCTTTACCGGTGAACCCAATCCGTATATGCGCGATCTGACGTTAAGCCGCGCGGTCGCGGCAGTGCCGTTCGGCGGACGCTACCGCTGCATCGACTACATTCTGTCCGACTTTGTCAATTCGGGCGTGCGCAACGTCGGACTGATCACGCAGAAAAACTACCATTCGCTGATGGACCACCTCGGCATGGGCAAGGAGTGGGACTTAAACCGCAAGCGCGACGGCCTCTTTATCCTGCCGCCGTATTCCACCAAGGACAACACGGGCGTGTACCGCGGCGACATCGACGCGTTCCATTCCGTCATGCAGTACGTGCGCCGTTCGAACCAGAAATACCTGATCCTGTCCGGAAGCCACACCGTGTTCAACACGACGTTCGACGCGATCCTGAATCAGCACCGCGCAACCGGGGACATCACGATCATGTATAACGAGGATCCGCGCTTCTTCCCCGAGGAGCAGAACCGCGATCTGAGGCTGCTGCTCGATCAGGACGGCATGACCGTCACCGAACTCGAATGGAATCCGCGCCGTCCGAGATCGAATTACCGTTCATGCGAGATTATAATTATCGATAAAACGCTATTTGAAGATCTGGTGGACGAGTCGTACTCGCGCGGAGGCATTGATTTCACGCGGGACGTGCTGCTTTCGTGCGTGAAGGAGCTAAAGGTCATGGGCTGGCGCTACGACGGGTACGTTGCGCGAATCGATTCGGTGAATACCTATTTCATGCACAGCATGGAGCTGCTGAACGCGGCGGAAGCGAAGGATCTGAACAATCGCACGCATCCGATCTACACCAAGGTCAAGGACGAGATCCCGTCGGTTTACGGCGCGCAGGCCGACGTGCATAACGTCGTGATGGCGGACGGATGCCGCATCGACGGCACGGTTGAGAATTCGATCCTGTTCCGCGGCGTGACGGTGGAGCGCGGCGCGATGGTGCGCAACTCGATTCTGATGCAGGGCGTGAAGGTTTCCGCCGGCGCGAAGCTCGATCACGCGATTCTCGACAAGAACGTCACGGTTTCGTCCGGGCGCTCGCTGATCGGCTATGAGGGCATCCCGCTCGTGTTCCGCAAGAACCTGACCGTTTGACAGGGGGAGTGAACAGGATGAAGATTTTGTTTTGCGCAAGCGAGTGCTTTCCGTTTGTAAAGACCGGCGGGCTTGCCGACGTGGTCGGCTCGCTTCCGAAGGAATTGGTCCCGCTCGGCACGGAGGTCGCCGTCATGCTGCCGAAATACCGGCAGATCGACGACTACTATGTGCTGAAAATGGAGCACCTGTGCCATTTCAACCTGCAGTTCGGCAGCTATTCCGTATTCTGCGGCGTCGATTCGCTGGTGCAGGACGGCGTGCGCTACTATTTCATCGACAATCTCGCCATGTTCGGCGGCGACAGGGTCTACACCGGCGACGAGGAGGAAGGCTTCCGGTTCGCGTTTTTCTGCCGCGCCGTGCTCGAATCGTTCAAACATCTCAACTATTATCCGGACGTCGTCCACTGCAACGACTGGCAGACGGGACTGATTCCGGTGCTGCTGAACGATCAGTACCGCGCGTTGGACGAATACCGCGGCATCCGGACCGTGTTCACGATCCACAACCTGAAGTTCCAGGGTCTGTTCGACTGGCACCGGATCAACAGCGTGCTCGGACTCAACGAAGGGTATTTCTCCCCGAACAACCTGGAGTTTTACGGACTGCTGTCGTTTATGAAAGCGGGACTCGTGTTTGCGAACCGCATCACCACGGTCAGTCCGACCTACGCCGAGGAGATCCGGACCGGCTATTACGGCGAACGGCTCGACGGACTTTTACGCGCACGCCAGAATGTTCTTTCCGGCATTCTGAACGGCATTGACGTGATCTCGTTTGACCCGAGCACCGACATTCAGCTTCCGGCGCACTACGACGCGGCGAACCCGCAGGGAAAAAAGCTCTGCAAAGCCGCGCTGCAGGAGGAACTCGGTCTTGCGCGGCGCGACGTGCCGCTGATCGGACTCGTCACGCGGCTCACGTCGCAGAAGGGACTCGATCTCATCACCTGCGTGCTCAACGACATCATGCGCATGGACGTGCAGATGGTGGTCGTAGGCACGGGCGACAAGTACTTTGAAGACGCGTTTACCGACGCGCATTACCGCTTCCCGGACAGGTTTGTCTGCTGTCTCCGTCACGATGAAAGGATGGCGCGCCGCACCTACGCGGCGAGCGACATGTATCTGATGCCGTCGCAGTTCGAGCCGTGCGGACTTTCGCAGATGATCGCCATGCGCTACGGCGCGATCCCGATCGTGCGCGAGACGGGGGGACTCCGGGACAGCGTACTGCCGTACAACTGGTACACCGACGACGGAAACGGGTTCAGCTTCCACGACTATAACGCGCACGACATGCTTCACGTCATGGAACAGGCGGTCGGCTACTGGTACGATCAGCGCGACATGTGGGCGCGTCTGATGAATCGCGCGATGAAAACCGATTTTTCCTGGGCGGTCTCTGCGCGCAAATACATGGAGCTGTACCGCGGTCTTTTAGGCATCCCGGAGGAACCGAAGCCTGTCCGCAGACGAACGCCGAAGGCCGAAAAGACGTCCGGCGCCGCACCGAAAAAGCCTGCGAAGAAGGCTGCAAAGACCGAATGATCCGATTCTCGAACGAAAACCGCCCGGACCGGGCGGTTTTCGTTGTTTCACGTGAAACAATGCGCATGACCCTTACGGGACTGTTTCACGTGAAACATCGTTTTTGCAGTCGAACCTTGCAAAGAACACGTCGGTAGGGTATAATGTCAGCGAAACGGAGGAAGCATGGGCAGAATCATCGCAATCACCAATCAAAAGGGCGGCGTCGGAAAGACCACGACCGCCATCAACCTGAGCGCATGCGTCGCCCAGGCGGGCAAACGCGTGCTCCTTGTCGATCTCGATCCGCAGGGAAACAGCACCAGCGGACTCGGCGTGTCCCGTAAAAAGGAGTTTCCGAGCAGCTATGACGTGCTCATCGACGAGGTCCCGGCGCGGCAGGCGATCCATCCGACCATGATCGAAACGCTGTCCGTGCTGCCGTCGCGCATCGAGCTTGCGGGCGCGGAGGTCGAGCTCGTTTCGATGCTCGCGCGCGAGCACCGGCTGAAACAGGCGCTCAAAGCGATCAAAGACGAGTTTGATTTCATCTTTATCGACTGCCCGCCGTCGCTCGGACTTCTGACGCTGAACGCGCTGACCGCCGCGGATGCGCTGCTCGTGCCGATCCAGTGCGAGTATTACGCGCTCGAGGGGCTGTCCCAACTGATGAATACCGTCAAGCACGTGCGGCGCAGTCTCAACGAATCGCTCGACATCCAGGGCGTTGTGCTGACGATGTTCTCGTCGCGGATGAACCTGTGCGTTCAGGTCGTCGGGGAGGTCAAGCGCTATTTTCGCGACAAAGTCTATAACACGATCATTCCGCGTTCCGTCCGCATGAGCGAGGCGCCCAGTCACGGCCTGCCGATCACGCTGTACGATCCGAGAAACGTCGGCGCGCGCGCGTATGCGGCACTGGCGGAAGAGTTTATCAAACGGGAGGCGTAACCATGGCAAAGAAACAGATGGGGCTCGGACGCGGGCTGGACGCGCTGCTGGACGATTTATCCGCCGGGACCGCCGAACAAAACGGCGTCACGGAAGTCAGCCTGTACGATATCGACACAAATCCGGATCAGCCGCGCAAAACGTTCGATCCGGAAAAGCTTCGTGAGCTTGCGGCGTCGCTGAAACGGCACGGCGTCGTGCAGCCGCTGCTTGTCCGCAAAAACGGCGCGCGCTACACGATCGTCGCCGGCGAACGACGGTTTCGCGCCGCGCGGCTCGCGGGTCTTCAGACCGTCCCCGTCGTACTGACCGATGCCGCGGACGATACGCTGATGGAGCTTTCGCTGGTCGAGAATATCCAGCGCGAAAACCTGAACCCGATCGAAGAGGCGGCGGCGATCAAACTGCTGATGCAGCAGCATGACCTGACGCAGGAGGAGGTCTCGGACCGTGTCGGAAAGAGCCGGCCCGCGATCGCGAACGCGCTGCGGCTTCTGTCGCTCACCAAATCGGCGCAGGCGATGGTCAAGGACGGCAGACTGACCGCGGGACACGGAAAGATGCTTGCGGGCGTAACCGATCCCAAGCAGCAGACGGAGCTTGCGAAAACCTGTGTCGAGCGGGACTGGTCGGTGCGCCGGCTGGAAGAGGAACTGCGGTTCCGTTCGATGCCGAAGAAACGGAAAAAGCCCGTCGAACCCTCCGCGGAGATGCGAGACGCCCTGGGGCGCATGAGCGCCGAGCTCGGCACGAAGGTCGAGCTTTCCGGCGGCGAACAGAAGGGGAAGCTGGTCATCCATTACTATTCCAAGGGCGATCTGGACCGCATCTACCGCGCGATCGTCGGCGGCACGGACTGATCCGCCGCGAGATGGAAAAACCTGTCAGACATTGTAACAAAAAATAATATATAATCCTGAATTGTATTGACGCAATATAAAATATGTAATATATTGAAACGGGGCAACGAACATATCCTTTTCAGGATGTGTTGGTTGCTTTTTTTAACCGGCAAAGCAGAACGGACGGATCCGTTCTCCGCCGGGGATCCGGATTTGATGCGGAGGGACCGATGAAGCTGTTTGATTCGAGACGCATATGGGCATTCATCATCGCAATCGTGATGGTGCTCTCGGTCGCGCCTGTTGCCGCAACGGCGGACGCCGCCGAGGGCGACACGGAGCCTGCGTCCGCAGTTCGGATCACCTTTGCGGTTCGCCCGGACGACAGGACCGGACTTTCCTGGAATCCGGCGCCGTCCGCCTGGACAAAGACCGAAGAGATCGCCGTAACCGACGGAACGTATGATCTTTCCGCCTGCGCGTTCGGCACGGTGTTCGGCGTTGCCGTTCCGGACGGATACGATTTTCTCGGCTGGAGCGACAGCAGCAGCACGTCCGATACGAACGCGATCGGCACGGCGGAAGCCGGACAGCAGACGTCCGAACGGACGGTGTATGCGATCCTGATCGCGCAAAAAACCGAGATCCGGCTCGTGGCAAACAGCAGCGAAACCGACTATAACGGCACGGAGCAGACCGTGACCGGGTTCAGAGAAATCCGCGTCGGAGCGCAGTCGTTCCCGGCTGCCGGAGACGCGTTACAGTTCACACTTCAGGGACAGACCTATTCGATCGAAGGCGTCTTTGCAGCGGGCAGCGGCACGGACGCGGGAACGTACGCGGTCGAAATCACCGGCGAGGCGCGCGTGATGAACGCGGGCCGGGACGTCACGGGCGAGTTCCGCGTCATCACGGTCCCCGGAAACCTGACGATCGATCCGCTCGACGCCGGGGTAACGATCACCGGGCATCGGGAGACGCTGGTTTATGACGGCGACGAGCATTTTGTGACGGGGTACGATGTAACAATCGATACGCCGCAGTACCGGGAGACGGATTTCACGTTCGACGGAACGGCTGCGGTCATCGGCAGAGGCGCGCGGGAGTTTCCGATGGAGCTCGCGCCGGAGCAGTTCACCAATACGAACCCGAATTTTAACGTCACGTTTACGGTCGTCGACGGCGGTCTCATGATCACAAAGCGTCATGTCACGCTGAAGAGCGCGAGCGCATCGAAGGTGTACGACGGAACGCCGCTGGAAAATCGGCAGTTTGCGATCCTCGGCGACGGATTTGCGAACGATGAGATGCCGATCATTCTCGTGACCGGGACCGTTCGCAACGTCGGGACGGTCAAAAACACGATCATTGTCAGCTTCGGAAACGCGCCGAAGGGACTGTTCGATCACTCGGCGCGTCCCGAAAACTATGAGATCACGCTGGACGAGGGCACACTGGAGATCACGCCGAAGACCGTCATCGTTACGGCGAAGGATCAGGAAAAGAAATACGGCGCAAAGGATCCGGCGTTTACGGCGGACGTAACGGGACTGTTGGACGGCGACACCGTGCAGTATACGATCACGCGGGAGAAGGGCGAGGCGACCGGAGACTATCGGGTCACGCCGAACGGCGACCGGCTGCAGGGCAATTATGAGGTGATGTTCCGGTCCGGAACCCTGCACATCGGGAAACAGCCCAGGAAACCGAACGAGCGCTTTACGCTCGCATGGTTCTCCGATGCCAGAATCGGCGCGGAGGGCGCGCGCGCAGACGCGCTCGAAGCCATGGTCGACTGGACGGTCAGGAACGCCGCGGCAAAGAATATCGTCGGACTGTTCGGAACGGGAAGCCTTGTCGGAACGTTCCGTGACGCTGCGACCGAGACGAGAGCTGCAGCGATCCTGTCCAAGATCCGCACCGCGCGGATGAGCGATCTGCGGTATTACGGCGTCGCGGGCACGATCGACGTCAACGGAGATGAAATGAACTTTGCGCCCAGCGCGAACAGGGGCGTTCGCGGGGCGAGCATCCGGTACCGGGACGGCGGGATCTGGGTGCAGCAGTTGTTTGATACGGGGGTCACAGCCATCGGGATCGGCTATCATAAGCTCGGCGAAACCGAGGCGGAACAAAATGCGCAACAGCGCTGGATCGGGTATGTGAACGACCGGATCGCCAAAATGAGCAGCGGTCGTTCCTGCACGATTCTGTTCGTGAACGAGTATGTGGATGAAACCGGTGCGCTGACGCCGTTCGGCGAACTGATCGAATCCGAAATCGTCGCGAAGAACCCGAGCGTGCGGCTGGTCCTGAGCAGCTGTGCGCGCGGCGCGGTGCATACCGAGGCGGCGTACGGCGAACGTACGGTCAACGTGCTTGCGTTCAACTACGCAGAGGACGAAGCAAACGGACTCGGCTATTTGCGGCTGCTGACGTTTGATCCGAAAACACGATGCGTGGAGGTCTCCACCTATTCTCCGGTCAGCGGCAAATCGGTCTATGATGCCGCCGCGCCGGAAGCGGATACGTTTACGATGGAGAATGCGTACTGAGAATCGACTGCCGCGCGGCTGCAGAAAAAGCCGTTTTGCACGGGCTGCCGCTTTTGTTCGGAAAACCGGGGCGTATTGCATAAAAGAACCGGTTTTATGAATAAAAAATAATATATCCAAAAAACAATGTCCCTCTTAATTGACAGGGGAAAGCACGGGAGATATAATATAGAAATCAGAGTAGACCTCAAAATTTCCCGTTTCGGATCAGGAAATCCACGATTGACGGAGGTTCCGATGCTCAAACAGCCGATACGCGTTGCGATCGCCCTGAAATCGCCGTCCGTCGCCGCCGCGGGATACCCGGTCCGCGGAATCGTGCATGACCCGGAGGCGCAGGCGTACCGTGACGCGCTGATGCAGGAACATGCAGAGATCCGGGCAAGGATCGAGGAAGCGCTCGGGCATCCGATCGGGGTCGTCTGGGACCTCACGCTGATGACGAATCTGATTTCGGCTGAGGTTTGGCCGGGCGATATCGAAACAATCCGAACGGTCGAGGGCGTCCGCTCGGTTGAGAAGGAACAACAAAGAATCCTGCACGCCGCAGATGCGGACGTCGGGCTTTTGCCCGTTTTGGACAAACAGATGTAATCAACGCGATCGAACGAAACCTTGTTTTGAACGATCCGTGATATTAAAAAAAGAAGGGAGAAGAAAAGAAGTTCATGAATACCTGGAAAAAACTTCTTTCCATGTTGCTGGTTCTTGCGATGCTGCTGGTCGGCCCGATGATGACGGGTCTTTCCAGAGCGGTAGCGGAAGGCGACACCACCGAAGACCCCGCGCCCAGCAAGGGTCGGGTACTGGAGACGGAGGATCTCGATCCTGCGGATTTCCATATCAATCTGGTCGGACAGGGTGATCGGGAATTTACTCCGATCGAGCCCGAAGAGATCGATCCGGAAAAGATCGTCCGCGTTTCGATCTTCCTCGAAGGGAAATCCACGATCGACGAGGGATTCTCCACCAAGGACATTGCGCACAATACCCGCGCGATGAACTATCGCCGCGCTCTGGAACTCCAGCAGGCGACCATGCAGACCAAGATCGAAGGCGCGATCGGCCATGAACTCGACGTTATATGGAACCTGACGCTGCTGGTCAACGCGATCTCTGTCGATATTCCCTATAAAGATATCGAAGTGATTCAGGCGATGCCGGGCGTCAAGTCGGTCGAGCTTGAGAACTTCTACTATGCACAGGAAGCCACCGCCGAGCCGAACACGGCAAACACCTCCGAGTATATGACCGGCGCAACCAACGCGTGGGCGGCGGGCTATACCGGCGCAGGCAGCAAGGTTGCGATTCTGGATACGGGCATCGACAAGGACCATATCTCGTTTAACGAGGACGCGTTCCTTCATGCGATCGAGGAGGTTGAAGAAGGCGGCAAGGAAATCGAACTGATGGAACAGATCGATGACGAAACCCTTGCGCAGTTGAACTCGAAAAAGAAGAGGGCTTCGCTGACAGCGGCGGAAACCTACATCAGCGCGAAGATCCCGTATGCGTTCAACTACGCCGACTATAATTTGAATGTTGCGCATCAGGATCAGGCGTCGAACCACGGCTCGCATGTTGCCGGTATTGCCGCGGCAAACCGCTACATCAAAGTCGGTGACGAGTATAAAGATGCAGCACAGGAAGTCTACGCAGTCGGCATGGCGCCGGATGCGCAGCTGATCGTGATGGACGTGTTCCAGGCCTCCGGCGGAACATATGATAGTATGTATTTCGCTGCCATCGAAGACGCGATCATCCTGGGTTGTGATGCGGCGAACCTGTCTCTCGGTTCTGCGAACCCGGGCTTTACGTATTCCAACAGCTATCAGGACGTTCTGAACCGGCTCGCATCCGACAGCGATATCAATATGGTCGTTGCGATTTCCGCCGGCAACGTAGGCGCACAGACCGACAATCAGTTGACTGACTTGTATATCGAGGACGTCAGTCTGCACACCGGCGG
>CAJOKM010000029.1:11579-27771 GCA_905235205.1 uncultured Clostridia bacterium | reverse complement strand
AAAAATCAGTATATCACATCTTTTCATGGCGGGAAAGGGTTTTTGTTGCACAGGGGAAAAACCCGTGGTATACTCTTCGCATGATTATCGAAGAGTTGGCGCTTGCCAAACTGAATCTGACGCTCGGCGTGCTCTATAAGCGCGAGGACGGCTACCACGCGCTCGACACGATCATGCAGACGGTCTCGCTGTTCGACCGCGTGATCGTGGAAAAATCGCGCACGGTCGAAGTGCACGTGACCGGCATGACGCTGCCGCAGGACAATACGATGGTCCGTGCCGCCATGCTCTATCAAAAAGCGACCGGATGCGGCGCAAAGATCCGCTGCGAAAAGCGCATTCCCGCAGAAGCGGGCCTCGGCGGAGGCAGCGCCGACGCCGCGGCGGTGCTCCGGGGACTGCAGCGTCTTCACCGCATGGCGGACGACCGGACGCTGAACGGAATCGCGCTCTCGGTCGGCGCAGACGTGCCGTTCTGCCTTCACGGCGGCACCTGCCGCTGCGAAGGCGTGGGCGAACTCCTCACGCCGTTCGCGCTCAAAAACCGGCTGTGGTTTGTGATCGCAAAGCCGAAGGAGGGCGTGTCCACGCGCGAGCTCTTTTCGCGTCTGCCGCTGCCGCGGCCGCGGGTACGGACGCTGTCCGCCGTCGCCGCGCTCGCAAAGGGCGATCTCGTTTCCCTCGCGCCGCTCATGCAGAACGTGCTCGAACCCGCCGCGATCGAACTGGTACCCGAGATCGGTACGCTGAAGCAAAAGCTTCTGGACGCGGGCGCGATCGCGGCGCAGATGACCGGAAGCGGGTCCGCCGTGTTCGGACTGTTCGAAACCGAGGAAGCGGCGAACGCGGCGCTTCCCGCCGTGTCCGACGCGGCGTTTTCAACGGTCTGCTACTCACTGTAATCGGGGGATTTGCGTTTATGAGCGATCGAAACATTCGCCGACTTGCGACCGGCGGCGTGCTTGCCGGCGCGATCTTTCTGCTGACCGCGTTCGTGCGCGTTCCGCTTGCCGCGGGATATCTGAACTTCGGCGACGTCGGCGTATTTTTAGCCGCGCTGCTGCTGCCCGCAGGCTACGCCGCGCTCGCGGCGGGCGTCGGCTCCGCGCTTGCCGATCTTTACGGGTTTCCGCTGTACGCGCCGGTCACGCTTGCCGTCAAGGGCATTGCCGCGCTCGTGTTTGCGCTTTTGTGGCGGCGGCTCAAAGGTCCCCTGCGCTATCTTGCGTTCCTGTCCGTGCTCATCGTGCCGCTCGGGTATTTTCTCTTCGAGATCGTCGTCTATGCCGAGTTCGCATGGGCGGACCTGCCGCTGAATCTTCTGCAGTCCGCCGTCGGCGCCGCGCTCGCTCTGCTGCTCGACCGTGCGACGAAAGGACGTTTTTCCGTTTGATCCGGGTCGGATTCTACCGACGGTAGAGGCATATTCTCCTGACGGTGGACTGTTTTTCGCGCAGAATAGAGTGCGCTTGACAAACCATCATGGTAACATCAAAAAAGAGAATTATCGATAACAGGAGGCATTTATGCGCATCCGAATTTCCGCAGACAGCACCTGCGATCTGAGTCCCGAACTGATTGAGCAATATGACGTGGCGATCACGCCGCTGTACGTGCGCCTCGGCGAAAAAGACCTCAAGGATTCCATCGAGGTCACGCCGCCCGACATCTATCGCTACGTCGAGGAAACCAAGCAGATTCCGAAAACCGCCGCCGTCAACGTCGGCGATTACGTCGATTTCTTCACCAAAGTCAAGAACGAGGGCTACGACGGCGTCGTGCACTTCACGATCTCCGCCGAGATGTCCTCCTGCTATCAGAACGCCTGCCTCGCGGCGGAGGGCTTTGAAAACGTGTTCATCGTCGATTCGAGAAACCTCTCCACCGGCATCGGACACCTCGTGCTCGACGCGTGCCAGATGCGCGACGAAGGCAAGAGCGCAAAGGAGATCTTCGACGTCCTCGAAGAACGCAAGCGGAAGCTCGACGTCAGCTTCGTGCTCAACACGCTGCGCTATCTCGCGCTCGGCGGTCGCTGCAATTCGCTCCTTTCGTACGGCGCAAACCTTTTAAACCTCAAGCCTTCGATCCAGGTGAAAGACGGCAAAATGGGCGTGGACAAAAAATACCGCTGTTCGTTTGAACGCGCGGTCGTGCGCTATGTCAACGACAAGCTTTCCGACAAAGAGTCTTTGGACCTAAGGCGCATCTTCATTACGGACTCCGGCTGCACCGACGAGGTCCGCGCCGCCGCCGAGGAAGCGGTCAGAAAAAACGCGCCGTTTGCCGAGATCATCCACACCCGCGCAGGCTGCACGGTCTCCTCGCACTGCGGTCCCAACTGCATCGGGATCCTGTTCTATCGGAAATGAATGAAATGAAGGCTGCTGAACCGGGTTCAGCAGCCTTCGTGAATTGCCCTGCGGGCATGAATTGTGCTTCGCACATGACATAGACGGCAAAGCCGTCATGAAAGGAGGTTCGCGGCATGATCGTTTATGACCCGCTGTGGAAAACGATGAAGAAAAAGGGCGTGTCGCAGTACGCGCTGATCAACCGGTACGGGTTCAGTACCGGTCAGCTTGACCGTCTGCGCAAGAACGAGAACGTCAACGTCTATACACTCAACACGCTGTGCAAGATTCTGGAATGCGATCTATCCGACGTCGCCCGATACCGACCGGATGAGGAGAAAACCGAACGGAACGAATAAAGCGCCCGAGGGTTCGGGCGCTTTTGTATTTATCCTGATTTCGGCGAACTTATTGGATAACCTTGGTGCCGCTTTCGCCGCGCAGAGCCGCCGCCGCGTTCTCGAGAGACGCGATGATCGCTTCCTTGCCGGTGCGCGCAAAGCTCATCGCCGCCTGCACCTTCGGGAGCATGGAACCGGGCGCAAAGTGGCCTTCCTTGCAGTACCGCTCGGCTTCCTCGCACGTCATGACCTCGAGTTCCTTCTGATCCGGCTTGCCCCAGTTGATCGCGACACGGTCGACCGCGGTGAGAATGACCAGCGCGTCCGCGTCGACGAGCTCCGCAAGCTTCGCGGACGCGAAGTCCTTGTCGATGACGGCGGGAACGCCAAGGAGCTTTCCGTCCTTCTCAATGACCGGAATGCCGCCGCCGCCCACGGTGATGACCACATGACCCGCGTCGATCAGCGTGTTGACCATGTCCTTCTCGACGACGTCGACGGGTTTCGGACTCGGCACGACCTGCCGATAGCCGCGGCCCGCGTCCTCGACCATGGTGTAGCCCTTTTCCGCGGCGATTTTGTCCGCTTCCTCTTTGGAATAGAACGCGCCGATCGGCTTGGTCGGATGTTGGAAAGCCGGATCCTGTTCGTTGACCAGCACCTGCGTGACGACCGTCGCGACCGACTTACGGATGCCGCGCTTTTTGAGCTCGTTCTGGATGCTGTTCTGCAGATGGTACCCGATATATCCCTGGCTCATCGCGCCGCACTCCGGGAACGGCATGTCCGACTTGATCGCTTTGGCGTTCGCGGCGGTGGACATCGCAAGGTTGATCATACCCACCTGCGGTCCGTTGCCGTGCGCGATGATCACCTGGTTGCCCGCTTCAATGAGGTCCGCGATCGGCTGCGCGGTCCCGGTCACAAGCGCCAGCTGTTCATACGGCGTGTTGCCCAGCGCGTTTCCGCCGAGCGCGATAACAAGTTTCTTCATGTTCATACCCCTCCTGAAAGTGCCTTCACGGTATTTAACGCAATCATTATAGGCGGCGGCCGAACGATTGTCAACCGGAAAAGCCGCGTTTTTGTACGTCTGTGTTGTTGCAATCCGGATTCGATTGGAGTACAATACCGGATATGGAATATTTTTGGACTTCATTCAACATCGTTATGCCGCTTGTGCTGATGATGGCGACAGGTTTCCTGATCCGCCGGGTTGGAATTGTCACGGAAAATGCGCTGCATTACGCAAACCGCATCGTGTACTATATCGGCATTCCGACGCTGCTGTTTTACAGCATCGTCACAGACCGCGCGCCCGTGCGCTGGCAGTACGCGCTGTGGGTGACGGGCTCCGTGCTCGCGGCGTTTCTGATTTCGCTGTTTCTCGCGCCGCTGCTCGCGCGCGAACCCGAAAAGCGCGGTACGATCTCGCAGGCTCTGTTCCGCAGCAATGACGGCATTTTCGGTCTCGCGGTCGCAACGGCGCTGCTCGGTGAAGGCAATACCGGCACGATGGCAATCACGCTGGCGATCACCGCCACGCTGTTCTGCATTACAGGCGTGCTGTGTTATGAATTGAACCGCGGGCAGAAGGTTCGCTTCGGCGCGCTGCTTCTGCGCCTCGTGAAAAACCCGCTCCTCTGGGCGGCGGCGCTGGGATTTCTCGTGCGGTTTTCGGGGCTTCAGCTTCCGGCGTTCATCCTTACGCCGATCGAGCATTTCAAGCGCATGTGTACGCCGCTCGGCTTCCTCGTGCTCGGCGGACTTTTGTCGTTCCGTTCGCTCAGGAGCGACTGGAAAACCGTGTCGATCGTCACCGTCGTCAAGCTGGTCCTGATGCCTGCCGTGTTCTGCGCGGCGGCATATTTCCTCGGCGGTTTGCGCGGGGCGGAGTTGTCTTCGCTGTTTATTGTGTTCTCCGCGCCGGTCGCCATGTCGTGCCTGCCGATGGCGTCGGAGCTCGGCGGCGACGTGACGCTCGCCGGTGAGCTCGTTGCGGTCTCCACCGTGTTCTCGCTTCTGACCGTATTTCTGTATCTGACGTTCTTCGGAGGGATCCTGACATGACCGAACGGCTTTATCTTCTCGACAGCATGCTGTCCGCGTTCGACGCGCGCGTTATCGCGTGCGAGCCCTCGGACGGCGGATTCCTGATCGAGCTCGACCGCAGCGCGTTCTTCCCGAACAAGGGCGGACAGCCCTGCGACGTCGGCACGCTGAACGACGCAACGGTGCTCGACGTGCGCGAACAGGACGAGCGGCTTTTACACCTTGCCGATCGCGCCGTTCCCGTCGGCACAAACGTGCGCGGCGAACTCGACTTTTCGCGGCGGTTCGATATCATGCAGCAGCACACGGGCGAGCATCTTCTGTCCTACTGCGCGTGGAAGCTGTTCGGTGCGGTCAACGTCGGATTCCACTGCGCGCTGACCTACGCAACGCTCGATCTCGACAAGCCTTTGGGACACGACGGGATCACGGAGATCGAGACGCTTGCAAACCGGCTCGCCGCCCAAAACGCCGCGGTCACTGCAACGATCTACGAAAGCGAGGACGATCTTAAGGACGTGCCGCTTCGAAAGCACGCGGAGGGCCTTTTTGCGCCGATTCGCATCGTCACCATCGAGGGCAGCGACGCCTGCACCTGCTGCGCGCCGCATGTGAAACGGACCGGCGAGATCGGGCAGCTGAAGATCATCGACGCGGTTCCCTATAAAGGCGGCACGCGCTGCACGTTTCTGTGCGGCATGCGCGCGCTGTCTCATGCGCAGGCGATGCAGGACACGGTCAGTTCGATCGCGCTGAAGTTTTCGACGTCGCGCGATCAGGCGGAGGCCGCGGTGCAGAAGCAGGCGGACGAGCTGTCCGCCGCAAAGAAGGAGCTAAAGCAGGCGTACGCGGCGCTGGACGGATACCTCGCACAATCGCTTTGCGCCGAAGCCGAGGACGTGAACGGCACGAAACTGATCGTGAAAACGCTCGAGCACGTTGATCCGAAGCGGCTCCGGTCGCTCGCCGGCGCGACGATGACCGATCATGCGCTCACGGTGCTGTTTTCCGACACGGGCGAGCGCGTTTCGTACCTGCTCGCGTCAAACGGGATCAAGCAGGACACGGGCGATCTGATCCAGGCGGTCAACGCGGCGTTTGCCGGCAACGGCGGCGGACGCGGCACGCTCGCGCAGGGCAGCGCGAAAAAACCCTCCGGCATGGCGGAGACGGTCGAAGCACTTCGAACCTATTTCCGATCGGTGTTGAAGCATTGATCATTCGTCATCGGACGTCCTTTTTGGGGCGTCTTTATTCTTTTGTTACAAAAATAACGACTTTTGTTCAAAAAAAGCGCACAGTTTGCTATCATTCGACGCATAGAATGGTGGGAGTAAGCTGTGAAAGGAGTCGCCTATGGAACAGCCGCAACCGGTCCGGAAGAAACGCGTATGGCTTCGCGTCCTGTTTGCCGCGCTCGGCACCGCCGCCGCGGCGGGCGTGATCCTGCTTGCGGTTCTGTCGGCAAAGCGGGAGCTTCCGCCGACCGTCGTCGAGGACGTGGCGCTCGAACTGACGGCAACGCCGTGTCTTGAGATGGTCAGCGGCGATCCCGCGCTCAGCACGCCCGCGTCAACGCCGCAGCCGACGCCGACGCCGTCTCCGACGCCCGATCCGACCCCCACGCCGACGCCCACCCGGCATCCGTTAAACGGCGACGCGCTGATCGCCGGCGACGCGGAACCGATCGTTTTAGACATTCAGATCCGGTTGATGGAGCTGGATTATCTCGACTTTGAACAGCCGGACGACGAATATTCCGACGGTACCGCCGACGCGATCCGCGCGTTTCAGGTGCGCAACGGTCTGCACGCCAACGGGATCTGCGACAAAGAGACCTACGAAGCGCTGTTCGATGACCGCGCGAAAACCTACGCGATGGTGATCGGCTCGACCGGCGACGACGTGGAGATCGCCAAAGAACGACTCGTGGAACTCGGGTATCTCGAAGGCGCGCCGATCGGCGCGTACGACGAGGCGACCGAACAGGCGGTGCGCCGCTTCCGCCAGAAGAACGGACTCAAAGAGGACGTGATCATCGACAACGACGCGTTCGAAGTGCTGCTCGGCGAAGAGACCGTCTCCAATTTCTACGGCATCGGCGAAAAGAGCGACGAGATTCAGGCGTATCAGCAGATGCTCTACGAGCTCGGGTATCTCACCTACGTGCCGGACGGCGTGTTCGGAAAACAGACGCAGAACGCCGTGCGCCGCTTCCAGGAGGAAAGCGGACTCGTCGTGGACGGATGCCTCGGGCTTTCGACCGTCGCGCAATTGAAGTCCGGCGAGAACGAACCGTTCTCCTTCAACGTCGGCATGGAGGGCGCGGACGTGCAGCGCATTCAGGAGCGGCTCGCGCATTACGGATACTTAAAGAGCGGGCAGGTCACCGGCTATTACGGCGACAAGACCAAGGCGGCGGTGAAACTGTTCCAGTCGCGCAACAAGCTTTCGAAGGACGGAACGGTCGGATATCAGACCATGCAGGCGCTTTTGAGCAGCGACGCGAAAAAAGCGCCCGTCGAAGCCACGCCGAAGCCGACCTCTTCGAGCAGCAAGCCGACCCCGACCCCGAAGCCCGGCACGACCCCGAAACCCACCGCAAAGCCGACCGAGAACCACGACGACGGCGATACCGGTTCCTCCGGCAGCACGATCAATTACGGCAAGGGCAAGGAGGCGTTCATCGAGATCGCCAAGTCCAAGCTCGGCTCGAAATACGTGCGCGGCGCGAAGGGTCCGAACAAGTTCGATTGCTCCGGCTTCGTCTACTGGTGCTTAAACCAGGCGGGCGTCAAGCAGAGCTATATGACGAGCATCTCCTGGCGCAGCTGCTCGAAGTACAAGCGCATCAAAAGCATGAGCGACATTAAGCGCGGCGACGTGCTGGTCTTCAAGGGCAAGTCGATGTCCAAGGGTCACGTCGGGATCTACCTCGGCGGCGGACAGATGATCGACGCGTCCTCCTCGAAGGGCAAGGTGCGCATCACCGATTCGATTCAGTCGTCGACCTATTGGAAGGAACACTTCTTAATGGCATATAGAATCTGGGACTAAACGCAAAAAGGGCTGTGCATGGCGCACAGTCCTTTTTTTCTGTTTTGTTTACCGCACGGTGAGTCCGCTTTCGCCGGCGTCCAGCGTGAGCGTCGTGCCCTCGGCGGGGGATTCGCGGATGATGTGGCGCGCAAGAAGCGATTCCGCGTGCGACTGGATAAACCGCTTCAAGGGCCGCGCGCCGAACTGCGGATCGCTGCCGTTTTCGACGATGTACGCCTTCGCCGCGTCGGTGACTTCGAGGTGATAGTTTCTCGCTTCGAGCCGCTTTTCAAGGTCACGGAACAGCAGTTCGACGATGTTTTTGAGGTTCTCGCTTGTCAGCGGCTTAAAGAACGCGATCTCGTCGAGACGGTTGATGAATTCCGGACGGAAGCGCGCCTTCAGTTCGTTGCGAACCCAGTCCTCGACGCCCGGGCGCAGCCGGCCTTCGGCGTCCATGCCGTCCAAAAGCGTGTCGGACCCGATGTTCGACGTCAGGATGAGGATCGTGTTCTTGAAATCGACCGTGCGCCCCTGTCCGTCGGTGATGCGTCCGTCGTCGAGCACCTGTAAAAGCACGTTCAGCACGTCCGGATGCGCTTTCTCCACCTCGTCGAACAGCACGACCGCATACGGCTTTCTGCGCACCGCTTCGGTCAGCTGTCCGCCCTCGTCGTAGCCGACGTAGCCCGGAGGCGCCCCGATCAGCCGCGCCACGGAGTACTGCTCCATGTACTCGCTCATATCAATGCGAACCATATTGCGCTCGCTGTCGAACAGCGCTTCGGCAAGCGCCTTGCAGAGCTCTGTTTTGCCGACGCCGGTGGGACCTAAGAACAGGAACGAGCCGATCGGTCGGTTCGGGTTCTGAATGCCCGCGCGCGAGCGTAAAATCGCGTCGCACACGCGGCTTACCGCGTCGTCCTGTCCGACGATGCGCCGGTGCAGGACCTCGTCCAGATGCAGGAGTTTTTTGCGCTCGCTCTCAAGGAGCTTCGACACCGGTATGCCCGTCCAACGCGCGACGATCTCGGCGATCTCCTCCTCGGTGACGTGATCCCGTAAAAGCGTGTTTTCGCGGTCCGCGCCCTTCGCCTCCGCTTCGGCGAGCTCCTTTTGCAGCTGCGGCAGCCTGCCGTATTTCAGCTCCGCCGCCTTGTTGAGATCATACGCGTTCTCCGCCGCGGTGATCTCGTTGTTCACCGCTTCGATCTGTTCTCTCAGACTCTGCACCTTGCCGATCTCCGCCTTTTCGACCTCCCACTTCGCCTTCATCGCGTTGAATTCGTCGCGCTGCTCATTGAGCTGCTGACGAATCTCCTCTAAATGCGCCTGCGATTTCGGATCGTCGTCCTGCTTTAGGGACGTTTCCTCGATCTCGAGCTGCATGATGCGGCGCATCTTTTCGTCCATCTCGCTCGGCATCGAGTTCATTTCGGTCTTAATGAGCGCGCACGCCTCGTCCACAAGGTCGATCGCCTTGTCCGGCAAAAACCGGTCGGAAATGTAGCGGTCGGAAAGCCTTGCCGCCGCGATCAGCGCCGCGTCGTGGATCTTCACGCCGTGGAACACCTCGTAGCGCTCCTCAAGCCCGCGGAGGATCGAGATCGTGTCCTCGACCGACGGCTCCTCGACCATGACCGGCTGAAACCGGCGCTCCAATGCCGCGTCCTTTTCGATGTACTTTCGGTACTCGTCGAGCGTCGTTGCGCCGATGCAGTGCAGCTCGCCGCGCGCGAGCATCGGCTTTAAGAGATTGCCCGCGTCCATCGCGCCCTCGGTCTTGCCCGCGCCGACGATGGTGTGCAGCTCGTCGATGAACAGAATGATCTTGCCGTCGCTCTTTTTGATCTCCTCGAGCACGGCTTTCAGGCGCTCCTCAAACTCGCCGCGGTACTTTGCGCCCGCAACCAGCGCCCCCATATCCAGCGAAAAGATGCTGCGGTCCTTGAGGTTATCCGGTACGTCGCCGCGCACGATCCTAAGTGCCAGTCCTTCCGCGATCGCCGTTTTGCCGACGCCCGGTTCGCCGATCAGGCACGGATTGTTCTTCGTCTTGCGCGACAGGATCCGGATGATGCTCCGGATCTCGTTGTCCCGCCCGATGACCGGGTCGAGCTTGTGCGCGCGGGCAAGCTCCACGAGATCCTGTCCGTACTTTTTCAGTACGTCATAGGTGCCCTCGGGATTGTCCGTATTGACCTGCCGGTTGCCGCGCACCGCCTTCAGCGCCGAAAGGTACGCATCCTTTTTGATGTTGAAATCGCGGAAGATCTTACGGAGCGTTTCATCCGGCTTCTCTAAGAGCCCCAGCATCAGATGCTCGACCGATACGTACGCGTCGCCCATGCGCTTCGCCTGCGCCTCGGCCTCGGAAATCGCGCGCGAGATCGTCGGCGCTGCGTACGTCTGCTGTCCGTCGCCCGCGTACGTCGGCAAAGCCGCAAGCGCGCGGTCGACCGCCGAACGCAGCGCGTTTGTATCCACCTGCATCGACGTAAAAAGCTGCGCGTTCAGATCGTCGCTCTCATCCGTCAGCGTTTTCAGAAGATGGATCGGCTCAAGCTGCGTGTTGCGGTTCGACTCCGCAAGGCTTTGCGCGCCCTGGATCGCCTCCAAAGATTTTTGTGTGAAACGGTTTGCATTCATATGCGTCCCTCCTTGACTGTCGTAAAAGGGGTCAGACCGTTTGCGGCGAACGTGGCAAATTAGAATACCGGTTGGTGGAAAAGGCTAAAAGCGCCTTTTCTTTTCATGATTTCGCCGCAAACTATCCGCGTTTTCGCTCGGTCGCATACCTTAGTATAGCTCCGTCGCGAAGAACGCGAATTCTGCCTCCCTTCCCGACAGTCTGTCATTGTTGTCGATTTTTAGCACTCTCCATCTTCGAGTGCTAAATTTAGCATAGCACACTTTCTGTGATTTGCAAGAGGGTATCGAAGGAGTTTGCTTTCGTGTCACAATTCGTTCAATATGCTGTGAAAAAGGAGCCCTGCGGCTCCGATTATCCGATGATATTCAATAATTGTTTTTCCGTCGCGTGCGGCAAAAGCGCGGACAGGTGGCTGTAGATGCGCTCGCGCGATTCCTCCGGCGGGCGGTCAAAGGCCGAACGGACGAACGCGTCGGAAAACTGCGCTTCCGGCGTGATGTAGCGCGCGATCCCCCAGCCGTATTCCTTACCGGTTTTGTCCACGCGGTAGCAAAAGTCCGCAATGCACAGATCCGTCTGCATCTGCAATCGCGTGACGACCGTTTCAAAGCCCGTGCTGCCGCCCTTTTGATAGCCGCACCGATACTTGAGATGCGGCGTCAGAAGCGAACCGTACATGCGCACGGTCTCGTAGACCGCTTTATCCTTATAATAAACAAGACCCTCTTCGTACCGCTCCTGAAAGTCCGTGCCCGCGCGGCGGACGTTGACCAGATCGGGGATCCATTTCTCGCTCACGAAGCCGGCTTTTTTCTGAAACAGTTTGCCGTACATGCATCCGCCGCTTGCGATCAGCGGTCCCTTCCAGTCCCAGACCGGCCAGTCGTCCTTTCCGTCGACCGTGCCGTTGTACCACAATTCAGCCGGCGTGTGCTCCTCGATCGAAAAGCCCGCGATCCCGTTTGCGAAAAACGGCAGAAACCCGAACGCTTCGATCAGCCGCTTCACGTCCGCCATGGAACGGATCGACTCTCCCATACGCCCTCCTTACAGCACCTTAAGCTCCGAAACGGCGACCAGCACCGCCTTCCCTCGCAGCGCAATCCGTCCGTTGCCGAGAATTTCGCACTCGAGCTCCCCTCCGCGCGCCGACGCCTGATACGCGCGGATCACCCGCTTGCCGAGCGTTTTCGCCCAGTAGTCCGCGATCTGACAGTGCGCCGATCCGCACACCGGGTCCTCCGGCGCGGCGATCTCCGGCGTGAAGCTTCTGGATACGCAGTCGTAGTCTTTGCCGCGCGCCGTCGCGTTCCAGATGCGTCCGGGCAGGGTTTTCAGCAACGCGTAGTCGGGCGAAAGCGCGCGCACGGTCTGTTCGTCCCGGAACACGCAGTTGAGATCGAGCCCCAAAATCGCCTTTTCGGGACGCGCGCCGAACGCGCGCGCCATCGCGTCGGTGACGGGGATTTCGGTTAGCTCGTAAGTTGGGAAATTCAGCTCATAGCGGTCAGATAGCCGTCTGACCGAAAGCTCGCCGCTTTGCGAGGTATAGCGCACCGCGTCCGCGTCCGGCTCGTAAAAGTTCAGAATCACAAACGACGTCGCGAGCGTCGCGTGCCCGCACAGCTCCTCCTCCATGCTCGGTGTGAACCAGCGGATGCGATACCGCCCGCCCTCTTTGATCGCAAACGCGGTCTCCGCAAGGTTGTTCTCCGCCGCAAGCGCCTGCATCGTTTCATCCGAAAGCGGTCGGTCAAGGATGCAGACCGCCGCGGGATTGCCGCAAAACGGCTTGTCCGTAAACGCGTCGACAATGTACTGTTTCATGGGCGCCTCCGTTCTTTTTTCATTATCGCATACCGCGCGCGGATGCGCAAGCGGGAAAAAGCGTTATTCCAAGCATCCATTATCCTTGCATTCATCGCCATATTGCGGTATTCTATTGATATCCGAACGGATATCAGGAGGCGTATATGGCGGTTTACAGACGAATTCGGGAGCTGCGCGAGGACAGCGATCTCAGTCAGCGCGAGGTGGCGGCGTACCTTCATATGGCGCAGCCGCAGTATTTTCGCTATGAGCAGGGGTATCGGGACGTGCCGACGGACGTTCTGATCGCGCTTGCCGATCTCTATCACACCTCGACCGATTACATCTTAGGGCGCACGGATCAAAGATGACCAAAGGTCCATTCATGTGCGAAGCACAATTCATCAAAGAATGAATTGCGCAAAAAGCGCATGAATTGACGCCTGCGGCGTCATGAATCGGCTGCGCCGTGAATTGCGCTTCGCGCATTGCGAAATCAAGGAACCTGTGGTATACTGTTTTTGTACCCCTCCCCCCTTTGCGGGCGTGGGGAAATGTGTGTTACGGAAAGGAACGGATATGTTTTTGATCGTGGGGCTCGGCAATCCCGGGCTGAGCTATAAAAAAACCAGACACAACGCAGGCTTTCAGGCGCTTGACGTGCTTGCCGAGCAGATCGGCGTTCGCTTGAGAACCAAAGGCTTTTCGGCGCTGTACGGCGAGGGACGCATCGGCAATGAGCGCGTCATCCTCTGTAAGCCGCAGACCTATATGAACCTCTCCGGCGACGCGGTACAGCAGCTTCTGCACTTCTACAAGCTCGAGCCGGAAAAGCTCATCGTGCTTTACGACGACATCGACCTGCCCATCGGCAGCCTGCGCATCCGCGCAAACGGATCCGCCGGCACGCACAACGGTATGCGCTCGATCCTCTCCTGCATCCATTCCGAGAACTTTGCGCGCATCCGCATCGGCGTCGGCAAGGATGAATCGCTTTTGCTTAAGGATTACGTCCTGAAACGCCCGTCCAAGGAGGAGCAGGCGACGCTCAACGAAGTCTATTCGCATGCCGCCGACGCCGCCGCGCTGATCGTCGAAGGGCATCTCGACGAAGCGCAGATGAAGTACAACAAGAAACACGAGAAGAATCAGTCCGTCTCCATCGACAGACACAAGGACGTTGAATAAGTTGGTGCATAAACGCACCATATTGGTCGTATGAAGGAACTGTTACGGGCGATCGGTTCCGATCCCGCTTACCGACAACTGCACACCGCGCTCACCGAAGGCAACGGAACGGCTGCCGTTTTCGGTCTGCCCGAAGCACACCGTCCGGCAATCAACGCCGCGCTTGCGGAGGAACGGACGGTGGTCTGGGTCGCGCCGACGCCCGCGGAAGCGCTGCGGCTTTACGAGCTCCAGCGCGCGTACCGCCCCGACACGGGACTGTTTTTGCCGCGCGAGCTGCCGCTGACCCATCTCGAGGCGGTCTCCTCCGAGCGGCGGGCGCAGCGGCTTGCGGTGCTGTCGCGGCTGGCGCTCGGACTGCCCTGTCTGATTCTGACCTGCCCCAAGGCGTTGATGGAACGGCTCGCGCCGCATGAGACATTTTTGTCGCAGATCGTCACCGTGAACGTCGGGGATGAGATCGATCCGCGGGAGCTATTGGGGAAGCTTTGCGCGGCGGGCTATGAGCGCGCGATCGAGATCGAGGGACCGGGACAGTGCGCGATGCGCGGCGACATCCTGGACGTCTATCCGCCGCAGGCGCAACTGCCGTACCGCATTGAGTTTTTCGGGGACGAGATCGATCAGATGCGCGTGTTCGATCCGTTGACGCAGCGCAGTGTGGAGCAGGTATCCGCCTGCGTGCTGCCGCCCGCCTTTGAAACGCCGCAGACCGAGGAAGCGATGGCGCGGGCGCTGCGGCTCTTAAAAAACGCGGCGGGATTCGACGCGCAGCGCGAGGCGTGGGGCGAGCGGCGGCCGTGCGTGAGCGCGGACGTTTTGGTGCCGCTTCTCTATCCGGTGACGGAAACGCTTTTGGACTATCTGCCCGAAAACCACGCCCTGCTTTTGAACGATCCGGCGCGGATCGCGGACGAGGCGCGCGCGGCGGAGCTGGTCTTTTCGGAGACCGTTGCGGCGACGCTCGAACGCGGCGAGGGACATCCGGCGCAAGGCAAGCTGCTGTTCTCCGCCGACGCGATCATGCGCGCGCTCGACACGGGCAAAACGGCGGCGTACTATGCGCTGTTCCGTCCGTACCAGGGATTTACGCACCGCGCGCGGGTCGGGTTCACCGCCGAGGCCGCGCCCGCGTATCTCAACGACGCGGCGCAGTTTGTAACCGAGCTTAAGCGTCTGCTCGACGCGCGCGAGGCGGTGCTGTTGTACGTCGGCGAGGCGACCGAGCGCATGCGCGAGATCCTCGACGGTACCGATCTTCGCGTCGCCTACGCGGACACGCTTTCGCGTCCGCCGATGCGCGGCGAGGCTTTGGTGCTCCGTGAAACGCTGCCGCAGGGGTTCGCGTTTCCCGAGCTGCATCTCTATGTACTCACCGCGCAGGAGCTGTTCGGCAAAAAACCTGCGGCGCGGACGCGCAAAAAAGGCGGCGCGCTGAAGTTTACCGACCTTACGGTCGGCGATTACGTGGTGCACGAGGCGCACGGCATCGGACGCTTTATGGGTGTGGAACAGCTGACCGTGCAGAACAGCACGAAGGATTATCTGCTGTTCGCCTACCGCGGCGACGACAAGCTGTACATCCCCACCGATCAGCTGGACCGCATTCAAAAATACGTCGGCGCGGACGCGGAGGTGCCGCCGCAGCTAAGTAAACTCGGCGGCGCGGACTGGCAGCAGCGCGTGCAAAAAGCGCGCGAAGGCGCGAAAAAGCTCGCGGTCGATCTCGCGAAGCTCTACGCCGCGCGCTCACAAAACGGCGGGTTTGCGTTCTCGAAGGATTCCGCGTGGCAAAAAAGGCTCGAGGACGCGTTCCCCTATGAGGAAACGCCGGATCAGGCGCAGGCGATCCGCGAGGTCAAAGCGGACATGGAATCGCCGCGGCCGATGGACCGGCTTCTGTGCGGCGACGTCGGCTACGGAAAGACGGAGGTCGCGATGCGCGCCGCGTTCAAGGCGGCGCAGGACAGCAAGCAGACCGCGTTTTTAGTCCCCACGACGATCCTTGCGCAGCAGCATTATCACACGCTTTCGCAGCGGTTTGCGGACTTCCCCGTGCGCGTGGCGTGTCTAAGCCGGTTTCAGTCGCCCAAGGAGTGCGCCGAGATCAAAAAACAGCTTGCAAGCGGCGAGATCGACGTGGTCGTCGGCACGCACGCGCTTCTCTCCAAATCGGTGAAGTTCAAAGACCTCGGACTTCTGATCATCGACGAGGAACACCGCTTCGGCGTGAATCACAAGGAGCAGATCAAGGCTTTGCGCAGCGAGATCGACGTTCTGACGCTGACCGCAACGCCGATCCCGCGGACGCTGAACCTGTCGATGACCGGCATCCGCGATATCTCCACGATCGAGACGCCGCCGGAGAACCGCTTCCCCGTGCAGACGTTTGTGACCGAGTACAACGACGCGTTCATCGCCGCCGCGCTGCAGCGCGAGCTTGCCCGCGGCGGACAGGCGTTCATCGTGTCAAACCGCGTGGCGACCATGGGGTCGACGCTGACGCATATGGAGGCGCTTTTGCCCGACGCGCGCATCCGCATGGCGCACGGACAGATGCCCGAGGCGCTGCTCGAGGAAACGATGCTTGCGTTTTTGAACCATGAGATCGACATCCTGCTCTGCTCGACGATCGTCGAAAGCGGCGTGGATATTCCGAACGCGAACACGCTCGTCGTGCTCGAAGCGGACAAGCTGGGGCTTGCGCAGCTCTATCAGCTGCGCGGGCGCGTCGGGCGCTCCACGCGCATGGCGTA
>CAJOKM010000029.1:0-11543 GCA_905235205.1 uncultured Clostridia bacterium | reverse complement strand
AACGGCGCAAAAACGGCTCCTCGCGATCCGCGAGTTCACACAGTTCGGCGCCGGCTTCCGCCTTGCGATGCGCGATCTGGAGATCCGCGGCGCGGGAAGTCTTTTGGGCGCGGAGCAGCACGGGCATATCGCCGACGTCGGCTATGAGTTCTACTGCAAGATGATGCGTGCCGCGGTCGCCGAAGCAAAGGGCGAGACGATAGAGCCCGAGATCGAAACGACCGTCGACGCGCCGGTCGACGCGTACATCCCGCACGCGTTTCTGCCGTCGGAGCTGCACCGGATGTCGATGTACAAGCGCATCGCCCAGATCGACGACAGCGACGCGTACACCGATCTCTTAGACGAGTTCAACGACCGCTACGGCGATCTGCCCGAACCGGTTTTGACGCTGATGCAGCTTGCGCTGATCCGCGCCTACGCAAAACGCGCGGGCTTCGCCTCGGTCACCGTGCGCGACGGAAAGGCGTCCTTTGTCTACGACGCGTCGGCGCATCCCGACGGAATGCGGCTTTTGGCCGTGCTGACCGACGAGCCCGATCTGAAGCTCCTCGCAAGCGAGCCCGCCGCGATCGAGTGGACCGACAAAAGACGATCCGTTTCGGATTTCGTCAAAAAACTTCCACAATTATTTTACAGGCTGATGCATTGCGTGGATACCGATTCCGCGATATAATAAAAAAAAGATCATACCCCGAAAGGAATTCAGAATGAAAAAAAGCATTCGTATGTTTGCGCTTCTTACCGCGCTTTTGATGATACTGCCGCTTTCGGCATGCATTTCCCCGAGCGATGAAAAACCCGTCGAAGAATCCGAAGCGCCCGCTATAGAGACCACCGACGCGCCGGTTGAGCCGGACGCGTTCGATCGCGACGCGGTCGCCGTGGAGCTCGGCAGTGTGAAGATCACCGCCGGCGAGATCAAGGACTCCTATGACTTCTACATCTCGTTCCTGCAGCAGTACGGCGGCTCCGCGCCGACCGAGGACGCGCAGATCACCGAGTACCGCGAAATGGCGGTCAACGACCTCATCAACTATAACGTGCCGTTCTGGAAAGCCGAAGAGCTCGGCGTTTCGCTGACCGAAGACGAGGAGCAGGCAATCACGGCTGACGTCGCGGAACAGGTCGACGCGCAGCGCGCAAGTCTGATCAGCCAGTACGCCTACTACGCCGGTGCGGTCGACGCCCCGCCCGACGACATCTCCGAGCTCACCGACGAGCAGCGGCAGGCGGCGCTCGATCTGATCGGCGAAGAGCTTGCGGAATACTATTACGAGGGCTACACGCTCGAACAGTATCTGCTCGAACAGTACGAGAACATGGAAAAGGACGCGCGCGCCTCCAAGCTCGAGGAGAAACTGCGCGCGCAGAACGACGCGACGGTCTCGATCGGACAGGAAGCGATCGACAGCTGGTACAGCGCAAAGCTCGCCGAACAGAAGGCCGCGTTCGACGAAACGCCGTCCAAGTACCGCGATGCGCGCGAGGAATACCTCGCCGGCGAATCGACCGACCCCGTGCTGTACACGCCGGAAGGATTCGTCCGCGTCCAGCTCGTTACCGTGGTTCCCGAAGAGGAGCGCGATCTCAAGATCGAGACCAACAAGTCGGAGATGTCCTCTCTCGAAAAGGAGTACGGACAGCTCGCGCTGAACAACGAGGACGCCGCGCGTCAGGCGGAGATCCGCGCAACGTATGCCGAACTGAAACAGGAGAACGACAAGCTCGAAGAAGCGTTCCTTTCCGCTGCGCGGCAAAGGATCAACGAAGCATACGGGCAGCTTGAAGAGGACGTGCCGTTTTCGGACGTGATGCGCGCGTTCAACGATCATGAAGAGGGCGAAGACGGCGCGGACGAACTGCTGCTGTACGTCGGCGGTACGGATGAAGTGTACGGCGAGCTCAGCGACGTCGCAAAAGAACTGCTCGACGGCACGTATTCCGAGCCGGTGCTGATCGACGACGCCTACTACATTGTCATGCGCGTCGGCAACGTGACCCCGGGCGAAATCGACCGTGCGGAAAACGCCGAACGCATCAAGGAAGCCGCGGCGGCGTCCGTGCGTGAAAACGCGTGGAACGCGCTGCTCGACGAATGGGAGACGGAAGCGACCCGCGTCGCGATCCGCCATCCGGAAACCTATGCCTCGGTCGGACTGTTCGACTGACGGCGGCAGGGACGTCTGTCCCCTCCCCCACAAACCATTGAAGGAGGTAATGAAATGATGTATTGTCCCAAATGCGGAAAACAGCTCCCCGACGGCGCCGCGTTCTGCGATGCGTGCGGCGCGTCGTTCGTGCCCGAACAGCCGGAGCTGATCTTTGAACAGCCGAAACAGCAGAAGGAGGAACCGCCTAAGTCCGAGGTCAAAAGCGCGTTCCGAAAATGGGTCAAGGATCAGGGACTCTTTTGCCTGATCGCAAAGGCCGTGGCGGTCACCGTCATGTTCTTCTACCTGCTGGTCGCCGTCGTGCAGGCGATCTCGCTGGGCGTGTCCGACCTGCATTACTCCGGCGGAAGCATCTTCTCACAGTTCTTTACGCTGCTGCTCACGGGCATTGTATACGGCGTGATCGTCTGGCTGCTCTCCGACGCGGTGCTGTACCTTTCAAAGCTGTACCAGATGAAAAAGAACGAACTGAAGAACCGGTAACCGGGCATACGAGGGCATTTTTATGGAACAGGTTCAACCAACCGTCGTTATGGAACCCGCGAAGAAGAAGCCGGTCGGTCTGCAGATCGCCGCGCTGATCATCGGGATTGTCGGATTTGCCGTCTCCTCCATCCTTGCGGCATGCACACTATGGGGCATAACATGGACTGCCGCTATCGGTGATTCTCCTTTCCGCATTGCCGAACCTCTCTCAACGGTTTTGACCGTTCTTGCAGTCTTGTTCGGAATCGTCGCAATCGTTCTCGGAATCGTCGGTCTGATCCTCAGCTGCAGAAAGCCGCGGCGTCCGCTCGGCATTGTTCTCTCCGCAATCGGTCTCCTGCTCGGCTTTTCCGGACTGTTTTATTTGCTGCGCAGGGTTTTCTGGGCTGCGTGGCTTCCGATCTTTTACCGGAATTTTCCGATGTAAGTACACTTGTCAAAACAGCAAATGATCCTTTTGCGACGCCCTGCGGGGCGTCCTTTTTGTAACCGGTTTGTGCTTGTTTGCATAGGATACCATTACAAGGCGAAACATCGCTTTCGCCGGAAAGGAGTATCCTATGGCAACCATAATCAATCAGGCATCCCTGTCCTATACCTACGGCACAACGACGGAAACTGTGCTGTCAAACCTCGCGGAAACGGTGCTGAACGCGCCGCTGTCTCTGGAAAAACGCGTGCTCGAAGACGCATACCGGCTCGATGACGAACTGACCTTCATCCTCTCGCTCACAAATGAAGGTGAAGCAACGCTCTCCGACATCGAGATCACCGACAATCTCGGCGCGTTCACACCCGCCGGCGCAACAGCGCCCGTCGTTCCGCTGACCTACGCGGGGCCCGCCGAACTGTTCCTCGACGGCGTGTTCTCCGAAACGCTCACGCCCCAGCTGACCGATGCCGGCGTCGTCTTTACGATCCCCGGGATTCCCGCAGGCTCGAACGCGCTGCTGCTCTACAAAGCGCGCGTGAACGAATATGCGCCGCTTGACGCGGGCAGTGAGATCACCAACACGGTTTCGGCAGACGCATGCGAACCGCTGACGGCCTCCGCGACCGTGCCCGTCGAGTCCTACGCCGACGTGACGATCGAAAAAGAGCTGTCGCCGAACCCGATCGCCGACGGCGGCGTGCTGACCGCGACCTTCACAATCGAGAACTTCGGCAATATCGAGGCGACCGATCTCGTGCTGACCGACGCGTTCCCCGTTTCGCTTGAAAACGTTGCGGTGACCGTCAACGGCGCGTCGGTCACGGACTTCACGTTCGTAAACGACACGCTCACCCTGCCCGCACCCGGCAGTATGCAGACAACGCTGACCGTCCCCGCCGCGACATTCTCGCGCAGCACCCAAACCGGCGCGGTCACCGTCGATCCCGGCGTACTCACCGTCGTCGTGACCGGCACGATCTGATTTCCGGAACAAGACGGCAAAGATTCTCCCTCCGCGGGAGAATCTTTATTTTTCTGTTGCGTTCGGCTCGAAAAAAAGGTATCATATTTATGTATGAGCATTTATTCCGACATGATGGAAACTCTGGACATTCCGCACGGCGCCGATCCGCTTGCGCTGCCCGCTTTAACGCTTGCGTATCTCGGCGATACGGTGTACGATCTGTACGTGCGCACGGTCCTTGCCGAAACCTTGCACGCGCAGGTGCACACCCTGCACCTTGCCGCCGCAAAATGCGTCTGCGCCAAGGGCCAGGCGGACGCCTTCCGCCGCATC
Organism: uncultured Clostridia bacterium; assembly: GCA_905235205.1. GTDB lineage: Bacteria > Bacillota > Clostridia > Christensenellales > CAG-138 > UBA3792. Next base: position 7,153 of record CAJOKM010000029.1, on the reverse strand, counting down.
GAACCGCTTCTGAGTGAAGAGGAGCTTTCCGCGTTTCGCCGCGGACGCAACGCGCATTCCGGCACCGTTCCGAAGCACGCCGACGTGCGCGACTATCGCGTGGCGACCGGGCTCGAGGCGCTGCTCGGGTATCTGTATGTAAAAGGCGCGGACGCGCGGATCGCCGAACTGATGCGCGCCGCGCTCGAATTGTTTGAATCATCCGGAAAGGAAGTCGAATCATGAGCGATCAGAACAACGAATACGGCAGACGCCCCGGTTCCAAAGAGATGGGCGTGCGCACGCGCAAGCAGTATGAAAAACCCTACGGCAACAAATCGTATCGAGGCGACAGCCGCGGACGCAAAGGCGACGAACGCGAGTATCCGAAACCCGTTTACGACCGTCCGTATGAGGGCGATCGCCGCAAAAAGAAGTCCGAAGACGGCAGAAAGCCGTACGGCAGGTACGGCGAGCAGGAGCAAAAGCCGTACGGCCGCAGACGCGATGACGCGCCGAAAAAGCCGGCCTTTGACGCGCCGGTCGAAAACGAGCGCGACGAGCAGCCGTATCTTCTGATCGGACGCAACGCGGTGCGCGAAGCGGTGAAAAGCGGCCGCAGCATCGATCGCATCCTCGTCACCAACGAGCGCGACGGTTCGCTCGGCGAGATCGTAACGCTTGCCCGCGAGCGGAAGCTTGTGGTCCGTGAAGTCGACCGCAAAAAGCTCGACGAGCTGTGCATGCCGTTCGGTCACGGCGGCAAGACCGCCAATCACCAGGGCGTCGTGGCTTACGCCGCGGGCGTAAGCTATTGTGAGATCGCCGATATTTTAGACGCGGCGAAGGCGCGCGGCGAAGATCCGTTCGTGATCGTACTGGACGGCATCGAAGACCCGCACAACCTCGGCTCCATCATCCGCAGCGCGGACTGCGCGGGCGCGCACGGCGTGATCATCGGCAAGCGCAGAAGCGCGTCGGTCACCGCCGCCGCGGTCAAAGCCGCCGCCGGCGCGACCGAGTACATGAAGATCGCGCGGGTGGTCAATATCTCCGCCGCGCTCGAACAGCTGAAAAGCGCCGGCGTGTGGGTCGCGGGCGCCGAGATGAGCGGGCCGGACATGCAGAAGCAGCACCTCGGCGGCGCGCTGGCGCTGGTCATCGGCAACGAGGGCGAAGGCCTTTCGAAGCTCGTGCGCGAACACTGCGATTTCTTAGTCTCCATCCCCATGCACGGACATATCGATTCGCTGAACGCAGGCGTCGCCGCGGCGATCCTGATGTTTGAGAAAAAGCGGCAGGACGCGCAAAACGCATGAGTACGCCGTCCGACGAACAACTGCTCAGCCGCATCAAAGCCGGCGACACCGACGCGGAACGGCTCCTGTACGAGCGCTACAAGCAGCTCGTGCGCTCCCGCGCGCATTCGTATTTTCTGATCGGCGCGGACCACGAGGATCTCGTGCAGGAGGGCATGATCGGACTCTATAAAGCGGTCTGCGAATACGACGCGGACAAGGCGGCTTCGTTCAAAAGCTTTGCCGAGCTGTGCGTCACCCGACAGATCCTTTCCGCCATCAAGTCCGCCACGCGCAAAAAGCATGCCCCGCTGAACAACTATGTTTCGCTGAACCGCTCCGACATGCCGGACAGCGAGCTGCCCCTTCTCGATGCGTTGCATGCGCAGGGCAGCATTGCCGATCCGGAGGACGTGGTGATCGGGCGTGAGAACTTCGAACGCATCGTGCAGTACCTCGAAACCGTACTCTCGCCGATGGAACGGCGCGTGCTGAACCTGTATCTTTCCGGTTACTCCTATCCGCAGATCGCCGCAAGGATGAAAAAGCCTTTGAAATCCATCGACAACGCCATGCAGCGCGTCAAGCGCAAGCTGGAGGCGTTTAAAAACTGAACGCGGCGCGGAAACTCATTCCCACCTGTACAAGGAACAAAAAACCGGCTCCGAGCAATCGGAGCCGGTTTTGTTGCTTACACGATTATTCCGCTGCCGGTGCGCCGACGGGGCAAACCTCTGCACAGTTGCCGCACTCGATGCAGGTATCGGGATTGATCTCGTACTTGCCGTCGCCCTCGAAAATTGCTTCTACCGGGCACTCTGCCGCGCATGCGCCGCAGGAGATACATTCGCTGCTGATTTTGTATGCCATCGTACCAACCTCCTTTTCAGAATACAATCACATTATAACATGCGCTCCCGATTTTGCAACCGTTTTTTTCTGCCGGAATTCTTTTCCGTTCCCTGCAAAACACGGATCTTTTTTTGTTATTATTTTTCGAAGATTGTCCGCACCCTTTCTTTCGACACGCGCCGCAGCGTAGAATATCGGTCGGAAAGGAGGCGCAGATGCTTTACTCATTTCAACAGGGACTTTTGAACATGCCGCCCAAGCGCGATCCCGAAAGGCGATTATTGCTTTTGCCGATCGAGGAGATCCGCCCGAACCCGCATCAGCCGCGCAAGACGTTCGACCGCGCCGCGCTTTCCGAACTGATGATCAGCATTGCGCAGGTAGGACTTTTGCAGCCGCTTTCGGTGCGGCAGCTTCCGGACGGTTTTGAACTGATCGCAGGCGAGCGGCGCTTAAAGGCATGCAAGCTGCTCGGCTATAAGGAGATTCCGTGCATCGTGATTCACGCGGGCGAAGAAAAAAGCGCCATGCTGGCGCTGATCGAAAACGTCCAGCGGCGCGATCTGCACTACCTCGAGGAAGCGGAAAGCTACGACACGCTGCTGCGCGGGTTCGGGCTTTCGCAGGAGCAGCTCGCCACGCGGCTCGGCAAGAGCCAGCCGTTTCTCTCAAACAAACTGCGGCTTCTGCGGCTTTCGCCGGAGGTGCGCGCACGGCTCAAAGCGGGCGCGCTTTCGGAACGGCATGCGCGTGCGCTTTTGCGGCTTGTGGATCCCGAAAAGCAGCTGCAGGCGCTCGACATCATCGAGCGTCGCCGGCTCACCGCGGCGGCCGCGGAGCGGCTGATTGATTCGATGGCGCGCACGCCCGGCGCGGCGCCGATGCGCATTCTGCGCTTTTCGCGCGATTGCCGGCTGTTTGTGAACAGCGTCAAAACCTGCATCGAGCAGCTTGAGGGTTCCGGCATCACCGCCGACCTGGAGGAGACCCGCCGCGACGACGGCGTGGATCTGCTGATCCGCGTGCGGACATAAACCGGGACGCGGTCTGTCCGGCGGACGATTATTCGCCGATCACTTTTTTCTGCCACGACCGCTTTTTGCACTGCGGGCATTTCATATAACGCGTTCTGCCCATGTGCATAGCAAGGTTCACCGCCGCGTAGCTCGGCACATACCGATGCCCGCACTTCTGACATTCGTAGTAGCCCGCGACCTGCTCGATGCGAAGCGCGAACAGCACGCAGACGATAAACTGCAAAAGTCCGAAGCCGACCGGCAGAAGGAACATCCACAGCGGCTTCCCCATTTTCATAAAAACGACGCCGACGGCAAGCATGGCAAAAAGAAACGCGGCGGAAGTGAACCCGATGACGAGTTCCATCCGCAAAAGCCGCCTGTCCGCCTGTTCTTTCTGTTTGATCATTTCAAGCAGATTCTTTTCCGTTTGTGCATGGTAACGCTCCATGGAAACAACCTCCCCGCATAACAAATCATTGACTGTGATCCCGAGCAGCGCGCACAGTTCAACCATGCTGGACGCGTCCGGCAGCGATCGGCCGGTCTCCCATTTGGATACGGCGCGGTCCGTGACGCCGAGCTTTTCGGCAAGCTGCATCTGCGTCAGCCCCTGCTCCTTTCGTTTTTCAGCGATGAACTTCCCGATCTTTTCCTGATCCATTCCGTTCATTCCTCCTTTCGCTGATATGGTACCGTCAACGGTCTCAAAAAAACACGAACCGACGGTTGAATGGGGAGAATTCAACCGTCGGTAGAGTTTACCCGTCAAAAACTTTTGTAGATCGCAAGGACCAGTCCGTCGGACTCGTTTACACGCCCCTGCTTCATGCGCGCGTTGATCTCGGCAAAGGCGGCGACGGCGGCGCGAAGGCGTTCGGTCGGGAACCTCTGCGCATTTCTGAGCGCGATCTCGGCGGCCTTCGGATTTCCGCCCATCGTTTTGAGAATCTCGGCGCGCGGACGCTTCTCGTCGAGCAGCTCGCGCCCGATCAGCATCTGCTTCAGCCGCCCTTCCAGAAACGTTGCGACGCGCAGCGGGTTTTCCTTCCCGTTCTTCATCGCCTCGGTCAGCATCCGCATCGCGGTCTTTTTGTTGCCCGCAAGAAGCGCGTTCAGCATCGGGAACACCTCATATTCAACCGACGGCGTGACCACGGTTTTCAGCACGTCGTCGGTGATGACGCCGCCGCTTCCGACGTAATCGCAAAGCTTACTGACCTCGTTTTCGAGCCGGTACGCGTCCGTGCCGACCATGTTCACAAGCCGCATCGCCTCCGGCCGGTCGAGCCGAACCTGTTTCAGTGCGCACGAGCGTACGCACAGCTTCTGCGCGCGCTCTTCACTAAGCGTATCGAACAGCACGTACCGGTCCTTTTCTTTGAACAGCTTGGTAAACGCGTTGTCCCTGCCCGTGCCGCGCCGCACGAACAGAAGGATCGTCCCCTCCGCCGAAAACAGCAGCTCGAGCGCGCTGCGCCGCTTGAGCTCGTCATAGAGCGCGGCGTCGTCGAACGCGGTAAAGACCGTCACGCACAGCGAATCGAACACCGGCACCGCATGCGCGGCGTCAAGCACGGCGGCGACGTCCGGTTCCTTGAGCCGCTTGAGGTTCAGCTCGGAAAAACCGTCGTCCAGCAGCGCCGTGATCCGGTCGACCGCCATCTGCTTGGTCAGCTCCTCGCTGCCCTCGAATAGGTATGCGCCGGATAGCTCGCGGCGGTTTGTGCGCTCATACAGTTCCTGCTCGTTCATGCCTGTATTGTACCACAGAAAAAACTTTGACACAACGGGAAAAAATCCTTGCAAACAGGGAACAGATATGATATAGTACCAAGGCTAACGGTCCTTCTTGCCTTCACAAGGAAGGCCACAAGACCACAAGGAGGTGAAATACATGAATCAGTACGAAGTTTTGTACGTGATCACGCCTGAACTGGATGACGAAGCAAATCAGGTCGTTATGAACAAGTTTGCCGACATCATCACCCAAAACGGCGGTGAGATCGAAAAGACGGATATATGGGGCAAGCGTCGCCTGGCATACCCGATCGATTACAAAACCGAGGGCTTCTATGTTCTGGTTTCGTTCAGTGCGAATCCCGAACTGCCCCGTGAGCTCGAGCGCAACATGCGCAACGATGAACGGCTCATGCGCTACATGGTCACTCGTAAGGAAGCATAAGGAACCAAAGTATGTGAGCACGAAAGAACGGAGGAAAACGAAAGCATGAATAAGATTACTTTGATCGGCAACCTGACCCATGACCCCGAGGTGCGCAGCACGCCCAGCGGCGTGACCATCTGCACCTTTACCATCGCCGTCAACCGCCGCTTCGCGTCGCAGGGCGGGGAAAGACAAACGGACTTTTTCCGCATCAACGCGTGGCGCCAGCTGGGTGACACCTGCGCGCGGTACCTTTCAAAGGGCCGCAAGGTCGCCGTCATCGGCGAGCTGCAGGCGCGTACCTACGAAGCCAAGGACGGCACGACCCGTATGTCGCTTGACGTTTCGGCAGACGAAGTCGAGTTCCTCACGCCGAAGAGCCAGGACGATTCCGGCAGCGGTTACTCCGCGCCGCGTCCGCAGGCGCCCGCGCAGGATCTCGCCGGATTTACCGACATCAATTCCGACGACTTACCGTTTTAATTCAAAATTTCAGGAGGCATCACATGGAAGATCGTAAACTGCGTCCTCGTCGTCCGAGAAGCAGACGCAAAGTTTGCCGTTTCTGCGTTGAGAAAGCCACGTCCATTGATTATAAGGACATCACGAAGCTTCGGGGCTTCATTTCCGAGAGCGGAAAGATTATGCCCCGTCGTATGTCCGGTGTGTGCGCCGAACATCAGCGCGACCTCGCGGTCGCGATCAAGCGCGCGCGGATCATGGCGCTGCTGCCCTACTGCGCGGAATAATTTGAACCCTTCAACCGAAGACCGATTAGCGCGTCGCCGCGAACGTCGAATCGTTCGCGGCGACGGTTTCTGTTTTTGGGAAAGTCACAAACAGCACCGGCAACACGAAAAGTCGAGCAGAACGCCTATAACGACCGAAAACCGGTTTACCCAAAAGCCCTGTCTTACTTGCCTTTCTTTTTCGAATGTGATATTTTAAAATAGAGATTGTATATCATGTTTCCAAAGAGTGTTTCGGGGAGTTGTTTTGAAAGGAGGTTATACCATTGAAAAAGCAATTATTAAGTATCATTCTTGCTCTGCTGATGCTGTTTAGTCTGCCTGCCGTCTCGCATTCGGCAAGCGCGGAGGTATCCTCCGGTCAATGCGGGGACAATCTTTACTGGGTATTTGACGAACACACCGGCACGCTCACCGTGACCGGCAACGGCGCGATGTGGGAGTTTGACAGAGACGCCAACACGCCGCCTTGGTATGCGTTTCGGGAAAGCATTGTAAACGTGGATTTGCGTGAAGGAGTTACAGGCATCGGTGATTATGCGTTCGACCAATGCACGGGGATAGAAACCGTTTCGATCCCGAACAGTGTGACCAGCATCGGTGAAGCTGCGTTTTTCAGATGCCGTGCGCTGAAAGAGATTGTCTTTCCGAACGCTGTGACCGAGATCGGTCGGTATGCGTTTTGCGAATGCGAGCATCTGAAAGAGGTTGTGATTCCAAACAGCGTGACGACCGTCAGCGAAGGGCTCTTTTACCGGTGCACCTTACTGGGATCGGTCGTGATCGGAAACGGCGCGACGAAAATCGGAGACAGCGCGTTTTCGTTTTGTTGGAGACTGACGACTGTCACGATCGGAAACAGCGTGACAAGCATCGGGCAGGATGCGTTTCGGAGCTGCAACCTAACGGAAATTCGATTCCCAGACAGCGTGACGAGGATTGGCAGGAATGCGTTTATCTACTGCGGCAATCTAACGGAGATTAACATTCCAGACAACGTAACAAACATTGGCGTCGGAGCATTTGAGAGCTGTATTAATCTGAAATCCGTAATAATAGGCAACGGCGTCGAATTCATTTACGGCTATACGT
>CAJOKM010000028.1 GCA_905235205.1 uncultured Clostridia bacterium | reverse complement strand
TTTGATCTGTTCAACGGTCAGTTCCCGCGCAAGCACGACGCGCTTCGCGCCGAGCTCGTGCCACGTCTTTGCGGCAGCGAAGTTTGTGCAGCTTGCCTGCGTGCTGACGTGCAGCTCCATCGAAGGGCAGGCGCGGCGGATCGTCGTAAGCACGCCGAGATCGGACACGATCAGCGCGTCCGCGCCGCAGTCCTTCAGACGGTTCGCGTAGTCGCCGAGAAGAGCGATCTCGTCGCTGTAGGCGAGCGCGTTGACCGTCACGTACAGCCGCTTTCCCGCCGCGTGCACGTCGCGCGCGGCGTCGTTCAGCTCGTCAAAGGTGAAGCCCGCGTTCTTTGCGCGAAGCTGCAGCATCGGTCCGCCGAGATAGACCGCGTCCGCACCGAAGCGCAGCGCGGCGGAGAGAGCCGCCTTTGATCCGGCCGGCGCAAGCAGTTCCGTCATAGCGTTTGTTCCTCCGTATCGCTTAAAAGTCTCCGTTTCGTGATCCGAGTATACCGCATCGGTTGCCTTGAAGTCAACGCCGCGGTTTCCGATCCGTAATTTACCTGTTGAAAAAACGAATACGCTGTGCTAAGCTATATATGAAATGTGATAAGAGGTGAGAGTATGCGAATCAAACGGATTCTGGCGATTCTTCTTGCGGCGCTTCTGCTGCTGCCGCTCGGCTTTGCCATGCGTTCGGACGGAACCGCGGCGGAAACGACGGAGGACGTTTGGTCGATGATCGGCGCGTACGAGGACGCGGCGCTCTCGGGGAGGAAATCTCCGAAGACCGCCGCGGCAGACTATGAAAAGCTCGTTGACGGCGTCGAACAGGCGGTGCTGTCATGGGACGGCTACGTCGAAGGCTCGCTGGTGCGTAACGGCTCCGTGCTCTATTGGGACGGCACGGACGGCATGGGCTACGGGTATCTGCCCGAGCTGCGCGCCAAACTGCATAACGCCGTGATTGCGAGCGAACCGATGGCGGGCAGCGAAACGTTCTCCTATAACACGCGCGGCGGACAGCCGGACAGCGCGGACGTCGCGGTGTTCCAGCCGTATTACGGGATCGACCTGAGCTTTACGACCCAGTACGCGGACGAGGGCGCGTCCATCGCCGAGACGACGGGCGGCGCCTGCACCGTCTACCGCAAGGCGGACGCGACGATCGACGCGATCGCCGACGCGCTGGAATCCACCGCCGTGGTCATCTTCGACTCACACGGTCTGACGGACGACAGCAACAGCTATACCGGCACGGAAACGCCCAATACGTCGTACCTGTGCCTGCAAAGCGGCGCGGGATTAACGAATGAAGACAAGCAGACGGTCCAGGGTCCGAACGGGTATTACAAGCATGCGTTTTACGGCGGCTCGTCCTACGAGAACGGGCAGTATATGTATATCTACTGCGTCGACGGCACGGCGATCGCCAATCATATGGAGAAACCCGCGGCGAACAACTTCCTGTGGATGGCGATCTGCCTCGGCATGGCGACCGACGGGTTTGCAAAACCGCTGCGCGAAGCCGGCACCGGGGTCGTGTACGGCTACAGCCAGTCGGTCACGTTCGACGGCGACTACGAGTGGGAGGAGTGCTTCTGGAACAAGATGAAGCAGGGCAAGACCGTCGCCGAAGCCGCCGCGTATATGAAGCAGCAGGTCGGCTCGAAAGACCCGTATGAGCGCCGGTATCCCGCGTATCCGATCTTTGTTTCGGACGAGGACGTCTACCCCGGTCAGGGCAACGTGGACGCCGTACAGACCGTGAATTCGACCTGGAAGCTGCTCGGTACGTCCCCGACGCCGACGCCGACCGCAACGCCGAGTGAAACGGAGAGCCCGACGCCGACACCGACGCCTACGGCAACACCGACCCCGACGCCCACCGCAACGCCGACACCGACCGCTGTGCCGACCCAGAAGCCGACGCCCACGCCGGTCCCGAAGTTTGACGGCACGGTGACGCTGAACGAAAACGACGTGCAGTTCAACGGCAAAACGCCGTATGTGATCTATAATAAGAAAGCGCAGACGCCGCGCGTGATCGTGAAGGACGCAAGCGGCAAGACCGTCGCCGCGTCGAAGTACACCGTAACGTACCGGACCAACACGAACCCCGGCACGGGATACGCGGATGTGAAGATGAAGGACACCGGCGCGACCGCGAGCGTATGGTTCAAGATCTACCTGCCGCCGACGGCGAGCACCGCGGTCGAGAATACGGAAACCGGCATCAAGGTGAGCTGGTCGAAGGTCGACGGCGCGAAGGGATATGTGATCTACCGGCGCGCGTGGAACCTCGTTGACAGCGGCTGGACGACGTTCGAGCGGTGGAACAACACGGCGCAGACGACGTGGACCGACGCCAAGGTGTACGCCGGCACACGCTATCAGTACGGCGTCAAGGCGTACTTTGACGACCCGATGGACAACTACAACCTCGGCGTCGTAGGGCCTTTGAAAACGACGGTACGCATCACCACGCGCATGCTGAACAGCCTGACGCCGGGAAGCAAGAAACTCACGGCGAAGTGGTCCGGCTCGACGGTGTTCACGGGCTACCAGGTCCAGGTCGCGACCGACGCGAAGTTCACCCAGGACCTAAAGACCGTCACGGTCACAAACCCAAAGACATATCAGACGACGGTGAGCGGACTCAAGAGCGCGACGCTCTACTATGTACGCGTGCGTTCGTATCACGTCTTCGAGGGCATGACCTACTATGGCGGCTGGTCGAACGTATTGAACGGCAGGACGAAGTAAAACACCGCCGCAGAAATCTTAAAACCTTTTTTGAAAAAAGAAACTCAGGCTGCCGGGAAGGGAGGCAGAATTCGCGTTCTTCGCGACGGAGCTATACTAACGTATGCGACGAGCGAAAACGCGGATCGTTTGCGGCGAAACAAATGAAAAGAAAAGGCGTTCTGCGCCTTTTCCACCAACAGGTATTGTTTTTTACGATCTTCGCCGCAAACGGTCTGGCCCCTTTTACGACAGTCTGAGTCTTTTTTAAAATGATGCTCGGAATAACTTGTTCCGGGCAATTTTTTGTAAATTTTAAGCGGGTTTCTCGGAAAAAACCGAAAAAAACCAACGCTGCACTCACGTTTGTTAAAAACCGCTGTACCATTTTTACACCATTATTTAAGGAAATATACGAATCTCGAAATTTAAATTACGTTTATATTTATACATAATTTTTGGTTTTATATGAAATGATATTGTCCTGAAAGAAAATGCGTGCTACAATCTAATTGTATCCAATAGGAGGGGCACCTATGAGATTCAAACGCACATTGGCGCTGGTTTTGGCGGTCGTTTTCGCGCTGAGCCTTTGCGCCGTCGGGAGCATCGGCCGCATCACGGCCGCGTCTGCCGAAACAACCGAATCAGCGGAGCAGGACGATCCGGCGGGGTCATCTGAGCCGGCGGCAGCGGTCGAACCGCAAACGCCTGCGGAGACGATCGGAACGGAAGAACCGTCCGAGACGGACATGCCGGACGAACCGGCGGTCACCGACGAACCGGACGCGCCGACGGCAACGGCGCAGCCGGAAGCGACGGAAGAATCTGTCGAGACGGAAGAGCCGATCGAATCGGAAGAACCGGATCATCCTGCGCAGCAAACCGAACCGGAAGAACCGGCAGAGCCGGAAAATACGGATTACCCGGTCGGGACAGTTGAGACGGAAGCGGAAGCGGAACCGACAGAGATCACGGAAACAACAGAATTAACGGGAAGCGTGTGGACGCACATCAACGCGCTCGAGGCCGAATCGCTGCACACCAAGAGGAGCGGCAAGGTCACCGCGGAGGACTTCAGCGCATTTTCCGACGAGGTCGCCGAGATTGCGCAGAGCTGGGAGGGCTATGTAGACGGTTCTCTGATCCGCAACGGCGAGAGCGTGTACTGGATGGGCACGGACGGCGTGACGTACGGATATTCGCCGGATCTTCGGGCGAAGGTCTACTGCATGGAGCAAAGCTCCAAGGGCGGACGGATCGTGCCGAGCGAAAAGGGCGGCATTCCGGGCAGCCGGCACATCACGGCGTTCCAGCCGTTCTACGGGATTGATTCGAACTTCACGGATCAGTACGCGAACGAGGCGATGAACCTTGCGGAAGCGACCGGCGGCGCGTACAGCGTGTACCGCGCGAGCGAAGCGTCGATCGAGGAGATCGCGTACGCGATCGAATCCTCGGCGGTGGTTCTTTTAGACTCGCACGGACTGACCGATACGATGAATCTTTCGCGGGCGAACACGTCGTACATCGCGCTGACGAGCGGCGAAGGACTCACCTCGAAGGATTACGCGGCGGACGTCGGGGCGCACGGCGCGTACGTGCATGCGTTCTCGGCATATGAGAGCACGTTCGGCATCAAGATCTACTGCGTGGACGGCACGGCGATCGCAAACCACATGCAGAGCCAGGCGCCGAACAACCTGGTCTGGATCGCGACGTGTCTCGGCATGGCGACCGACGGATTCTGCCGTCCGCTGCGCAATAAGGGCGTCGAGGTGGTGTACGGATACTCGCAGTCGGTCACATTCGGGGCGGACTTCCGCTGGGAGGATCTGTTCTGGAAGCGGATGCGCGACGGCGCGACGGTGGCGCAGGCGGCGAAGTACATGAAGGACGAGTTCGGCGCGTACGACGTGATCGACGCGACCTACAACCATTCGAAGCATCCGGCGTACCCGATCTTTGTTTCGGACGAGGATCCGTATCCGGGACAGGGGAACGTGGACACGACGCAGCAGGTGAAATCCACCTGGATCGTGCGGGGGCTGCAGATGCCTTCGGAGATGCACATCGAGCTCAACAAGAGCGACGTGCAGTTCCGCGGCGAAACGCCGTACGTCCTCTATAACAAGAACGCGCAAAAACCGCGCATCACGGTCAAGAATGTTCGCAAGCTTTCGGTGGATCCGTCGCAGTACACATTGGTCTACCGCAACAATACCAAGCCCGGCACGGCGCAGATCGAAGTGACGATGAACGAGACGGGCGAGAAGGAAACGATCTGGTTCAAGATCTATCTTCCCGCGACGCAGTCGACCTCGGTGCGCAACACGTCGGAGGGCATCCAGATCAGCTGGAGTCCGGTCGACGGCGCGAAGGGATACGTCATCTACCGCCGCGCATGGAATCTGATCGACAAGGGCTGGACGACGTTCGAGCGCTGGAACAACACCACCCAAACGACGTGGACGGACACCAAGGTCTATGCCGGCACGCGCTATCAGTACGGCGTCAAAGCGTATTTCAATGACCCGATGGACAACTACAATCTCGGCATGGTCGGACCGCTGAAAACCACGGTGCGCATTACCAACCGTATGCTTCAGAGCGCCGCGGGCGGGAGCCGGTCGATCAAGGTCCGCTGGGCGGGCAGCACGGTATTCACCGGATACCAGGTGGAGGTCGCAACCGATAAGAACTTCACCAAGGACGTCAAGACGGTCGTCATCAACCGCGCCAAGACGTACGAAACGACGATCAAGAACCTGCGGTCGAACACGGCATACTATGTGCGGGTCCGTTCGTTCCACGTCTTTGACGGCACGCTGTACTACGGCGACTGGTCGAACGTACTGAACACCAAGACACGATAATCACAGCTTGGCAAAGGGTCTTCTACCTTCCCCTTTGTCAATGGGACGGGATAAGCAACCAAACGGGAAAAAGGACGCCGCCGGGGCGTCCTTTTTCCTTAGACTGCCGTAAAAGGGGGCAGAGCGGTTGCGGCGGGAACCTCAAACAGAATACCGGTCGGTTGAAAAGGCGAAATCGCCTTTTCATTTATCTGTTCGCCGCAACCTATCCGCTTTTTCGCTCGGTCGCATACTGTAGTATAGTTCCGTCGCGAAAAAGCGGATTCTGCCTCCCTTCCCGACAGTCTGATCCGTTCGAGGGCGGCGATTGACCGAAGCGCATGCGCTGTGCTATAATTATAAAATACGGAACCCAAGGAGGACGGAGCGTTGCATTTTGAACCGGTATCGATCGCCGCGTGCGAGACCTACGAACCAGAGACCTGCCGAAGGGCATTGGAGACGGTGCTTTCGCCGCTCGGAGGCCTTGACTGGGTCAAACCCGGCATGCGCGTGGGAATCAAGGCGAACCTGGTCGCGGCGGCGAAGCCGGACCGGGCGGTGACGACGCATCCGGCGCTTCTTGCGGCGCTTTCGGCCATGCTCAAGGAGCGCGGCGCGTCGGTCGTGATCGGCGACAGTCCGGGCAATCTCTATAACGCCGCGGTGCTGAACCATATCTACGCGGTCTCGGGACTGGACGAAGCCGAGCAGGCGGGCGCCGAGCTCAATCGCGATTTTTCCGAACGGTCCGCGTTCTTTGACGACGCGGTGCAGGCGAAGTCGTTCCGCTACACGGGCTGGCTGGATTCGTGCGACGCGATCATCAATTTCTGCAAGCTGAAATCGCACGGCATGATGACGCTGTCCGCGGCGGCGAAGAATCTGTTCGGGACGGTGCCGGGCACGCAGAAGCCGGAGTACCACTTCCGGTTTCCGGACCCGAACGACTTCGCGGACATGATCGTGGATCTGGACGAGTATTTCAAGCCGGTTCTGCATATCTGCGACGCGGTGGTCGCGATGGAGGGGAACGGTCCGACGCAGGGAAGTCCGAAGCATCTGGGGTGCGTGCTCGCTTCGAAGAATCCGCACGGACTCGACGTGCTCGCGGCAACGCTGATCGGGCTCGACCCTGCGGAAGTGCCCACGATCGCGGCTGCAAGGCGCAGAGGACTCGCGCCCGAGCGCGTGGAAGAGCTGGACGTGATCGGCGAATGGAAGCCGTTTGCGCGCGACGATTTCGAGCTCATACACAACCGCAACAGCTTATTGTTCGTGGGCGGGAACTCGGTGTTTTCGAAGGCGGCGCGCGGCGCGATGAACGCGGTGCTCGAAACGCGGCCGAAGGTGAACGGGAAGCTTTGCGTCGGCTGCGAGCGCTGCAAAAACGTCTGTCCGGCGCACACGATCGTCATGAAGGACGCCAAGGCGGTCATCGAGCGCGGCGGCTGTATCAAATGTTTCTGCTGTCAGGAGTTCTGCCCGGTCGGCGCGATGCGCGTGCATCGCACATGGCTTGCACGGCTTCTGACCAAGTGAGGAGGGTTCGATGAGGAAACGTGTTTGCGCGCTGCTGCTCGCGCTGGTCCTGCTGTGCGGGGCGTTCGCGTGCGGCGCAAAGGAGACGCCCCAAACCGACGGGAGACCTTCGGTCGTGGTCACGATCTTCCCGCAATACGATTTCATCCGCGCGATCGCAGGCGACGCGGTGCGGCTTACCATGCTGGTCAAACCCGGCAGCGAGGTGCACGGATTCGACCCGACGTTTTCCGAGGTGCAGGAGATCCTAACAAGCGATCTGTTTGTGTACGTCGGCGGCGAGTCGGACAAGTGGGTAAACGACGTCCTTTCAAAAACGGACGCGCCGGTCAATGCGGTCGCGCTGCTCGATATGGTCGACACGCTCGACGAGGAGCGCACGGAAGGCATGCAGGGCGAAGCGGAGGACGAGCCGGAGGCGGACGAGCATGTGTGGACGAGTCCGCGTAACGCCATGCGGATCGTGAAAACGCTCGCCGACGCGCTGTGCGATCTTTTGCCCGAACAGGCGGACGCGTTCCGGAAAAACGCAGACGAATACCTTGCGGAGCTTCAGTCGCTCGACGACGCGTTTCACGCGGTCATGCAAAACGCCGTTCGCAAAACCGTGGTGTTTGCGGACCGGTTTCCGTTCCGGTATCTGTGCGACCAGCTCGGACTTTCGTACGACGCGGCGCTGCCCGGCTGCTCGAGCAACGAGGAGGTTTCGCTCTCCACGATCGCGTACCTGATCGCGCGCGTACGGGAGGAGAACCTTCCGGGCGTGTTCATCGTCGAGTTCTCCGACGGGCGCACGGCGGACGCGGTCGCGTCCGCGACCGGATGCGAAATCTGGCTTCTGCATTCGTGCCACAACGTCAGCAAAGAGGATTTTGAAAACGGCGTGACATATCTTGATCTGATGCGGCAAAACGTTGAAGCATTGAAAAAGGCGGTGGATTGAATGGCGCTTTTGACCTTTGAACGCGTAGGCCTGTCCTACGGCGGCGACAACGTCGCCCACGACGTGAGCTTCTCGGTCAACGGGGGCGAGTTCTGGGGGATCGTCGGCGAGAACGGCTCCGGCAAAACGACGCTGATGAAAGCGCTCTTGGGACTGATCCCGTGCGCGAGCGGACGCATCGTCATGGGCGAAGGGCTAAAGCCCAACGAGATCGGGTACCTGCCGCAAAGCAGCGCGATCCAGAAGGATTTTCCCGCGTCGGTGTACGAGGTCGTGCTCTCCGGCACGATCGGCTATCGCGGATTACGGCCGTTCTACGGTCGCAAGGAACGCGAGCTGGCGGAACGGAACATGGAGCTACTGGGCGTTTCGGAGCTCAAAAAACACAGCTATCAGGAGCTGTCGGGCGGGCAGCAGCAGCGCGTGCTGCTGTGCCGGGCGCTGTGCGCGACGAAAAAGCTTCTGGTGCTCGACGAGCCGACGACCGGACTCGATCCGGTGGTGACGGGCGAGTTCTACCGGCTGCTGCACACGATCAACGAAAGGGGCATGACGATCGTCATGGTCTCGCACGACGTGGAGGAGGCGGTGCGCGACTGTTCGCACATCCTGCACCTTTCTTGCCATCCGCTGTTTTGCGGGACGGCGGCGGACTATCGAAAGAGCCCGGTCGGGCGCAAGTACCTTGCGGAGGAAACGCTATGATGCAGTTCGGTTCGATCGCGTCGATCTTCTCGGATCCGTATATGACCTCGATCCTCCTGCGCGCCGTGACGGTGGGCGTGCTGGTGTCGCTGTGCGCAAGTCTTTTGGGCGTCACGCTCGTTCTGAAACGCTATTCGATGATCGGCGACGGGTTAAGTCACGTCGGCTTCGGCGCGCTGGCGATCGCGACCGCGCTGAATCTCGGCAGCGCGTCCATGGCGGTGTCGCTTCCGATCGTGCTCATCGCGGCGTTCCTTTTGATGGGACTCACCGAAAAACGCCGCATGGCGGGCGACGCGGCGATCGCCGTACTCAGTACCGGCGCGATCGCGATCGGGACCCTGCTGTTCCGGTTTTCCAAGAACCAGTACGCGGATATCTGCAATTCGCTGTTCGGCACGGCGTCGATGTCCACGCTTTCGGGACTCGATCTTGTCGTGACCGTCGCGGTCTCCGTGCTGGTGCTCGGACTGTTCGTGCTGTTTTATACGCGCATCTTTACCGTCACGTTCGACGAGACCTTCGCCAAAGCCACGGGCGTGCGCGTCAACGTGTACCATCTGCTGCTTGCGGGACTCACCGCGGTCACGGTCGTGATCGGCATGAAGATGGTCGGCGCGATCATGGTCTCGGGGCTCATCATCTTTCCGGCGCTGTCCGCCATGCGCGTGTGCAAGCGCTTTTCGGCGGTCGTGCTCACGAGCGCCGCGCTGTCGCTTGTGTGCTTCTTTGCGGGATTCTTCCTGTCGCTCCTACTCGACGCGCAGCCCGGTCCCGCCATCATCACGGTGCACGTTCTGGCGTTTCTCGTCTGCTGGCTCATCGGCGCTGTCCGCGCCCGCGTCCGGACGAACCGAAGCCGCCGCATCGTGGTCGAGCCGCCCTGCAAATTCACCGAATGACTTCATGCCCGCAGCCTGCGGGCATTTCTGTATGAAAGGAGGATCTTATGAAACGCATCTTAACCACACTGCTTGCTTTGCTGTTCGCGCTCTCCGCGTTCGCCTGCCAAACGGAGCCGAAGGAGACGGATGAACCGACCGCGCAGAGCACGGACGCGCCGACCGAAGCGCCGACCGAAGCGCCGACGGCGGAGCCGACGCCCGAACCCGCAAGCGCCGTGCTGGACCGCTACGGACGGACGGCGGATCACGTCGGGCGCGGGCAGCCGGAAGAGACGCTCGGCGAAGACGGCGAAACCTATATCGACGCAAGCGGACTGGTGTTTTACGTCAAGGCGGACGGCAGCTGGACGCCTGCGGTAACGCTCAAGGACGCTCACAGTAAACTGGTGCGTCTGATCGGACCGGACGGAACGGAACTGAAGCCGCAGCTAATCAATAACGGAGACTGCGTAGAGGAGCCGGAGCTCGAGCCCGGAGAAGGCGCGTTTCTCGGCTGGTTTGCGGGCGGCTACGACGCGCCGTATTCGTTCGACGCGCCGGTCAGCAGAAACCTGACGCTCAAGGCGATCCGGCTCGACACGATGGAAAAGACCGCGACGCTCTATACGGAGCAGGGCAGGTCCATAGGCCGGCTCCGGAAGGATGAACCGAACGGGGTCGCGGTATTCTTCATCGGCTTTACCGACGGACTGCCGCTTGACAAAGACGCGTTCGAGGACCGTTTCAAAGGCGACTACCCGCTCGACGAGTGTCTGAACTCGGTCGCGTCGTACTACCGGTATAACTCCTACGGCCGTGCGAGCTTCGAGTTTCACTTCTTCTACTGCGACACCGGCATGACCTCCAAGGAGGGCTACGACGCGGTGCAGAAGCAGTACAACAAGTTCTTCACCCGCATCGTCGACCGGTTCCGCAAAGAGCAGCCGGACGCGATCCGCGCCTGCGACAAGGACGGCGACGGAAACATCGACCTGGCGGTCGTCATCGGCGGCGAGGATCCGACCAAGACCGTCGGCGACGGAAACGCGTATTATCTGTACGGCGGCTCGCAGGGTCTGATGCAGAGCAAGCCGAACACGGACGTGCCGACGCTCAACAACTATCTGAAGCTGCCGTTCGAGCGGCTCAGAAAAAACGTCGACCACGCGGACCAGAGCGGCGGCACGCGGATCCTGATCCACGAGATCGGGCATGCGTTCGGACTCGAGGACCACTACGATGTGCAGCCGCGCGAGGGCGAGTACAGCATCAGTACGCTCGGCGGCTACGACATGCAGGAATGCGACGTGGGCGACTGGAACCCGTACTCGAAGTTTTCGGTCGGCTGGCTCGACCCGTACGTGATCACGGAGGACGTTGAACGGATCACGCTGAAGCTCGGCTGTTCGTCCGAGACCGGCGACGCGATCCTGATCCCGACGTCGAACGGATGGAACGGCACGCCGTTCGACGAGTACATCCTCGTCGACGTCATGGCGCCGAAGGGCGCGAACGCGTTCGACTGGAACTGGGTCATGGACGGGCGGCTCACAAGCTCCGCCGATTCGTGCGCGGACGGCGGCGTGCGGGTGATCCACGTCGACGCGCGGCTTCTGGACGCGGACGGGACCGGCACGAGAAAGAAGGTTTTGCCGCTGTCCGACGAGGATCTGACCGAGTTTCTGAGCGGCGCGAACCCGCAGCGGTGGAAGTATCATGAGCTGTGGTTCCGGTTTTACAACTCGAACGGCGTTACGCCGTACCTCGAGGGCGATTCGAGCTGGCATCACCGCCTCGACCTGATCCCGCGCGACGGCTCGAGTAAGTTCCGCCTCTCCACGCCGATCTCCTGGGCGATCTACACGCCGTTCTGCGTTTCGGATCTGTTCGCGCCGGGGTCCGTGTTTTCGATGGAGACCTGCGCGGACGCGTTCGCGGACGCGCCGTACATGAACAACGGCGGCACGCTGGACTACAGCGTCACGGTCGAGCACTATGACAGAACGACGCACGAGGCGATCGTCACGGTCGAACGCATCGCGCCGTAAGGCGTCATGATTTCTTCTTGTGCTTTCCGCCGAAGCGTGCTATACTGAACCCGTAAAAACACAAGGGGGGAAACCATCATGAAAAAGTTCTTTTCTGACTTCAAGGCGTTCGCATTGAAGGGCAACGTCATCGACCTCGCGGTCGCGGTCGTCATCGGCGGCGCGTTCGGCGCGATCGTGAACTCGCTCGTTCAGGACCTCATCATGCCGCTTGTAAGCCTCATCTTCAAGACCGACTTCTCCAAGTGGTTCGTACCGCTCGGCGGCGCGCGGCCGATCCCGGAAGAACTGCTCGGCGCAGGCGCGGACGCGATGAAGGAAGCCGGCTATTCGATCTTCCATTACGGCAACTTCATTTCGCTGATCATCAACTTCATCATCATCGCGTTCTGCATCTTCCTGGTCGTTCGCCTGATCGCAAAAGCGAAGGAGAAGGCGGAAGCAATGAAGAAGAAGGACGAAGCGCCGGCGGAGGAGAAGAAGCCGCGCGTATGCCCGTTCTGCAAGATGGAGATCGCGGACGACGCGACCCGCTGCCCGCATTGCACCAGCGAGTTACCCAAAGAGTAACGGGCGTCGATAACGGCATCAGACCGTTTGCGGCGAGGGATTTTTCAGAAAACCCTGCAGGAGGAAAGGACTTTGCGTCCTTTCTTCTTTTTTTCGCCGCAAAACTAGCCGACGTTTTCACCCCATCGCATACTTCAGTATAGCCTCGGGGCGAAAACGCGGCTTCTGATACCATTCTCACCACCCTTGGTCGGGCGCGGACGCACAGCCTAAGTCCCGATCCTTCGCAAGCTTCGCGGCTAACGCGAACAGCTTTTCCGCCTTGCGTTCGCCGTCGTCCGCTTCGGGGTCGGACGGCGGGGCGGGCTTCGGTTCGGGCCGTTCAAAGAGGTCGTACGCCGGGCCGTAGCGTCCGGGTTTACCGCGGACGAATCCTTTCCGCTCAAGCTCGCCCAGCAGCGCCTCTGTTCGTTCTCGGCTGAGCCGGAAGGTCGCGGACAGCTCCCTCGCGTAAAAATCCCAGTCGTCGGCGCGATCCAGCATCGCGACGAAGAGCCCGAGCGCCTCGGGCGAGAGCATGCGTTTCCTGAGCACTTCGGCGTCCAGCATCAGGAACCCTTTTTCATGGCTGCTTCGTGTGATCGACATCGGTTCGTTCTCCTTTCGCCTCTATTATGACGCCTGAATTGTGAAGCGCCTATCGACTTTTGTTCACATTTCACGCTGCAAAAGCAGTCGATCCGGAATTCCAGATATGGAATATATTTCATATAATCCAGATCTGGATTATAATCCGGATATTCCGGATAGTCCAAATTTAGAATTTAAATTTAGATTATACACAAACGCCGCTGCCGCCGGCGTTTTCAAAACGCCGCCGGGCGTTTGTAAATTCGGACGGGGATTGTGTGAACGATGTGTGAAATGCGACCGGAATGTTGCGAATCCGAAAACGATGCGAAAGCACGGTTGCAAACCGGAAACAAAAATGATATACTGTTTAGAATTATAAGGGGGACTATCGCAATGGAACGAAACGCATACGATATTCTGGAAGAACGCGGACTCACCAAACAGTGCTCGCATCCGGAGGAGCTCAGAGAGCTTTTGGGCAAAGAGAAGGTGACCTTCTACATCGGCTTTGATCCGACGGCGGACTCGCTGCACATCGGGCATTATGTGGCGCTGATGACGATGGCGCACATGCAGCGCGCGGGGCACCGGCCGATCGCGCTCTTGGGCGGCGGCACGGCGATGATCGCGGACCCGTCGGGCAAGACGGAGCTTAGAAAGATGCTCACGGTGGAGGAGCTCGATCACAACGCGGCGTGCTTCAGAAAGCAGATGGAGCGCGTGGTGGATTTCTCCGAGGGCAAAGCGATCATGGTGAACAACGCGGACTGGCTCCGGAATCTCAACTATATGGACTTCATGCGCGAGATCGCGGTGCATTTCAACGTGAACGCGATGCTCGCCGCGGAGTGCTACAAGCAGCGCATGGCGTCGGAGAGCGGACTGACGTTCTTTGAGATGGGATACATGCTTTTGCAGAGCTACGATTTCCTCGTGCTGAACCGCAAATATAACTGCGTGCTCGAGATGGGCGGCGACGACCAGTGGAGCAACATGCTCGGCGGCACGAAGCTGATTCGCCGCAAGGAGCAGAAGCCCGCGTTTTGCCTGACGACGCAGCTATTGACCAATTCCGAAGGCAAGAAGATGGGCAAGACCGAAAAGGGCGCGCTGTGGCTGGACGAGAAGAAGTGCCCGGTGTTCGATTTCTACCAGTACTGGCGCAACGTGGACGACGCGGACGTGGAGCGTTGTCTTGCGATGCTGACGTTTTTGCCGATGGACGAAGTACACAGGCTCGGAAGCCTGAAGGACTCCGCGATCAACGAAGCGAAGCGCGTTCTGGCGTTCACGCTGACCGAGCAGGTGCACGGCACCGAAAAGGCGAAGGCGGCGCAGGCGGCGGCGGAGGGACTCTTCTACGCAAACGGCGATCTGAGCTCGATGCCGACCAAAAAGCTCACCGCGGACGAGATCGCGGAAAGCGGTCTAAGGGTGATCGACCTTTTGGTGCTTTCGGGACTGTGCAAGTCGAAGAGCGACGCGCGGCGCATGATCGAAAGCGGCGCTGTCTTTGCGGGCGAGGACAAGATCACAACCTTTGACGCCGCGCTCGATTTGAACGCGCTCGACGAGGGCGTGATCCTCAGGAAAGGCAAGAAGGGATTTTGCAGGATACTGCGCGGCTGAAGCCGTACCGCACGGTCGAAAAAACCGGCGAAACCGAATATGTGATCTCGCGTTCCCGCTTTATCGGGCGCTGCTTTGCGGTGCATGACGAGCAGGAAGTGCTCTCGATCCTCGAAGCGATTCGAAAACAGCACTGGGACGCGCGGCACAACTGCTTTGCGTACCGCCTGCGTTCGGGCGCGGCGCGCTACTCCGACGACGGCGAACCGCAGGGCACCGCGGGACTGCCGATCCTGGAGGTGCTGACAAAACGCGATCTGTATGACGTGCTGGTCGTGTCCACGCGCTATTTCGGCGGGATTTTACTCGGCGCGGGCGGACTTGTGCGCGCCTACACGCGCTCGGCGGCGGACGCGGTGGACGCGGCGGGACTCGTTTCGATGGAGCCGTGCACCGTGTTTTCGGTACACGCCGCGTACCCGAACTGGAGCGCGGCACAGAGCGTCATGGAGCGCTTCGGCACCGTCGCGCACACGGAGTTTTCCGACGCGGTGACCTGCCGGTTTTTCTGCCGCGCGACGGACGCGGAACGTTTTTTGAAAGCGCTCACGGAACGCACCGAAGCGCGCGTGACGGCGGAGGCCGTCGGGGAAGAATACTTTGGATTTTCGATCACGGAGGAAACGTGAACGCATTGAAACGGATCATGAGCTTCATCTGCATTCTGCTGCTTGCGGCGCTGGTTTTGCCCGCGGGCGGCTTTGCCGAGGGCAATCATCCGATCACGCTGACGGTGGTATGCGATCCCGAGCCGGAGCTCGAGGGCGCGGGCACGATCGAAACACTGCTCTTTACGATCCGCAACACGGGGGACGCGGACTACACGCTGGAAAACGCGAAGCTGTCCGGCGGGTTTGAGGACCGCACGCTTTCGCTTGACGAGCGCATCACGGTGCTTGCGGGCGCCACCAAGGAGTTCCGTCTTTCCGACGTGCCGGTGCGCGAGGATCAGCTCGACGCGGACGTGACCTATACGCTGTCGTGGGAGGAGCCGGAGCTGTCGGTCGATCCGGAGACCGGCGAAGGACTGGTGATCCGGCATACCCGCGAGGCGAGCGCCGTGATCCGCATCGAGAAGTTCGTCGTGCCGGAGCTGACCGTTTCGTGCGCGACCGAGACCGCGCGCGTGCGTTCCGGCGAGACGTTCACCGTGACCTACACGGTGACAAACGATACCAAGTTTGACGTTTCGGGACTCCGGCTTTACGATCCCGAGCAGAGCATGCTGTCGATCCCGCTCGAGTCGGGCGAGCTGATCGCGGGCGAGATCCGCACGGTCGACGCGACCTATACCATGGACCGCGCGGACATGAAGTTCACGCCGGTCTGCGAGTACGTCGTGCGCGCCCGCGAAATGACGACCCGCGCCGAAACGACGCTCACCGTCGAGTCCGTCGTGACCGAACTGAGCCTGTCCGTGCAGCCGTATCCCGCCACGCGCGAGGGCACGACGTTTGCGGTCACGGTTAAGAACACCGGCAACAAGACCGTCACCGACGTACAGCTGTACGACGAGATCAACACGGCGATCGACGAGCCGTTCGACCTCGCGCCCGAGCAGAGCAAGGTGGTAAGCTTTACGGTGCCGTCCGCGGTCTCCGCCGGCGCGATCCGCTCGGTCGGGTTCCACTGCACGGCGGTCGACTGCTTCGGCGACACGTTTACCGTCACCGATCCGAACCGCTACGACGCGGTGCCGTTCGTCGATTCGGGCGACGTGAACATCAGCCTCTATGTGACGCTTCTGCGCGCGTTCTATGACGACAACGGCAAGCTGTGCGGCGCGATCCGCTTCGAGCTTCGCAACTACAGCAACGTCAACGTCGTAAACGCCGAGCTTTACGAGGACACGCTGTTTGGCACGATCACCGCGTTCGACACCCTGCGCGCCGGAGAAACCTATCATGACGAATCGTTCCAGCTTGACGGCGTCAGCGCGCTTTCGTTCCGCTTAAAGGCGAGCGATCCCGCCGGACAGACGTATGAGACCCAGCCGATCACGCTCGATCTGTCCGATCTCAAAGCGCTTGCCGATCAGTCCGACGAGCCGGTCTACGTCTATCCGACCAATCCCTACATGAACGAGCTCGGCACGCGCTGGACGCGAATCTTAAGGATCGCCGCGATCATCGTGCTCGCGGTCGCCGCGCTCTGCGCCGTGATCGGCGTTTCGCTGTGGATCGTGGAGCGGGGGATAAAGGCAAAGCTCCCGCCGCGGATCGAGGAGGACATGGAAACCGCCCTGCGCGCGACCAAGCGACGCATGGGCGATCAGCTGTTCGGCGACGCGCCTACGGAGCAGTTCGGCTATACCGCGCCGATCAAGTTCCGCAACTACGGCGAGCTGAGCGAGAAGGAACGCGAGGAGCGCAACGCGCTCTACCGCGAAAAACTGCGCGAAAACCTCGATCAGCGGAACGCCGAAGCCGTGTCCGACGCGACCGCCGCGTTTCAAAAGCCCGATCCGGACGAATCCGTTTCGGCGTCCGCCGTCAGCGACGCGACCGCCGCGTTTGCGCGTCCCGCGACCGACGAGCCGCCCGCGGAACAGACCGT
>CAJOKM010000027.1 GCA_905235205.1 uncultured Clostridia bacterium | reverse complement strand
GCGTCGTCGCTTCCATCATCGAATAAGGCTGCCGTATAACGGCGCCGGATCATTTGCGGCGAACGAAAAGCAAAACAACAAGTACGAAGAAAGTGCGCAAACTTGCGCACTTTCTTTTCATCTGTTTCGCCGCAAATTAGCCGACGTTTTCGCCCCTTCGCATACGTCAGTATAGCTCGGGCGAAGAACGCGGCTTCCGGCACCGTTCCCGACAGCCTTATCTGCAAAGGAGCTTCCCTTGCGGGAAGCTCCTTTTTGTACAAAAACGCAGTTTTCAACAAACCGAATCACAGCGCGTGGAACAGGGCGAGCACGAGGAACGCGATCGGCATGGCGAAGCTGAAGCTGTCCATGCGGTCGATCACGCCGCCGTGACCGGGCAGGAGGTTCGAAAAATCCTTGATGCCCGCCTGCCGCTTGATCGCGGACGCGCACAGATCGCCGAGCTGATCGAACAGCGTGCACAGAAACGACGCGATCAGATACACGTACAGCGGGATCGTAAACCCGAACGCGTTTAAGATGAGCCACACAAGCACGGCAGACGCGGTGCCGAGCACGGTGCCGGAAACGGCGCCCTCGACGGTCTTCTTCGGACTGATCGACGGGCAGAGCTTGTGTCTGCCGAACCAGCGCCCGAAAAAGTACGCGAACCCGTCGCAGAACGAGACCGTGAACAGCGTGATGCCGACGACCGGATACAGCACCTCGTCCGGCTGTACCGCAAGATAGCAGAACGCGAGATAGAATGCGACCGGATAGAAGCAGATCGAAAGCGAGGCCGTCAGATCAATGACGCGAGTCCTTCTGAACAGTCCGATGAGCATGGTGATCATGATGGTCAGCAGAATCGCGGAAAGGTGAAAGACCGTCTCATCGCGCAACAGAAACAGTACCGCGAGCACGAACGCGAGGATGCGCGCGACCCACGGCGTGCTGTGCACGCCCATCTTGTTCAGCGCATCGGACATTTCCCTCGCGCCGAACCAGATCATGGCATAGAAAAACAGGATGCGCGTCACCGGCCCGAGCCACATGCTCAGGGCAAACAGCGCAACCAAAACGCTTCCGGTCAGGATCCGAACGCGCGTTTCGCTTTTGTGCATAACAGCCCTCCGATTTTTCTCTTGCGTCAGTATACCACGATTGTCAAAATCTGTCAGCCTTTTTTCCCTTATTTCGCATGCGCCCCCGCAGCCGCCGCAATCGCCGCAGCAGCGCCCGCCCTTTTTTCGCTGCCGGATCGCAAAGAATACCGCCGCGCCGACGATCACAACCAGGGCGGCGAGGATCAACCAGTCAAGCGGTTTCATAGCGAAAACCCCGAACCGATGAAGTGAACGAGAAACGCCGCGATCCACGCAATCACGCACTGCGCAAGCACCACGAGCGCCGCCCAGCGCCGTCCGAGCTCGCGCCGGATCGACGCGATCGCCGCTACGCACGGCGTATACAGCAGGCAGAACGTCAAAAACGACAGCGCGGAGACGGAGCTCAACGCGGACGCGATCGCCGCTTCGCTGCCGAACAGCACGTTGACCGTGGAAACGACGCTCTCCTTTGCCAAGAATCCCGCGATCAGCGCGGTCGACATCCGCCAGTCGCCGAACCCGAGCGGTTTGAACGCCGGCGCGATGAATCCCGCGATCACCGCAAGGATCGAGTCCTGCTGATTCTGTACGATGTTCATCTTGAAATCAAAGGTCTGCAAAAACCAGATCACGACCGTCGCCACAAGGATGATCGTAAACGCGCGCTGCAAAAAATCCTTCGCCTTGTCCCACAGAAGCCGCAGCACGTTTTTCACGCCGGGCAGGCGGTAGTTGGGCAGTTCCATCACGAACGGGACCGCTTCGCCCTTAAAGAGCGTGCCCTTTGACAGCAGCGCGACGAGGATCCCGATGAGGATCCCGAGCACGTACAGCCCGATCATGACGAGCGCCGCGTATTTCGGGAAGAACGCCGCGGAAAAGAACGCGTAGATCGGCAGCTTTGCCGAACAGCTCATAAACGGCGTCAGAAGGATCGTCAGCTTGCGATCGCGCGCGCTCGGCAGCGTGCGGCTTGCCATCACGCCCGGCACGGTGCAGCCGAACCCGATCAGCATCGGCACGATGCTGCGCCCGGAAAGTCCGATCTTTCGGAGCAGTTTGTCCATGACAAACGCCACGCGCGCCATGTATCCGCTGTCCTCGAGCATCGACAGGAAGAAGAACAGCACCAGAATGATCGGAAGAAAACTCAAAACACTGCCGATGCCGGCAAAGATGCCCTTGACGATCAGCGAATGCAGGGCGGCGTTGACGTTCCACGCGGTCAGCGCGCCGTCGACGACGCCGGTCAGCGCGTCGATCCCCCTTGCCAAAAGCTCCTGCAGTCCCGCCCCGATCACATGGAACGTCAGAAAGAACACCAGTCCCATGATCGCAATGAATACCGGGATCGCCGTATACTTGCCGGTCAGCACCTTATCGATCCTGCGGCTTCGCACATGCTCGCGGCTCTCTTTCGGCTTGACGACCGCCGCGTCGCAGAGCTTCTGGATGAACGCAAACCGCATGTCCGCAATGGCGGCGGCGCGGTCGAGCCCGCGCTCCTCCTCCATCTGACAGATGATGTGCTCCACCATCTCGCGCTCGTTCTCAGACAGGTTCAGCGCTTCCTCCACGTACGGGTCGCCCTCGACAAGCTTGCTCGCCGCAAACCGCACCGGAATGCCCGCCGCCTGCGCGTGATCCTCGATGAGGTGCATGATGCCGTGCAGACACCGGTGCACCGCGCCGCCGTTTTCGTCCTTTCCGCAGAAATCCGTGCGGCTCGGCTTTTCCTGAAACTGCGCGACGTGCAGCGCGTGAGAAACGAGTTCGTCGACGCCCTCGTTCTTCGACGCCGAGATCGGGATCACCGGGATCCCTAAAAGCGCTTCCATTTCATTGATGCGGACCGACCCGCCGTTGCCGCGCACCTCGTCCATCATGTTCAGCGCGAGCACCATCGGCACGTCCAGCTCCATCAGCTGCAGCGTGAGGTACAGATTGCGCTCGATGTTCGTCGCGTCCGCGATATTGATGATGCCCGTCGGCTTTTCGTCCAGAATGAACCGCCTTGACACGCGCTCCTCGTCGGAGTACGGCGACAGCGAATAGATTCCCGGCAGATCGGTGATCTCGGTCTCCGGATGCCCCTTGATGACGCCGCCCTTTCGATCCACGGTCACGCCCGGAAAATTGCCGACGTGCTGGTTTGCGCCGGTCAGCTGGTTGAACAGCGTCGTCTTGCCGCAGTTCTGATTGCCCGCAAGCGCAAACGTCAGTTTCGTTCCCTTTTTGAGCGGATTTGCGGTCTCCTTGATATGGAACCGGCCCTCTTCGCCGAGTCCCGGATGCTCCACCTCCGCGCGGATCGGCTTCTTCGCCTGTTTCTCGGACGGATCGGCCGGTTCGACCCCGATTTGTTCCGCGTCGTTTAAACGCAGGGTCAGTTCATAGCCGCGGATTCGCAGCTCCATCGGATCGCCCATCGGGGCAAACTTCATGAGCTCGACGGTCACGCCCGGGATCACGCCCATGTCCAGAAAATGCTGGCGCAGCGCGCCTTCACCGCCGACCGTTTTTACGATCGCCGTCTGCCCCGGCATCAGATCCCGTAACGTCATGCTGTTTCCCTCCGATCCGCTTCGCACCGTCCGATGCGCCGCTGTTCGGATTATACCGCAGAACCGGTACGGATGCAAGACGCCGCACCCGGTAAATGCGAGAAAAGCGCTTCCGATCGACCGATCAAAGCGCTTTTTGCATACGCCGACGATATAAGGATCAGTTGCCGGCAGTCGCGCCCGCGGACGGCGAAACGTCCGGCATCATCGACTGGACCGGCTCGGTCGGTTCGACCGGCGCAACCGTTTCGGGCGCCGTCGTCGCGGTCGGCTCCGGCGTCACGACCGGCGTCGTCTTTGCGGTCGGCGACGCCGTTGCCGCAGGATTGGTCGTCGGCATCGTCGCGCTGCCGCTTACCGAACACGTGCAGCCGACCGCAAGAATCAGCAGCACGAGCGCCGGGATCAAAAAGAAACGTTTCATGATACGCATATCTCCTTTCGGTTCTTTTTCGATAGTGTGTCCGCTTTTCCGTTCGCTATGCGCCGCGCTTGCGGGCGGAGCGGAATCGTGCTATACTGCTTTGCATGAGAGCAAGCGTCGACTTTGTCAAAACCGCATTACAAGACCTTCAAAAAACGCCCAACCGCGCGCTCGGACAGAACTTCTGCATCGATGGCGAACGACTGAACGCCTGCGTCGAACGCATGGTCTTAACGGATCGCGTGATCGAGATCGGTCCGGGACTCGGGGGCTTGACCGAACTGCTTCTTCAAAAGGGCGTGTCGGTGACCGCCGTCGAAAAGGACGAGACCATGGCGCGCTATCTCGGCGAAACGCTGCCGCATCCGAACCTCAGCGTGGTGCGGGGCGACGCGCTGAAATTCCGTTACGCCGATTTCCCCGCGCCGTTTTCGGTCGTCGGAAATCTTCCGTATTATATTACGACGCCGCTGTGCGCCGCGGTCTTAAAAGCGCTTCCCGCATCGTTTTACTGCATGGTGCAGAAGGAAGCGGCGGACCGCTTCTTTGCCGCGCCGAAGGACGATCCCTACGGCCCGCTGTCGATCCTTACGCAGCTTTTCTACAACGCAGCGCTTTTGGACACGTTTGCGCCCGACTGCTTCTATCCGAACCCGAACGTGCAGTCCGTGTTCGTCGGCATGACGAAAAAACCCGATGCGCCCGCCTGCGATCCGAAAAAGCTGTTCGCGTTTGCCGCGGAGCTTTTGCGCATGCGCCGCAAAACGATCAAAAACAATCTGAACGCATACCCGACCGCCGACGCCGCGCTCGAACGCTTAAACATTGCGCCCGAAACCCGCGCCGAAACGCTCGCGCCCGAAACGATCCTTGCGCTGTTTTTAGCGCTTTCAACCCCCGAATGACCCGCTAAAACGGTACCACGGCGGACGCGGACAAAACGCGCCCGCCGGTTTTCTGTTCGGTCGAAAGCACCTCGATCCTAAAATCGGTCGCGCTTTTCAAGGAATGCAGCAGCGATATCAGCTCAAAGACCGACAGACTCGACGAAAACGCGTCGCGCGTCGCGTTTTTGAATCCCGGCAGTTCCCACAGCGATACCTCCATCAGATACTGCGCCGCGCCCACGCCCAGCTGCGCCATCTTCCTTGCGCGCTCCTCGCCCGAAGCGTTCAGAGCGTCCGAAAACACCGCAAACGTGATCTCTCCCTCGTCGGTTTTCATCTTCGGCGCATATGAAAAAAACGCCTCCATACAGGCGAAATCCACGCAAAGATACTGCGGCGCGCGGTAGCCGGTCAGATTCTTGACCGCCCAGATCAGGTTCCAGCATCCCTCCTGCACGGTTTCGGCGCGCGCGCTCGCCGTCATCAGCGGCGCCGTATCCACGCGCTCCACGCGGCAGTTTTCTCCCAGCGTATACACCGGCGCAAGCGTTTCGCACGGGATCGCCAGCACCGTCACAAGCGGCGGCTTCACCTGCGCAAGCAAAACGGCGATCGCTTCGCCGTTCTGCGTTCCGATCGCCATAAACTCCTTTTGCTGCCCGCCGTATACGCCTTCGCGCTCCGTTGCTCTCACTTCCGGCGACGGCGAATCCTCTGCCGGTGTGCGTTCCGTCGGCGCGGACGGCGTGCTTTCGGGCGTCGCCCCCGTCCCTTCCGGCACCAGCGGCAGCCGGTACGGCGTCGGCGCGACTGTCGGAACCGGCAAAACGGTCGGCGTCGGGATTTCCGTCGGCGGAACCGTCGGCGCGGGCGGTTCATCCGGCACCGCCGTTCCCCCTGTGCCGAGAACCATCAGCGCGATCACGCCGATCAGCAGCAGTCCCGCTGCGGCGGCAAGCGCCGTCAAAAGCATCTTTTGTTTTCGCGTCATTTGCATGATTACCCTCCGGATGCGGTCGTCATTGCACATAGTCTGTCCCGCCCGCCGCGTTTTATCCGTGCGGGTTTACGGCGTTCTGCAGGATTGATGCTATATTATTTGCGATTCTTAAAAAAACAGATTATAATACGATTATCTCTTATGACAGGGAGGTTTTTCAATGAAACACGATGCGCTGCGTAAACTGATCCTCGCGGCAATCTTTGTCGCGCTGATCTTTCTGTTGGCATTTACACCGATGCTCGGCTATATCAAGATCGGGCCGCTGTCCATCACCACCGTTCTGATCCCGGTCATTATCGGCTCGATCCTTCTCGGACCGTATTACGGTATGCTGCTCGGCTTCATGTTCGGGTTGACGAGTTTTTTGCAGTGCTTTACGGGCGATGCGTTCGGTGCCGCGCTGGTCAATATTTCCCCGGTGCTTACATTCATCACCTGCGTCGTTCCTCGCGTTCTGGTCGGTCTTGTGCCCGCTCTGCTTTTCCGGCTGATCATGAAGCGGTCGTCCAACAGCCGAACCGTAGCGGTCTTTGTGTCCGCTCTTTCCGGCGCGCTGACCAATACCGTGTTCTTCCTCGGATTTCTCGGACTTCTGTTCGGTTCGACACAACCAATCCGAGATTTGTTCTCAGTTTTCGGCGTCAATTCCGTGGTCGCTCTGCTGGTCGCAATGGCCGGGATCAACGCGATCCTGGAGGCTGTCGCCGTCGCGCTCATTGCACCGCCGGTGTATTTCGCCCTGCAGCCGCGGAAAAAGATCGTCGGAATTGATGTCGGCGCGTCCGGCACCAAGCTCGTTATGACGCGCGGCAGAAAGCTTTTAAAGTCCATGATGGCGCTGCCGGGTGAAACGCCCGAAGAAGCGCTTGCGCGTTTCTCGCCCGAGGACGCGGCATGCGTCACCGTGACCGGCGTCGGCGCGGCGAATCTGCCCGATACGCTGATGGGAAAAAAGGTCGTCAAAGTCGACGAGTTCGCTTCGCTGTATCGCGGCGCGAGTACCGTCGCGAAGCGGTATAACATGATCGTCGCAAGCGTCGGCACAGGAACCGCGTTCGTGCGTGTTTCGCCGTTCGGCGCATGGCATCTCGGCGGAAGCGGCGTCGGCGGCGGCATGCTCAAAGGCATGAGTGAAAAGCTGTTCGGCACATTTGATCCGCGTGCGCTCGAAGCGCTTGCAGAGAAGGGCGATCCGGAAAAATGCGATCTCCTGCTGATGGACGTCACCGACGCGCAGATCGGCAACCTGATCCCGGAAGCGACGGTCGCGAACCTTTCAAAAGCCGGCTCGGCAGACGACGCATCGCTCGCGCGCGGACTGTACACGCTGATCTTCCAATGCATCGGCGTCATGGCGGCGTTCTGCACGAAATCGCATCTCACGCGCCGCATCTTTGTCTGCGGCACGATCCTTGATTCACAGCCGATCGCAAAGGAAGTGTTCGACGGCATCGAAAAGCTGCATAAAGTCAAATTCGTCATTCCCGAGAACGCAGCGTTTATCACGGCAATCGGTTCGACGCGGCTTGTGCAGGACTGATCCGGTTTTTTTTGAGTTTTTTGAAAAAAGGCTTGCAATCTCTCCGATCCTTGGTTATAATGAGCGTTGCGAGCGCTGATGTAGCTCAGTAGGTAGAGCACGTCATTGGTAATGACGAGGTAGTCAGTTCGAATCTGATCATCAGCTCCACGTCGTCGCGGGCTTCACTTGGCTCGCGACGACTTTTTTCTTGCAGAAACAAGTCATCGCTTCGCTTTGTTCCGCCGCTCCTCCTTTCCGCAAAAGGTCACGCTCGGATTTTCTGTTCGGTTGTAAACGCCCTCACGACGAAAATCCTTCGCTGCCAACCTTTTGCGGGTTCCCGCGCCTGCGGCGCTGAATAGTACCGACGCCTGCGTGTTTTTTCTGTATTTTTTCTCGCTGTCCCATAAAAGGCATTGATTAATGGAATTATTCCTGCTATACTGCCCCTGAAGCTGAGCGAGAGCCGATTCCATCATTTTCTATGTTGCCGTCGGTTTTATGACCTCAGCTGATCGCGTTAACAATGCTTAACCACTCGTACAGTTAAGGATTAACTTGCGCGATCAAAAAGCATTTGAGGAACTCCAACTTGTAGAGCCGCCGCTGCGATTCCGTTCGAAAGTGCGTCTGCCGGGGAAATCAATTGCTTTTTATAAAGCAACAGCTGATTAGGCAATACTACGTCTGCTTCCACCTTTAGGTGTGATACCGGTAGCCAGCCCAAGGCTGTTGTTTTTTATGAGCTTTACATGTTGATGACTTGACAGAACCGGTCAATCGCTTTATTATCATATTCGAAGCCGATTCTGTGGGCAGATCGGTCCCTTGCTTTTCAGTAATACTCCTGCCACGTCCTCTATCGGCTTCATGAGAGGTACCGTTTTCAGAGCGTGAGCTACGAGCGCGCTCCACACCTTTAATTCGGTGGGCGGTGTCTCTTTTTTATGGTTGCATTCTATGAATGCTTTTTATTTTCATCTCCCGCCTCCGCAGGTTTTTTTGTGGGGCACAAAAAGTTCTTTTCAAGAACAGAAAAATCTGTTATGATAACAGAGGTAGATTATCCGCAGGAGAATGACCCCTTGGGGCAAAACAAATAAAGGGGAACCGTATGGAAGAGTTGAAAACAATCTGGGCAAAAGCGCGTGAGTCGATCCGTCCGCAGATTTCGGCGGTCACGTTTCACCGCTGGATCGACGTACTCGATCCCGTGATCGTGCAAAACGGCATTCTGGTACTGGAAGCGCCGGACGACGTGATCAAAAACACCGTCACGGAATACTATTTCGATTATGTCCGCACCGCCGCGCAGAAGTCGGATCCGGAGATCATCGATATTCTTTTGATCGTGCCTTCGCAGCGCAAGGATTTCGTGCGGATCGCAACCGAAGATGTCTCCCTAAACTCGCTGACGCTGAATCCGCGCTATACGTTCGACACGTTCGTCGTCGGCAAGTCGAATAACTTCGCGCACGCGGCGTGTCTCGCGGTCGTCGAAGCGCCCGGCAAAGCGTATAATCCGCTGTTTCTCTACGGCGGCGTGGGACTGGGAAAAACGCATCTGATGCACGCGATCGGGCATGCTGTAAAGGAAGCGAATCCGTCTGCGCGCATTGTGTACGTGACGAGCGAAATGTTCACAAACGACCTCATTGAAGCGCTTCGCGCAGGCAAGAACGTCGAGTTTCGCCAGCGGTACAGAAACGTCGATCTTCTGATGATCGACGATATCCAGTTTATCGCGGGCAAGCAGGCGGTGCAGGAGGAGTTTTTCAACACGTTCAATACGCTGCACAACGCGGGCAAACAGATCGTGATCAGTTCCGACCGGCCGCCCAAAGAGATCAAAGCGCTCGAGGAACGGCTTTCCTCGCGGTTTGAGTGGGGTCTGGTTGCGGATATCCAGGTTCCCGATCTTGAAACGCGAACCGCGATCCTTCGAAACCGCGCGCAGAACGAGCACGTGGAGATCGACGACGAGATCATCAATTTCATTGCGGAAAACATCGTCGACAACATCCGCAAGCTCGAAGGCAGCTTAAACCGCGTCGTGGCGTACGCGCGGCTCAAACGCCTTCCGGTCACCATGGGTCTTGCGCGGGAAGCGATGAAGGAGATCCTTCCGGAAAAGAAGGAGATCGTGATCACGCCGGACCGGATCCGCGAAACCGTTGCGGAATACTATTCGGTCCCGATCGAAAGCCTCCTGTCGCAGCGGCGCGACAAGGAAGTGGTCATGCCGCGGCAGATCGCGATGTATTTCTGTCATACGATTTTAAGTCTGCCGTATAAGCGGATCGCGATGCTCTTTGAGCGCAACGATCACACGACCGCGATCTCCGCGTGCAACAAGATCGCGCAGATGATCGAAACGGATTCCGCGTTCAAGGATACGATGGAAAGCATCGAAACGAGAATTCGGGAAGGGTAAGCGGTTTTCCACAGAACGGGGAAACGGAAAGTGGAATCCTTGCGGGTTCTTGGGACAACGTGAATTGTGCGGATAACCCTTTTGGTTGTCCACGCAAAAACCGGTTGCCGCTCCACAGAAAAATTCCCGATTCGAACGGGAAAAAACGTGGTTTTCCGTTTCATCCACACGTTCTGCTTCTACGGCTTCTGAATCAATACGGATTCAATCCGAAAAATACGACCCAACCGGTGGATAACCGGAAGAAAGGAAAGCGATATGAAATTCACAATGCAAACCGAAGATCTCACCTTTGGGATCCTTTCCGTCATCAAAGCGCTTCCGGTCCGCTCGACCATGCCGGTGCTTGACGGCGTTCTGATCGAAGCGACGAACGAAGGACTGCATTTAACCTGTTCCGATCTGATGTTTCAAAAGGAATGTTTTCTTCCGGCGACGGTCGAAGAAGAAGGTAAGTGTGTGTTAAAGGGCAAGTTTCTTTCCGAAATTCTTCGCAAAATGCCCGGTGAAACACTGGAAGCCCAGCTCGAGGGCAATCTTTTGAACATTCGCTGCGGTCGTGTGTATCAAAGACTGCAGTGCATCGAATTCGACGAATTCCCGATGATGCGCATGAGCGGTGACACCTATGAGATCAAGCTCAAAGGCAAAACCTTAAAGAACATGATTGATCACACAGTGTTTGCGGTCTCTTTGGACGACTCGCGCCCGGTTCTGACCGGTACGCTGATCGAAGCGGAAGCGGACCTTCTGACATTCGTAGCGACCGATTCGTTCCAGTTTGCGCTGACCATGTACCGGTCGGACGCGAACTATGAGAAACGAAGCACGATCGTTCAGGGCAAGGTTTTGAACGAGCTTTCCAAGATGGCGGAAGAGACCGACGGCGACGTGACCGTCTGCATGACAAAGACGCATCTCACCGTGCAGATCAACGACACCAGGCTGACCGCGCGGCTGCTGGATGGAAACTATATCGACTATAAGCGCATCATTCCGAAGGACTGCAAGACGCGCGTGCTCGTGGATACGGCGGATCTGATGACCATGACCGATCGCGCCGCGCTGATCGCCAGAGAGGGCAACAACAGCGTGCTTTTACACTTCGAAGACGATATGCTGACCATGAGCGCGGAAAGCTTTGTCGGACGTGCCGAGGAACAGATGGAAGTCAGCATCGTCGGCGATCCGATCGACATCGCGTTCAATCCGAAATACATCCTGAACGTTTTGAAGAACGTTTCGGACGAAAAGGTGTATCTCGAGTTCAACAGTCCGATCAGTCCGTGCGTCATTCGTCCGGTGCAGGGCGACGCGTTCCTGTATCTGATCGTTCCGATGCGTGTCTATTGAGAAGAAACCTGTCGCAAAAAGAGACGATTTTTTTCGTCTCTTTTTTCATATTTATAAAATGAATCTATCAGAAAAGCGAACACGTTTTCAGGCAGCCAAACAGTTTTTATCCACGGATCTTTTCCACAATATCCACCGAATTGTCCACAAACACTGTATTTATCGGTGTTTTTTTCGATATTTTGTGTGGAAAACTATGCGAAACGCTGCCATCCTTTCGAATGGCAGCGTTCCGCGGATTATGAGGTTGGGGCATTTCCTGCAAGGAGACGGGGCCTCTCCCGCAAGCTTTTATAAACGGCTTTAGTCTGCTTTCTAAGGCTGTCGTAAAAGGGGTCAGACCGTTTGCGGCGAGTGTTTTTAAAATAGAATACCTTTCGGTAGAAAAAGCGAAAACGCTTTTTCTTTTCATAGTTTCGCCGCAAACTATCCGCGTTTTCGCCCGTTCGCATACGTTAGTATAGCTCCGGGCGAAGAACGCAAATTCTGCCTCCCTTCCCAACAGCCTAATTGCAAATCATCCCGCTTTCTTACTCTGTTCTTCCATCAGCAGCTTGTCCGCAACCAGCGCGATAAATTCGCCGTTCGTGGGCTTATCGTTCTTGCCGTAGATGTTGTAGCCGAACAGCGCGTTCAGGTTTTCGATCTTGCCGCGCGTCCAGGCGACCTCGATCGAATGACGGATCGCGCGCTCCACCTTGCTGGCGGAGGTGTTGAACTTTTTCGCGATGCCGGGATACAGCTCCTTGGTGATGCGGTTGATCAGCGTCTGATCCTCATACACCATGCGGATGCCCTCCCTGAGATAGTGATAGCCTTTGATATGCGCGGGGATCCCGGCGACCAGGAAGATCGCGGTCACCTTTTCATCGAACGTCTTCGGCGTCTGCTGATAGGAGATCACGCCGCCCTTGGTCTGATCGTTGCGCAAGAGATCGATCGCGCGCTTTAAAAGCGTTTCCGGCTCGACCGGCTTCACCATGAAATACCGGGCGCCGAGCGAACAGCAGCGGCGCACCATCGTTTCGTTGCGCAGCGCGGAAATCACGATGACCGCGGGCGCCTGGCCGCCGGCGATCGCCGGGAGCTGCTCCAAGACCGTCAGGCCGTCCATGTTCGGCATAATGAGATCGAGCGTCATCAGATCGTACGGCTTGTCCTTGAGCCTCTCCATCGCTTCCCGTCCGTCCGCCGCGACGTCGACTTCGCCGACGTGTTCCTCCGCAAGCAGATATCCTTTCATCATATCGGTAAAGCGGACGTCGTCGTCCACCAGTAAAATCCGCAGTTTCGCCATACCGTCCTCCCTTTGCGCTTTTGTTGCGCACGTTCTTGTTTACCTGTATTGTACGGGCAAACCGGCGTTTGTGACAGTGTGTTTCTTTCTCGGAAAAGCACGGAACATCCGCGAAGATTGACGAAGGTCCCGAAATAGGGACAGAGACCGTCGTTAACGGCATCAGAACATTTTGCGGCGAAAAAAAGACCGCTGCATTGCGCAGCGGTCCTGCCGTTATCAACGGTCTTTTACTCAATTGTAATCTGGTGCGTTTCGGGCAGCTTCGGCTGTTCTTCCTTCGGGAAGTTCAGCGTCAGAACGCCGTCCTCGTATCTGCACTTGATCGATTCGGGTTCAAGCTCGCCCACATAGAAGCTGCGGCTCATCGAACCGATATAGCGCTCGCTGCGGATCAGTTTCTTCTCCGACGTCTCTTCCTTCTCAACGTTCTTTTCCGCGCGCACGGTCAGATAGCCGTCCTTGAGATCTACATGGATGTCCTCTTTCTTGAAGCCGGGCAGGTCCACGTTCATCTCGTACGCGTTCTCCGTCTCATGCACGTCGGTGCGCATCAGGTTTCTTGCATGCTTGCCGTAAAGCTCGCGCTCTTCGGGCCAAGGCATCATCTGAAAGCTTCTGTCAAACAGATCGTCAAACCAATTGTTATTCCAAATACCGGGCAGCATAGGTCACACTTCCTTTCTGTTGTCATAAATTCCTTTGTGCCCTTAGACACCCTTTAGGATGCCCTTCTTTCTTCGTTCAATACCCATTATACGCAGGGTTTTAGCACTGTCAATAAGAGAGTGCTAAACGTCACAAAGGAAACACAATCGACAAATTTTTGTCAAAATCCCGTGCTGCCGATTCACCATTCCGGCTCACACTTTTTGAAGAAGCCGCGCTTTTTCCTTCTTCGCCACCGTCACGGAGGTGTCGGTTTCTTCGGTCAGACCCCACTCGTTTTCCAGCAGATCGATGATCCGATCATAGGTTTTTGCGGCATTGCGGTATTCGCCTTTGATTTCATAGATATCCGCGATTCCCATCAGCGCGTCCTGAAATCTGGGACGTCTGGGATCCACGGCAAACGAGCGTTCGTAGCAGTCGACGGCCTTATCGTAGTCCGCCTTTAAGGCATAGTATTGCGCAACCTCAAAGAGGACGGCGTCGTTTTCCGGCTGCTCTGCGATAAGCTCCTCCATGATTCTGTCTGCGGAAGGCTCGTCGAAGCGTGCCAGCGCGATATACGCGCGGTAGACCTGCTTCATGACCGGGTGCGCCTTTTTGAGGCGGCTGTAGTGGTCCAGCCAGCGCTCCGCCTCATCGGTCCGATGGTCGGCGATGAGGTTGTCAATAAGGTACATGCAGGGAAGCGCTTCGTCGGGGTTCGCCTCCGCGATCTCCCTGTAAAACGCGATTGCCCGGGAGTGGTTATTGATGTTCCAGTCCCAGACGGCATAGTTGCCCGTTTTGCCGAGGATCCACTGACAGCCCTTCTCGCCCGGCGAACGGATGATCGCTTCTTTGGCGTACCGGGTCGCCTTTTGTCCTTCCGCGTTCATCCGGTGCCAGTAGAGATACGCGATCAGCTCCGTTGCCCGCTTGCGGTTTTTTTCGTCGCTCAGTTCGGTTTTCAGAAAGCTTTCAAACTCCAAAAAGACGTCCGCGGGAAGCTCTTCCTCCGCGTCCATGCGGTTTTCGATGCGGTTTAAGCGCTGCTCCGCGGTCAGGTCGAACAGATCGTCGATGGTGACGCCGAAGACCTCGGCTAAAAGCGGAAGCGTCGTGATATCCGGCATGGCGACGGCGTTTTCCCACTTGGACACCGACTGCGCGCCGATCCCGAGCTTTTCAGCCAGCTGCTCCTGTGTAAGCCCCGCCTTGAAACGAAGCTGTTTGATTTTCTTACCCAATTCCATATTGTTTTCCTCCTGCATAGGGTTTGTTCGCACGTCTATGATACGAAACGGCGACCTCAAATGCAATAACGCAGATTTCGAGTCCGCTCGCCTGTCGGTGGAGTTGAAAGGAAAGAACAACTCCCCGCCGTTCGACGGGGAGTCGTATAGATGAATCCGTTATTCGATCTCGTAATCGGGCTCGGCGTGCGCGAACGGGACGTTCGCTTCATTCAGCGCTTTCATCGCCTGCGCGTGGAGACGGTAATTGAGCGTCCAGTAATCGCTCGTTTTGCACCAGAGCCGCAGCGTAAC
Organism: uncultured Clostridia bacterium; assembly: GCA_905235205.1. Lineage (GTDB taxonomy): Bacteria > Bacillota > Clostridia > Christensenellales > CAG-138 > UBA3792. The sequence continues at coordinate 5,222 of CAJOKM010000027.1, read as the reverse complement.
GGTCTGCGCAAGCGGCGTCAGCGACGTAATGACGACCTCCGGCGCGGCGGGCGCATCCAGCGTTTCGGGCTGATCGGCGAGCGGCAGCAGGATCGCCTTCGCCTGTTCGAAGTCCGCTTCCTGCATCAGCGGGAAGCTCAGATCGAGCCGGCGCGTTTCGTTTGCGGTCGCGTTGTCGATCGCGTTGTTCGAGAGGTTCGCGTTCGGCAGCATGATGCGGCGGTTGTCGACCGTTTCGATCGTCGTGTAAAAGAGACCGATCTCGCGCACCGTTCCGCTCATGCCTTCGGTCGCAATATAATCGCCGATATGGAACGGATGGAACAGCATGATCATCAGTCCGCCTGCGAGGTTCGACAGCGACCCCTGCAGCGCAAGCCCGATCGCAAGCCCGACCGAGCCGAGCACGGCAAGGATCGACGCCATCGGTACGCCGATCATCGCGACGACGCTCAATACCAGCAGCAGATACAGGACAATGCGCAGCGCACTGTGCAGGATCGAGCGCAGGTCCGGCGACAGCTTCTGAAACGCCTTCGACCTGCCGATTTTTTTCAAAAGCCAGCCGATCAGCTTGATGCCGACGATCAGAATGATGATTGCGCCTGCAAAGAGCAGAAGCTTTTTGACGATGTCGGGATCCGACAAAAACGTCTTGATCTTCTCCCACGCGTTTTGAAAGAACGCGCCGAGCTTTTGCCAGAACGTCGGGTTTGCGGCGCTTTCGGCCGCGTCCCAAAACCAGTTCAGCTTCATACCGCCACCAGATTGATGACGTTGCGTACAACGATCGTTTTCTTCACCGTTTTGCCCTCAAGAAACGGTTTGATCTCCTCGAGCGCCAAAGCCGCGTTTCCGATCTCCGTCGGGTCCATCCCCGCGGGAAGCTTGACGCGCGCGCGCACCTTGCCGTTGACCTGCACGCCGTATTCGACGGTGTCCTCGACCAGCGCGTCGGGATCGTACGTCGGCCACGCACTGTGGTGCAGCGGTTCGAATCCGAGCCGCTCGTTGAGCTCCTCCGCGATATGCGGCGCGACCGGATCGAGCAAAAGCAAAAGCGTACGGAACTCGTCCTTTGTCAGCGTATTCTTTGCGTAGAAGTCGTTGACCAGCGACATCATCGCCGCGATCGCCGTGTTGAACTTCATGCGCTCGAAGTCCTCGGAGACCTTTTTGATGCAGGCGTTGACCTTCGTGCGAAGTTCGGCGTCGGTGAAGCCCTCGCCGTTCACCATGTCCTGCAGTCTCCAGACGCGGTCCAAAAACCGCTTGCAGCCGCGCGCGCCGTTCGTGCTCCACGGGATCGGCTGATCGAACGCGCCCATGAACATTTCGTACATGCGGAACGAATCGGCGCCGATCTCCGAAACGATCTCGTCCGGATTGATGACGTTGCCGCGGGACTTACTCATCTTCTCGCCGTTTTCGCCGAGCACCATGCCGTGGCTCGTGCGCTTTTGATACGGTTCGGGCGTGGGCACGAGCCCGCAGTCGTAGAGGAACTTGTGCCAGAAGCGCGAATACAAAAGATGCAGCGTCGTATGCTCCATGCCGCCGTTGTACCAGTCGACCGGCATCCAGTACTTCAGTTCGTCGAAGTCCGCAAACGCCTTGTCGTTATGCGGATCGCAGTAGCGCAGAAAATACCAGGACGAGCCCGCCCAGTTGGGCATGGTGTCGGTCTCGCGCTCGGCTTCTCCGCCGCATTTCGGGCAGGCGGTACGGATCCAGTCGGTCGCCTTTGCGAGCGCGGAGGAGCCGTCGTCGCCCGGACGGAAGTCGTCCAGATCGGGCAGCTTCAGCGGCAGCTCTGAGTAGGGCAGCGGCACCCAGCCGCATTTTTTGCAGTGCACAAGCGGGATCGGCTCGCCCCAGTAGCGCTGACGCGTGAACACCCAGTCGCGCAGTTTATAATTCACCTTGCGCTTGCCGATGCCTTTGTTTTCGAGCCAGTCGATCATCTTTTCGATCGCGTCCTTGACCTCGAGTCCGTTTAAGAACCCGCTGTTGACAAGAACGCCGCTCTCGCAGTCGGTGAACGCCGCTTCTTCGACGTCGCCGCCCTTGACGACCTCGACGATCGGCAGATCGTAAACCTTTGCAAACTCCCAGTCGCGCGTGTCGTGCGCCGGGACCGCCATGATCGCGCCGGTGCCGTAGCTCATCAGAACGTAGTCGGAAAGAAAGATCGGGATCTCCCGTTCCGTTGCGGGATTGATCGCGGCGATCCCATGTAGACGCACGCCGGTCTTTTCCTTCGAAAGCTCGGAGCGCTCAAAATCGCTCTTTCTCGCCGCCGCCGCGCGGTAGGAGAGGACCTCGTCCCAGTTTTCGATCCGGTCCTTCCACTTATCGAGGAACGGATGCTCCGGCGAAACGACCATGTACGTCGCGCCGAACATCGTGTCGGCTCGGGTCGTGTAGATTTTCAGGGAGTCGTCGACGGTCAGGCGGAAATCGCACTCCGCGCCGACGCTTCTGCCGATCCAGTTGCGCTGCTGCGTCTTGACGCGGTCGATGAAATCGACGTCGTCGAGTCCGTCTAAAAGCTTTTGCGCGTAGTCGGTGATGCGCAGCATCCACTGCGAACGCACCTTCTGCACGACCGGCGCGCCGCACCGCTCGCAAAAGCCGTCCACGACCTCCTCGTTGGCGAGACCGACCTTGCACGAGGTGCAGAAATTGATCGGGATCTCCGCTTTGTAGGCGAGTCCCTTTTCAAAGAACTTCAGAAAGATCCACTGCGTCCACTTGTAATAGTTCGGATCGGTGGTGTTGACCTCGCGCGTATAGTCGAACGAGAAGCCGAGCCTTTTCAACTGCTCGCGGAAGCGCGTGACGTTCTGCTCCGTGACCGCGGCGGGATGGATGCCTGTCTTGATCGCGTAGTTCTCGGTCGGAAGCCCGAACGCGTCCCAGCCGATCGGATACAGCACGTTATAGCCTTCCATGCGGCGCTTGCGCGCGATGATGTCCAACGCGGTGTTCGAACGCGGATGCCCGACGTGCAGCCCCTGTCCGGACGGATAGGGAAATTCGATCAGCGCGTAAAACTTCGGCTTCTGATGATCTGCCTCCGCTTCAAAGCAGTGATGCGCGTCAGTACTGCTGCCATTTCTGTTCGACAGCGTTGAAATCGTATGTGTCTGCCATGGAACTCTCCTTTTTGCAAAACTACCTATAGATACATTAGGATATACCTTTTTTGAGCGATTTGTCAACTGATTTACAAGAAAAAAGCCCGAACACAACCATAGGTTGATTGTTTTGCCGAACAGAGTATGATATGCTTCAGTCGTTAAATCTGCCGGACAGGAGGGAATTTTGATGAATCGAAAAGAAATCAAAACGCTGCGCCGCCCGTTTGTCAAGGAACTGTTCAAAAAAAACAAGTTCAACCTCACGATGACCGTGATCGCGGCGCTGCTCGCCGCTGCGGCCAACCTTGTCATTTCGTGGCTCATTAAGGAGATTTCCGACCTGATCGCCGGCGACTGCCGCTACGCCTACCCGATGCTTTTGATCGTCGGGGGAGGCGCATTTGCGCTGCTGATTTCAGGCTGGATTCTCGATCATTTTTTCCTTTCCAGATTCCGCGCAAAGGCGTTGAAGCAGTACCGCGAATACGCCTTTGACCGGCTCATGGAAAAGGGAATCCTGGCGTTTTCCGGCGAGAACACGTCGCTCTACATCTCCGCGCTTTCTAACGACGTAAACACCGTCGAACAGGATTTCATCGGGAAGCTGCAGGGCACGATCCAGGTAGCCGTTACGTTTGTCGGTGCGCTCGTGCTCATGATTTATTACAGCCCGCTTTTGACGCTGATCTCGATCGGATTCTCGCTTTTGCCCATTTTCGTTTCCGTTGTTTTAGGCAATAAAGCGGCGAAGGCAGAGAAGGATGTTTCCGACCGAAAGGAAGGCTATACCGGTATGCTCAAGGACGCGCTAACGGGTTTTGCGGTGATCAAGAGCTTCAAAGCGGAGCGAAGCATCTCCCGTTTGCACGATCAAAGCAACGGCGACGTGGCGGACGCCTCCGAAAAACGCACAAAGGTCAACGTCAACGTCGGCTATGCCTCCGGACTCGCGGGAGGAGTCCTGCAGTTCGGCGTGTTCTTTGTCGCCGCCGCGCTGGCGCTTTCCGGCAAAGAAGGCATCACAGCCGGTATCGCCATCGTTTTTGTGCAGTTGTTAAATTATGTTCTTGCGCCCATTCAGACGTTCCCGACATTCTACGCAGGCGCAAAGTCCTCCTTTGCGCTCATTGACAAGCTGGCAGAAGCGCTGCACAAAAACATCCCGGATGTGGGCGAGCATATCGCGCCGGCGCTTTCCGAGGGCATTTCGATCCGCGATCTTTGCTTCTCGTATGAGGAGAACAAGCCGGTGCTTGTTGACATCGACATGGAGCTTCCCGCGGGCGGCTGTTACGCGCTGGTCGGCGGATCGGGCAGCGGCAAATCGACGCTGCTGAATCTTTTAATGGCGTCTTCAAAGGAGTATCGAGGCGAAATTTTCTACGACGGCAGGGAGTTGAAGAACGTTTCGCCGGGTTCGCTCTACGACCTCGTGTCCATCATTCAGCAGAACGTGTTTGTGTTCAACAGCACCATCCGGAACAACATCACGATGTTCTCCGAGTTTCCGAAGGAGGAGGTCGACCGCGCAGTGCGCTTTTCGGGACTTTCGAAACTCATCGAGGAAAAGGGCGAGGACTATCTGTGTGGAGAAAACGGCTCCGGACTGTCCGGCGGCGAGCGGCAGAGACTTTCCATCGCCCGGGCGCTTCTGCGCAAAACGCCCGTGCTGTTCGTCGATGAGGCGACGGCGTCTCTTGACGCCGAGACTTCGTTCGAGGTGCTCGACGCGATTCTGAACCTTTCTGGCTACACCCGAGTTATCGTCACGCACGATCTCGACGAGAACATCCTTCGCCGCTGCAACGGGCTCTTTACGCTGAGAAACGGCGTCGTCGTCGAGCGGGGGACCTTCGACGAGCTGATAGAGCAGAAAGGATACTTCTACTCGTTGTTCACCGTGTCGCAAAGGTAACCGGACGGGCGCACAATGCGAAGGATCCCTTCGTTCCCGAAAGGCCCTGACGGGGCAAAAGTGGTTTTTGACAAGCGCGGGCGGATATGATACACTGTCCCAAACGAAAGGAGATACAAGTATGATCGGTCCGTATTTGTTTCATATCGGCAGCTTCGGCGTTC